>JAKACG010000018.1 GCA_021821605.1 Microcaldota archaeon | reverse complement strand
ATTATCTCTGACTGGCGTTTAGTATCAGGATAAATCCTAAATTTATATGCTCTTATCAATTCCATCATACTCCTTTTTTTCAATTTATCTTTATATACCTATCTGCGATTCGCTTTCATCCCACCTCTGAAAAGTGTGGGATTCCCCGCTCATTCTGTTAATCTCTTTTATAATTTAAATATAAATATAAATATTTAAAGTGGTGTGCTTTTCATTTATGTTTTTTCTATTTTTGATGATTGAATAACTTTTCCATTATGTTAGGGTCAAAAAGAGAGTAATTTAATTTATGCAGCGTATGTATCTCTCTCCCAGCAACCCTAAGTATGTTTAAATCAAAGGTATGAAAAACTGTTTCTAACCTATTGAGCTGGCTTGTTAAAGCGTCAGTCGCCTCCTTTTCACTTATGCCTACTGCCGTTGTTTCAAGATACATGATAGTGTTAAGCGGAAGTTCTCCCGATGACATCCTGTCTATCTTTGCCTGAAGTACGCTTACCTTTCTTTCAAGTTCGGTAAGGGTCATTTGGTTTGGATTTGAAGAGTTTGATTCTCTTGAGATTTGAAACTCTAAAAATCCTCTATCACCTTCTAAGTCCTCTCGGTACTTTTGCACATCACGAGCGTTAGTTATCACATTAAATTTAAATGGAAAATCAACATTCATAACTATTCTTTCCCATTTTTCTGGTGCAAGAATCATTTCTTCTTCGTCAGAAGATTCTACACCTTCTTCCCTAAATACATAATTGTATAAATTAGCCGTTAGATAGCCAGTTGCATAATATATCCCATTGGTGTATTTTATTACGCGATTTTGCTCTTTTGGACAGTAGTATTCTTTTGAAAGTTGTATCTTTATCCCCAATAGACTAGTTACGACTGGGAATATTAGAAAGTCCACATAATTTATTAAAAGTATCATAACAACAGCAATAACTGAAAGTATACCTATTACAATACCCATAGCTCCAAGGCTTGAAGCACTTATTAATAATACAAAAGGAGGTATGCAGGAAATTCCAAGATACATTACTGTTTGTTCATCCATAGTAAAACCTCATATACCCTCTTCTATGCTTTTTTGTCTTATCATCTCGTTCACGGTCTCTACAGGTATCATATAGTTAGGCTCTATTAAAGAAAGAAGTTCTTCGCCCTCAGTTATGTACGCCGATACTCCAAGAGCAGCGCTTATTCCTGCAGCAAGCTCCTCGGCTCTTTGATGAACTATGCTTGTCGCTTCTTCTTCATTTTCTCCATTTGCGCTGACCATATAATAAGTAACTAAGGCTTGAGACTTTGAAGCACTTATGTTTGATATTAAATTTTCCCACATAGTAAGTTCTCCTTTTAGCCTGTTTATCATTTCTGGTTTTTGATGAGCTTCTGCCTCTGCTTCCCTTAGGCGTTCTGCGGTGTCGTCTAATTTTGACCTTATTTTTGAGATGTCTTCGTCTTTATTCACGACCAACATCTCCGATGAGATCTTTGTGGTATTTTTAGATAATGTTATGACCCTGCTAAAGGTTCTGCCAAAATCAAGCTTCTCTGAATCTGTCATTTCTGTAGAAGATTTATAAAGAGGTATTTTAACGTATGCTGAAGCAACTGTTCCATTCTCCCCTCTTAAAACTATTGAATTTCCAGAAGGCGAAAGAATAAACATCTCACCATTATCAAGAGTTATGGTCCTATTTTTCATCTTGAATGCAGGTATATACAAATAAGTGTAATATTTAGAAGAAAATCCTATTACTGAAAAAATAAGCGAGATTATTGCAAAGATTACCGCAAGTATTGCGCTAGTAGTTGAAAGAGACAATACAGCAAGCACAACGCTTATCCCTATGAATATTATAAAGATAAACATATCTATTTTCATTGCCACTTCTACACCGATATTTAATACATAATAATTCAATTATATTATACTTTCTCTTTATATATTACATTAATTTATATTATTTTCATATTTATTTTAATGATCAAAGTATCTTAAAACGTGAAGATGTTTGAGTAGCTCCTCCTATAAAATCAGCAAGCTGTGTTATTAGTGCATAGGTCATTGCAAAGATTAGAGATGGATAGAACAGAACAGACATCCAAAAAGTCCCAAGACCTTGTTGTATTATATTTGCCTCGGTTACAAGAGGTCCGTTGAGCGATGCGGCATTGATTTGAGCCTCTCCCCCTGCAGAGTTCCTTGCAAGAAATGAGGTTGCAGCATTTAGCTGGTTTATAACTGTCGTATTTGTAAAGTAAAATGCAACGGAAAACAATGTAGGCATTATTACATAAAAGCCTATTGCTATAGCTATCATAAGTCCGCCTAATGCGCGAGTTGGAAGTAGTGCTCTTAATATTATCCCAGGTATTAAGAAAACAGGTATTGCCGCATACATAAACAGAAGTATAATGTAAAACTCTCCATAAAGAAAGGTAAGGCCGTCAAGAAAGAATGTTATAAGGGTTGATGAAGGAAGATAGAAAAGATACTCTATTGCGAAGGAGAACACACCAATTATATTTGTAAAGCAGGTGAATGAAACACATACCTGTAGATTTGTAGTAGTATAACTTTGGTCAGCTACAGCTATACTAAATAATTGAGAGGTTAAACTCTGAGTTGATGAAATAGTATTGCTTATATATGAGAGTGAAGTTGAGTATGGATTTGCATTAACTATTAACGATGGAATAAGACCCATTATTGTTGCGGCCAATGAAAGAAAGCCTATTACTATCAGTGCCGTTGCGATAGTTTCATAAAACTCTGAAACTGCAAAGTTCTTGACTCGTTCATCGGCTAGTATAACGCTTGCTATATAAATTAAAAGGGCTATATCAAAAGATACAAATATAGCAACGCCAGCCACAGGAGCCCATTCGGTCCAGTAAGATATCATAGCTTGATTTATCTGACTGCAGTACCAAGGTGCATTTTGATATACAACCTGTGTACTAGAACAGTAAGAAGAACTGCTAGAAGAGCTACTTGGTGAGCTCGTGTATGGAATAGTTGTAGATGAGGTAGTTATTCCAGAAGGTATAGAGGTAGTAGAGGTCGAGGTTTGAGCGTATGAAACTGCCAAGAACAACTGTAAGATAATCATAAGAACAGAAACAAATAATAAAATAAGTTGTTTTAGTTTCATTTGATCACAAAAGACTTAAGAAGAGCTGACCGAAATCAAATCTCTCACCTAGGGCAGTTGAAAAGTCAGATACAAATGTTGTAACTATGGTGAAAGTAAGCATAGGAATAATTGTAATTCCGACGATTATAAGCCCTATATATATGAATAGATACTCAGGTATTAAATTTGCCGCAAAGCCCAGTGGAGAGCTGCTGCCTAGAGCAAAACCAGTTATAGTTGATATAAAGGTTATTACAGGATTTGCAAGAGGAAGTATAAGCTGGGTAGCAGAAACACCTGGACCTAGACCCAAAGTAAGTGCATTTTGAACTGCATAATCCATAAAACCATAATTTAAGCTTACTATTATAGGATATATAAAACCAAGAGCTATTCCAAAGGCCATAAGCCCATTGCCAAAGGTTCTGGTTATCTCGAACGAACGTGCTAGAAGACCTATTGCCATAAAAAGAGCAAATAACAATGGAGCTGCTGCAAGTAATAAAAGCTCTAACTGATTTAGAAGTGCAAAATCATAGAGCAAAGGTATTGCAAAACCATCGAACTTGTTTGTCTTTCCAAACGGATCAAGATCTGCTTGACCCGTAGTTACTTGTAATTTAGGATTTAATGAGCCTAAAAATGTAGTCCCTGAGAGACCTACATTTAATGAAGCACCTACTTTTGGAGTTATGGAAAATAGAAGTAATGCATAATATAGATATTGATTGAACTGCAGCGTGTATGTGTTAAACTGATTCAAATCACATAAAGATATTGCATATATATTATTGACCAGAGGTGCGGAGCATGCGGTAGGAAGAAGTCCAGCGCTTGAGAAGTATGAAGAAGGATTGCTTGAGCATATAAGTGTGGATACCGTTCCGAATGCCATTACTAAAATAAGAGTTATTAAAAGATCTATTATTTTATTCTTGGTCCATGACCTTACATTTGAGGCATTAATTATTGGAGCTAATGCATATATTAGAATAAGAACGCTCATGCTTGCGAGCACAGCTATAACAACAACAGAGAACCACGCAGTATAAGGAGAGCTCAAGAAGTAGCTTACGCTACTTATACAGGAGTTCACCGTTGTCAAAACCAAATTGTCTATTATACTCATATAATCTTGCTAAATAATTTTTTACCACTAAATGAAGGAGAGCCCAAAAGTTTTGAAAAGACCTCTAATAAATCATAAGATATTAAAAAGGAAATAAATAAACCAACGAGCATTAAAACATAGAAGGCTACTTCTTCGGAATATAAATCAATATTAGCTCCAAAGCCTACGCCGTTTTTAAACAAGAAACCTAAAATGAAAGAGCCAGTTGTACCTGAGGAAAGAGAGCTTATCCCAAATTGCTGGGCAAATGCAACTATGTTGTTGCCACTAGATGTTATACAAAGATTGCTTATAGCAGAAGAGGAAGTGCCAGAAGCTGTTTGTGGATTGTAATTAGTACATAATGAAGAGATATTTGAAAGTATGTTCGATGCTGTAGCAAATGTGAAAACCGAAAGTATTGATGGAAAGATTATAAAGAATGATATAAACAAGGCTATAAGAGAACCTCCAGCAGCTCTTGTCCATGGAAATGAACGGAACAATATACCGACATAAAATAGTATTGGGAATAAGAAGTATATTACAAAAAGCAATAGAACCGTTGCTATGCTAACTCCTATAAATCCAGATAATGCTGAAAACTCGGTGTACAAAAATCCTTGTATAACGGCAAGGCCACCGAATGGAGTAAATGATACCGACGGTAGCAAACTTGCAAGTGAAAAACCTTTTACTCCTGAAAACTTGAAGCTAACGCTTAAACCTTGGAGTAGTTGATATCCGACAAGCTGCAAATAAGAGCCTAAGATTATTACAACTCCAGTGAGTATTTGTACATTTACAATATTGTTGCAGGTAATTAGGTAAAGATTTTCTATTCCTGTAGATGAAGAAGTTATCTGCGTAGTTGTAGTTGAGGTTGGGGAACTAGGAAGAATAGATGAAGAAAGGTTTGAAAAAAATGAGGTTACTCCGTTTGCAGAAAATATAGCACCTGCAGCAAACATAAGTATAAGCAGATTTACAAATGACTCTATGTATTCGGTTTTAGCGAACTGTTTAAAGCTGTTTATGCCAAATGCAACCCCAAGCCCATATATAAGAGACATTACAAGCAGTACAGCTATTATAATCAAACCTGTAAAGGACAACAATGTATTGAATGTTGATAGATTATAAACAGAGCTGCTTACTATCCCATGTATATTTCCAAATAAATCACTGCAGTATGTTTGAGATGCTCCGGTAATTTCAATTAATGAAAGCAAAAAGAAAATAATTAATAAAATTTTTAATCTCATAATTAAACACTACAATAATTTAGTTAGTCCGAGTATGCTGGTAGTACCACCTATAAGTCCAGAGATGCCTATTGTTGCTGTAACTGCGATGAAGATGTTTATTATCGGAAATATTATGCCCATCACAGACATTATCCCATAAAGATTTATAAGACTAAATATAGAGTTTATTGCATTTTGAGGCGCACAGTAGAAATAAGGTATTGGAACTACCGTTGGAGTAGAACCTGTAAGCGAACCGAACGCATTAACTATGCCCAAAATCAGACCATATCCTGGAAATGCATACGCACCTATTACTAAAAGTTCCTGCGATACTAAACCACCATGAGGCCAACATCCATCGTTGTTTATTACATATGCTGCTTTTGGAAACACGAAAAAGTTTACCCCGCTTTGATCATAATTTATTATATTATTGTTTAAATCCTTACCAACAAGCGAGAGTGTTGGAAAGGAAGATGCACCTATAGGTGATAGTGCATTAGAGGTAAATGCGGTGTACTCCATCAAATAAATTATTGGAAATATTATAAGAGCTGCTAAAACAAAGGCTATTAGAAAACCTCCGGCCTTTCTTGTTATTGAAGATGCGCTTAATATTATTCCTGCAGCAAGGATATACGGCCATGCAAAAAGTATGAATAGTATGAAAAGCAGCTGAATAAGGAACATATAAAATGTTACAGTAGATTGGTTATACAATAACTCAGTAGCTTTTGATATTATATCATAACCAGCAAATGGTTTATATGAATAAAGAACTGATAATGAAAGTGCATCGCCTCCTTGAAGACATAGTTCTTGTGGATAGCACAAGCTATCTGTGGCGGAGAACCCGGAAAGAAAACCTATGTATGATCTGTATATGTATAGTGCATTTAGATTTGAAGCAGATTGATTTGTTAGGTTAGATATTATAACATATGTCGAGGCTAACCCATAATCTATATTAGGGGTAATATTAGTAGCACCGGCGTTTTTTATTATTCCAGAGCAGATGTTATAAGTCGGGGAGTTAGCCGAGGGAGCAGTATTTACAAATGCTAGAGAACTATCAAGATTAGGATTATTAAGCTGCTGACATATACCTGAGATAGATGATTTTGATATTAGCCGTGTAGAATATGTTGCTTGACCAACATAGTTAAGAAGAAGTATTATGAGTGCAACCAGCACAGCCGTCATTATAACACGCTCTAATTCTGCCTTTCCTCCAGAAACCATATTTTTATTGTTTAATACATATCCTAAAACAAAGTAAAGTATAACAACCGAAAAACTTACAAGTATAGCTAGCAGTATTATCGGAAACCAATTTCCAAACTGTGCAACTGGCGTAGCAAGAGCATAATTTATGGTAGTTAATGCTGAAGAAGAGCTAGAGCTTGATGAAGTAGATGTTGAGGTTGAGGTAGAAGATGAAGATGAAGAGGTTGTTATAACTGTTGATGCTGCTGTTAGAGTAGAGATGCAAAATAGCATTATAAATAATAATGAAAGAGAAATGATAGATACTTTGATTTTTTTATTTTGAACCATAAACTCAACCAGACTGCAACAGACCAGGTATTGTATTTAATGCTTTGTTTAACCCTTGTGCAAATGCGAGAGTTATCATAAAGTCTATTGCTACAAGCAAAACACCTTCGAAAAAGTACTCGGCTATCTTTGTGCTAAAGCTATCTATTTGCAATGGCGTAGCTACAACTCCCTCAAAAAGATTTGCCACTGCAGCGCCTACACCACCTGCATTACCAGCAAGAGAACTGTAGAAATTTACAGGCAAATTAAATGATATGCCGCCATAGTTAAGGAAGCTTACCGTATTTTGCTTGAAAAGATCACCAAGTGGTATCTGTGCTATCTTATAATTACCAGTATATTGAAGATATGGATTGCATACCTGACCTGTGTTTGTACAGAACAACCAGCTTATGACATATGAGTTCATACTTATTGTAAGGGGAAACACTATGTAAAAAGCTATCGCAAGAGCAAGCAACGTATTAGATATCTCTCGTATTTTAGGTCCTAGAAATGAGAATGAGCGCATTATTAAAGAGACCGGAACTATTAATGCAAATGCAATTGCACTTATTATTGGAAAGAGAAAGTATAAGACAAATAATAACCCAAATGTTATCACTATTATCATACCATAACTCACATACACTCCAGCATAAGAATCGAATAATGATTCAACATCACCGCTATTTGCTAAAGTTATTCCAAAACCAGCAGTTACGCTGCTGCTTGGTTGTGATCCACCTATAGTTGCTGCGCCACTGCTACCGCCAGTTCCTGTTGCTGCTGAAGTGCCGCTGCCTATTGAAATTCCATTTATTCCACCAAGTGCAGAGTTCAATGAACTTGTAACCTGACCTAAAAGTATAGAAACTATATTGCCGTCTATTGAAAGAGTAATGCCTTGGAATGTAAGATCAGTAACAAGAGATGTACCTTTTACAAAAAGTAATGTACCAACATAATACTCATCGGCTTGAAATAGATTTTGATAATTGCTTTGACCAGATAACCCAGCTCCTACAGAACATGAAGCATATACTAATGATATCAATGAAATGAAGATAAGCAAACTTATAATCCCCTCGCTTAATTCATAAATTATGGTGCTTTTAATCTTCTTTGAACTTTGTGATGGAAGCAATGTACTTAGACTGTACACGAGAGCTCCTATTGAAAACATAGCCAGTATTACCATGGCATTTATCCAAATCCAGTTATTGGCATTTATGTTGCCAAGATTGCATGCAGTTTGGATTGTTGAGAAGATAAGTGAGATCATTAAACCAACTTCAATTTTTTGCTTACAGAAAGACTTATGCTACCACCTAGAAGTCTTGCTATATTATCGGTAATGGTATAGGTTATAACAAGATCAAAGATGAAGACTATAAAGATCTGAAATAGTATGTAAAGCGTATTCTGTAGTATATAATTTAATGCAGGATATATTGAAAAAAGAGTTGAAAACGCTAAAGTAAATGAGTTAATAGTTCCAGAGGTTATGCTGCCACCTGCAATACCTGAAGTTTCAAAATATACAAAGTTAGAAAGGCCATTGCAGATAGATGAAACAAGACCCAAGCTTGAACACCCTGTAGAAAGAGGCACCTCGCCGTGTACTGAAAGATAGCCATAAAAAAAGTTAGATACTGGAGCATTAAATAAAACAAGTACGGAAGGCCAAATAAGCGCTATTCCTATGCCAAAGGCTATTAGAGTACCGCCTATACCTCTTACAAAAGGAAGTGCACGAAGTATTATTCCCAATGGAATAAGAACCCACAGGCCTAGAATCTCAAATATTGGAAGAACAGAGATCTGCACCGTTATAATGTTTACTGCTGGAAAGTATATGTAGTTGAATAAATCATTCATTATTGATGTTGTAAACTGGGAACCGGATACAAAATCTGTTTGGAGTATATTGTTTTTAAGCAACGAAAAGCTTACGCCTGATTTTACAACAGGCAATATAAAACCTAATGGACCTGGTATTGGAACTGGAGGTATTGGAAGACCATCCCATGAGATAAAAAGACCCTTGAAAACCCCATCAGCAAGAGATAAGCTAGTAAGGCTTTCTATACTTTGCATTAGAACGTTATTAACACCGCATAAATATACCTCCCCATTATATAAAAGATTACCAGTGTTAGTAGCAAAGTTGCCTATTGAAGCTCCAGTAAATGAAACTGCTATTCCACTTACAAATGATATTGCTGAGTATATTATTACTATTATTAAAATAGATTTTATAAGCTCTCTGTATTCGTTGCCAAGAAAAGAACCGATCTTGGTCTCAGGAAATATCTTGCTAATTATGTACACTATACTTATAAAAGCGAATGAGACAAGTAATGAAACTGCGGATAAAAATATGGCCATACTTAGAGCGATGCTTGAGAATGATGCTACAGTTGTATATACATTATTATTCAACAGTGTTGAACTACATAAAACAGGAGAAGCATAAGTAACCCCAAGCATTAACATAAATAATAATAGTGATAAACGCAGATTCCTTAATTTATGCATGTGTTATTATTCTAATAGTAATATTATAAAGATACTGTTTTTTATCAGAAGTGAAAATGCCAATGTTTTTTATTAACCAAAAAGATTTTCTTACTCTTTCTCGTTCTTATCCTCTCCTCTACCAAAGTTAAATGATATAAGCCCTAGTTCTTCTGGATTTTCTTCTCCTTTTTCGTTTCCTATAGTTAACTTATAACGATATTTATTATATTTTTGGACTTGTTTTGGTTCAGTGACTTTTTTAATAAGCACATTTGTCTGTAAGTCCTTTCTTGTATCGAATAAGGTGTTGTATATCTTAGTAAAGTTCTTTAGCGTCTGTTCGTCAAGTTTTTTCTGTTCTACTGCACGAATATTCGGATCTTGTATATTACTTATTTGTATAAGACGTTTTTTGTATATGTCCTGCTGTTTATTTATCTCGGCAAAAGAGTCCTCAAGATTCTTTAATCTTCTTGAAAAGAAAGCATCAGCCCCATTGAGCTCTGCCATCTTAATTGATTTCTGGGTTTTTGACAGTGTATTTGAAGAAGTGGTATCTTTCTTTAACTTTGAAAGTTTTTGCCTTGCTATTGCTATAGATGCCATGGTATCTTCAAGTACAGTAGTATTTTGTCCTGATGAGTACCTAGAGTCATATTTTTCTTCATCCTTTCTTTTATAGAACAGCTCCTTTGTTTTCTTTGGTAGCTTTCCCTTGGCCACCATATTCACAAAACCAGCACCAGCAAGAATAGATCCTCTCACTAATGGAGAGGTCAACGAAGTAGCTTTGCCAAGACCAGATATAAACTGGTTTCCGATTGTTCTTTTTGAGTTTGAAGTCTCTGTAGAGGTAGCATTTTTGTTAGGTATGCTAGCTGCTCCCAAACCTTTATTTCCCTCTGCACGACGCTCTTGTGAAAATATAGCAGCTCCGGATTTATCAGTAGTTTTTATCTGAGCAGCTCCAGCAGCCAAACCAGGCTTAAAGTATGTTTGAAAGTCCTTATTTATTGCTTCTTGTTTTTTCTTTTCGTCAGCTTTAATTTTGGTTTTTGTGACCTTGAGTGGTTTTTGTCTTGGTTTTAAATATGATTTTTTCAAGGTCTTATAAGCAAGAGTACCCTTACCTTTCGGGCTTAGACCGACAAAAGTTCCTATTCCAAAAAGATTAAAAAAGCTAAAACCTCTGCTAAGTCCTGCAGCGGCTCCTATAAATATAACTATTATAAGTACAGGGACAAGCGCGTTTATGGCTCCTACTGAAAATATTATTGAATAAAGAATGTGAAGTATAAAGGCCATTACATCATATATCTCTTAAACTGCAAGTAATATATTTATTTACTCATTTGGCTATCTTATACTTGATTAAGTTAGCTTGATTAAGTATTTTGAAATACTATAGCTGCAAAGGACATTGGAGGAGCACAGCCCGCACTAAGACCAGAAATTGTATACATTCCAGGAGCTTGATTTTGATATATATCATAATAATTAAGATCTTCTTCTACGTCTTGTTGAAACAATAAAAGGTCTCCTCCAGAAGGTACGCTTGGATTACTCCAATTACTACAAGCATTACTACCAGATATTGCAATAACAACTGTATTTATACTGTTTGTGACTGTGTACTCTAGCTGTGGATTATTTGAGTTAGATTGGTATGATGCCGCATAAACTGTGTTTGAGGTTGTTGGTACATTTACACCATATGCTCCAATAATTGATGCTTGTCCTGAAGAGAGTGTTGCACTGCAGGTATTTCCAGATTGAAGTCCCATAGAGGTATATAGTGTATTTGTTGCGGTTGTCCATGACTCTGAGGATAATGATGAATGACTACCTACTTCGCATATATAGATTTGATTGCCTGAAGGTGCAGATACCGATGTTTGTGTTGATGAATTAAAGTAATAGTTAGGGTTAGGTGTTGGAGTTATGACGTTGTTCTCAAAAACATAAACAGCAACAGATGCAGGAGGTGCACATCCAGCATTTAATGACGTAACTCCGTAATTTCCTGGAGCTTGATTTTGATAAGTATAGTAATAAATCATATCGCGTTCAGAGTCCTGTTTAAATAACTCTTCGGTTCCTCCGGAAGGAACTGATGGAGTGTTCCATCCGCTGCATGAACCTCCTCCGCTTATTGCAATAACAACGGTATTTATGCTGTTTGTTACTGTGTACTCCAACTCTGGATTATTTGAGGTAGATTGATATGATGCCGCATAAACTGTGTTTGAGGTTGTTGGTACATTTACATCATATGCTCCAATAATTGATGCTTGCCCTGAAGATAATGTTGCACTGCAGGTATTTCCAGATTGGAGTCCTATAGAGGTATATAATGTATTTGTTGCGGTTGTCCATGACTCTGAGGATAATTGTCCCTGAGAACCTATTTCACATATATAGATTTGATTGCCTGAAGGTGCAGATACCGATGTTTGTGTTGATGAATTAAAGTAATAGTTAGGGTTAGGTGTTGGAGTTATGACGTTGTTCTCAAAAACATAAACAGCAACA
>JAKACG010000017.1 GCA_021821605.1 Microcaldota archaeon | reverse complement strand
GTCTCCCATTTATCCATAAATGAATAGACATTCCCTACCTTTTTAAGGACGTCGGGATTCGGACAATTAAAGATTCGCCTTGGCCGGGATTCGAACCCGGGTCACAAGCGTGACAGGCTCGTATGCTAGACCGCTACACTACCAAGGCATGTTGCAAATATATTGTTACAAAAGGTATTTATATATATTAAACAAAAGTATAAATGTTAAGTTTTAATGTGTTTTTTCTTTTCTATTAATTTTTGAAAAGTTAAAATTAAACACTTTAACTAAATAGTTGGGATAAATGAGAGCTAGACGATTTATGAAAGGATTAAACAATGGCAGTAATAATCATAACGGTACTAACGGTACTAATATGTCTAATAATACTAATAATAACAATGATAACAATCACCAATTGTTACATAGGCGTAATAATGTTATAAAGGGCGTATATAGAAAAGAGAGCAAAGTTTCTAGTAAAGATGAAGCTATAAAAAGAGATCAAAATGGCAGTTCTAAAATTGATTCAGATGTAGAGACATTGGTTTTTAGACCTGGCGTTAGAGTAATAATAGACATATAAATCAAGTAAAAATGCATAAACAGCATGTTTATTAAATATTCATGCTGTATTATATTAGCTTACGAGCTATGTATGCTTGTTTTGATATTTAGGTTTTAGTATGGACTATACACGATTTGAGAAGACAAGAATAATAGGCGCAAGAGCATTACAGCTTGCCTATGGCGCACCACCTTTGATAGAAGTACCATCTGGAGTTTACGAGCCTCTTCAATTAGCAGAACTTGAGTTTGATAAAGGTGTAATACCAATAGTGGTACTACACGAAAAACAATGAGCGTGTTTTTTTGGATAATAATAACTACGATATAATTGTCGCAGGAGGTGGCATTGCTGGTTCATTGGCCGCAGCAGCAGCAGCAAAGAAAGGCGCTAAGGTAGTAATGCTTGATAGAAATAGCGAAGACCAAGTAGGTAAAAAGACTAACTGGGGCTGGGTTTGCGGAGATGCAGTAGCTAAAAGCCATCTTGATTTTGTTTCAAAACAAATAGATTTAAAGTTTGGAGATCCAGAGCTTGATTTAAAGGTTGACGGAGTATATGCATTTAGTCCTGATCTTGAGCATAAGTTCTTATTTGATGGAGAAGGATATAGTCTTGATAGGCCTAAGCTAGCTAAAAAACTTTCACAATACGCTATAAAGCAAGGCGTCGAGTATGTATCTAAATTTAACGTTGAAGGTCCAATAATAGAAGATAATAAAGTAGTTGGTATATACGGCAGAGATGGAAAGAACGAGCAGGTCAAGTTAAAAGCAAAGCTTGTAATAGATGCGTTAGGCATAGCAAGCATGATAAGAAGAAAGCTACCTGTAAACGATTATATTGAAAGAGAGGTAAGTACAGACGATATAGAGTCAACAGGAAGGTATATCTTCAACTTTGAAGCAACGCATGAAGATAAAAGATATTACGATCCACACAATGCATTAATACATCTAAATCAGATCCTAGCCCCTGGTGGATATGGTTGGGTTTTTCCAAAGCGCGGCAACAGAATGAACGTAGGTTTGGGCGTTGAGAAAAAAAGTTTAGAGATAAGAAATAGCAAGTTAAACAAAAAAGATACGCTCCATATGTTAATAGATGATTACGTTAAGTGGGTGCCTTTAATAAAAAGTACCTCAATAGACGAAACTGATTCTAACGGCAAAGGATATTGGTCAGTTACTGTAAGAAGGCAGTTTGATAGTTTGGTATATCCTGGATATTTGGGTGCAGGAGATAGCATGGCAATGCCTAATCCAATAAGCGCAGGAGGTATAGGTCCTGCTATGGTTGCAGGAGTTCTTGCAGGAGAGGTTGCAGGAGATGCAGTAGCAAAGAAAGATACTTCTCTTGAGTCCATATGGGATTATAATATTAGGTACAATAATGATTATGGAAATAAGACTGCAGGACTTGAGGTTTTTAGGGTATATTTGCAATCAATGAACAATGACCTTATAAATTACGGAATGGCTCATTTCCTAACCGAGGAAGAAGCAATAGAGATAAGCTATGGAAGAATACCTAAGCTAACTCTTAGAAGTACATTCAATAAGCTACTTAGTGGCATAAGCAATATAAACGCATTTAGGAACCTGCTTTTTGTTGTGGATAAGATGAAAACTCTTAATGATATCTATCATCAGTATCCTAACTCTCCAAAAGAGTTTGGAGCATGGAAAGCAAAAGTATCTGCCGAGATGTCAGGAGTTAAGGAAAAGTTCAAGCCTAATCCTGTATAGTCATAATATATTGCTTTTTGTTTATTTTTTAATTATTTATAAATTGTTAGCTTAGACTTTGTAACTTATTCTTTGAAATAACGTATTTTTCCATCAAGGCCATAAACCTTAATCTTTTTGAAGTCAAAAATATTATTTCTTAATACTGGAATAAACTCCTTCACTTTAGATATATCCATCCCTGAAAGTATATCATTAAACTGTGGAGTTATAATTAGTTCTTCTTTTTTATTAACTTCATCATAATACTCTTTGAATTCAGTTCCAATACTTGCTTTAAGCCATACTCGTTCATTATTGTTTTTTTCTAGAACTGCATGTGCATGAGCCATAACTATAAGTTTCTCCATCATTGCATTTTCTGAAGGCAAAGCATTTCCATGCATAAGAACAACATTGCCTAAAGTTATCTCTTTGTCTATTGTAGCATCTACATTCAAAACCTTTAGTATTTCATCCATATGAGAATCATGATTTCCTTTTGCAATCATTATCTCAAGATTTTTTAATGTATTAAAAAAGTTGCCTAATGCATTATATTCCTCGTTATCAGGATAAAGTACGCTTTCCTTTATATCTCCTAGTAGTATGAGTTTTTTTGCTTTTTTAGATTTGCACAGCTTCAATACAGTGTTTGCCATAATTTGTGTAACATTTAAAAATCTTATTCCTGACCGCGCAAGCTTAAGCTCCTTTCCTATATGTAAATCACCTATTACAACTGCAGAAGAACTTTCAAGATGCAGTGCAGGAAAGCCTTTTATAAACTCAAACTCTTTCATTATTACATCCTAAGCTTAAACATTAATGCGTATATAAATGTTAATGCTTAATAAATATAATTGCTAGTGGTTATTTGTCGAACGGTTATAAAATAGGTAGTGTTTTTGGAATAGATATAAAGATACACTGGACACTTGCGCTTTTATTATTTATCTCAATAATTCCATTATCATATGGCGATTATCTCTTATTTTTAATAATCTTGCTTCTTTTCATTTGCGTATTTTTGCATGAACTTGCCCATTCAATAACTGCATTGACAAACAATATAAAAGTAAGCGAAATAGTGTTAAATATAATTGGCGGCGCATCAATAATAGACATTACAAAAACAAAACCAACTGTAGAGTTTAAAATATCCTTAGCTGGACCAATAGCAAGTCTTTTTCTTGGAGGTGTATTCGGTATACTCTCGGTTTTATATACATCAGGTGGAGTTATCGCTTATCTACTTCAGCTTATGTTTGAGATAAATATACTTCTTGGTATATTCAATCTAATGCCTACCTTCCCAATGGATGGTGGTAGGATATTAAAGAGCTATCTTCAAAAGAAAAGAAAGGAGTTTGAAGCTACAATGCTAACAGCAAAAATAAGCTCCATAGTTATAGCTCTTTTTCTATTTTTATCATTCGTATATACTATCTATATTCCAGGATCGCTAATATACAAAGAATTTGAGTTTTTTATCCTTTTATTCATAGCTATATTTTTGTATGGTGGCTCTGAAGCTGAGAAGGAATCGGCAATAATAAAATACGAAACCCAATCATTAACTATAGGCACAATAGCTGGAAATGATTTTACTATATTGCCAGATAATACCTCTGCAATAATGGTTTATAAAAAAGCTTTAAAATTAAAACAGGATATACTCTTAATTAAAGGCAAAGAAGGTTTTAGGTATATAGATCCGTTTAAGGCTAGAAACTCAACAATAAAAACGGCTCTTGAGCTTTCAAGTCCTTGTCTATCTCTTGATTATAAAGAGAGTGTTTTTAACGCTATGAGTAAGATACAAAGCTCAGGAACAGGCATAGCAGTAGTAATAAGAGGGAACAAACCAATAGGCATAATAACAATGCAGCGCATTCAAAGTTTTATATACTTGCACATGCTTGCAAAGAAAGTAGAGAAAAGCATTTAATAATTTATATTTCATATGTATATCGACCAGTAAGTTGTATTCATGCTTTACATAAAATCTATTACGATAGACAAATTCAAGTCTTTCAACCATGCTTCATTACTTTTTAGCAATGGCTTTAACTGCGTTGTAGGTCCTAACGGAAGTGGAAAAAGTACAATATGTGATGCGCTGCTTTTTGGATTAGGAGAGACTGCAGCAAGAAGATTAAGGGTAGAAAGATATGATCAGTTAATACGTGGGATATCAGATCAACAAAAACAATTAAAAACTGCTCATGTAAAGCTAGAGTTCAAAGGAGATGCTGATCTTTCTGTAATTCGTTTTATACGTAGTGATGGAAAGACCGCCTATAGGCTTAATGGAAAGCACATGAAAAAACATGAAGTTATGAGTACATTACTTAAGTATGGCATGAAGGCCGATGAGACCAACACAATTTCACAAGGAGAAATAATCTCATTGGGAGATATGAAACCTCTCGAACTAAGAGAGTTAATAGATGTTGCTTCAGGAATAAAAGAGTTCGAGGTCAAAAAAAATGAAGCTATCAAGGAACTGGAAAAGGTAGACCAAAAAATAAGCGAATCTAATGTTGGTCTAAGCACGCAAAAAGGATTTTTAGAAGAGCTAAAGGCCGATAAAGACTCGGCTGAAAAATATCTTACGATGGTTGCAAGATTAAAGGTTCTTAATTTTAGCATTTTAATACTAAAAAAACGTACAGCTGAGTCATATCTGGATGGATTTAATAAAACTTTAAATGAAGCTGAGTCAAAACAGAAATCAGTTTCTGCTAAATTATTGGAAGTTTCTTCAAAAATAGAGTCTTTTGTAAAAGAAAGACAAAATCTTACAAAACAATTAAGTGAAAGCAATCAAGAGATGGGCTCTACTAATGCAAGGCTTGAATCTGTAAATATACAAATAGTTAAACTTGAAGCACAGTTGTCTTCGTATGCTAACTCAATAACTGAGCTTGAAGGTGCAATAAAATTATTAACTGAAGAAAAGAACGCAGCAGATATCAGTATAGAAAATAATTCAAAATCAATAGCCTCATCGGAGCATAAACTGCGTCCTATGGAAGAACGTTTATCAAAAATAAAATTAAAACCTGAGGATCTAAAATCTAATCCAAAATTATTAGATGAACTTAAGAATGAAGAAGTAGAGATAGAAAAGAAGTTAGAGGTATTATCGGCAGATCTTTCAAAGATAAATTCAGAGTTATCATCAAATATGGCTTCTAAATCTGCAAAGGAGCAGGAGCTTTCTTCTTATCTTGAAATAGTGTCAGAGAAGAAGAATGAACTCTCAATACTTAATGGTAAAGTTTTAAAAGCTACTTCATCAATAACCGAGCTTTCTAAAAAAATTGCCAAATTGGATAATGAAATAAAATCGGCAGAGAAAAGCTCATTAGAAATAGATGAAAAATTAATACATTTAAGAGAGCAGCGAGCTTTTGTACAACAACGTACTTCTTCAGGATATGAAAAAGTAAAGGCAAAGTTCAATAAAAACGAAGGGTTTTTTGGAAAGGCTTCCGAGTTATGTAGTTATGATCTAGAGTTTGCATATGCTATAGAAGCAGCTGCGGGCTCTAGACTTGAGTACTTCGTAGTGGATTCAATAACCACTGCAAATACAATAATAACATACATGCGTGATAACGCTCTAGGCAGAGCCACCTTTATTCCAATATCTGACATAAGAAGTAACGAAGATACCAATAGCGAAAAAAGTCTCACTCCAATAATAAGCCTAGTAAAGTTCAATTCATCCTTCTCAAAGGTATTTTCCTATATTTTTAACAATACTTATCTGATAAACAACATAACTGACTCTAAAAAATTTGGTCTTGGAAGAAGAAGATATGTTACAAAAGACGGTGATTTAGTAGAACAATCCGGCGTAGTTTCAGGAGGTTCAAACTCTAAACGCCTATCATCTGCATCTATAGATAATCAAATAAAACTCTTATCCGAAGAGAAATCTAAAATAAAAGAAAAGATAGATTCATTATTAGAAGATATAAAAAACACAAGAAAATCCGAAGCCTTTGCAGAGATGGAGCATAGATCCCTTACTGAAAATATATCTTCTATAACCGAGGAGTTCTCAAAAAATACTAATATTTCAAATGCAATAAAAAAAGATATAGAACTGATTCATAAAAAGATAGACAACAGTAATGTTTTATTGAAAAAAACATCGTCTGAGTATGATCTGCTCCAGTCAAGACTTGCAGAAAAAAGAGAAAAGCTAAATGTTGCTTATAATGAAGCTGTAGAACTGTCAAAAAGAATATCCGAAAGCGGCATAAGCGAAGAAGAAATAGCAAAAATAGAGACTCTTAGAAAAGATGCAGAAAAACTAAAAATGGAGGTTGTATCTTTTGAAAAAGAAAATGAACTTCTTAAAAAAAGGATTGCAACAATAGAAAAGGAAATATCCTTAAAGTCAAAATCAATAGATAACATAGCAAAGAACATACGTTCTTCAGAATCAAATAAAGAAAATCTTCTTCTTGAAAGAAAGGAAATAGAAAAGAAGATAGCATCAGGAAGCGATGAAAGCAAAAAGGTATATTCGCAGCTAAATTCTCTTGATGAAAAAATAAACTTAACTGGTATTGAAAAAGGAAAGCTCAGTATGGAGCTTTCTTCTTTAGATCGTCAGATATCAGAGACAAAAATAAGAAAATCTCAATACGAAACAACATTTGCAGACCTTTCAGCAGAGCTTTCAACATATAATGAAAAAATATCTAGCATAGATGGTAATGTTCAAGATCTTGAAAAAGAAGCCACAATACTAAATTCTAAGTTACGTGAAATGGGCAATATTAATCTAAAAGCACCTGAAATGTTTGCTGAAAAGTCAAAAGATGTAGAAGAAGCAATAGGAAAATTAGAAACTCTAAAAACAGAAAGACAGGCGGTAATGCGTATGATTGAGGAGATAGACTCAAAGAAACTGCAAACGTTCATGAGCACTCTAAACGATGTAATGCTTAACTTTAACAAGTTGTGTGGATATGTATTTCAGGAAAGACCAGAAATGGCATTATCAAATCCTAAGGATCCATTTAAAAGCGGTTTGATAATAACTGTAAAAGAAAATAAAATAAGGAAGATACTTACCTCTATGTCAGGTGGAGAAAAATCACTAATACTTCTTATACTTATACTAGCAATACATATGTGTAAGCCTTCTTCAATATACATATTCGATGAAGTTGACACTGCCTTAGACAAAGAAAATTCTAAAAAACTTTCACATCTTATAAAACAAATGAGCTCAAATGCACAGTTCATTGTTGTTAGCCATAATGATTCATTGATATCGAGTGCAGATACCGCAATAGGCGTTGCAAAATCAAATAATGAATCAAAGGCTATAGGTCTTGAGATATCGAGCATTCTGAACAAAAAACCACAGTGATCTTTTGGATAAAAAAACAAAAAATACGAGCAAAAATAATTTGTTAGATCTAGGAAAGTTAATATATATTTTTTATGCATTAATAATAATTTTTATAATTTTATACATATTTTTTCAAAATCCATTATTTGGATTTTTGGGCTTTGCTACAATAGTTCTTACGCTGTTTTTTGAGTTTAAATCTAGCATAAAAGAAGAAGGTACAAAAAAGACAATTACTGATGTAATAATTGCTGTAATAGTGGTTCTAGTTTTGTTTTGGATTCTTCCAACTATCTTTCTTCAATCGTCATCTCCTATAAATGTAGTCGCAAGCTGCAGTATGCTTCCATCGATACAGCGAGGTGACATAGCAGTAGTTCATGGAATTTCAAATATGTCTCAATTTCTTTCACAAAATCACATACCTATTGTAAACATCTCAAAAACTCAATTAAGTATATTAATGTCAAACTTATCAAAAGAGTTTGTAGAGCCGCTGCCTTACACTCCTGGAAATCCTTCATCAATACTTTTTACAGGATATTATCCTAATAACTCTAATTATAAAATAGGATTTTATAGTATCTCGTGTATTAATGATTATCTTCAAAAAGGCGTATACTCAAAACTTTCATCTTGCCTTTTAAATTCATCAGATCAAAGTAAAAATATAATTGGCTATTCATACTCTATAGCAAATTTATCTTATGAAAATCATATTTTTAAAATACCATATGTATCTGCTATAACTATAAACAATAAAACAATAGTAGAAAATTATAGCAATCCAGTAGTCGTATATAAAACTATTCCTGGAGATAGTTTTACTGATTCACAGATAATACATAGGCTTTTTGCAGCTATAAGGGTAAATAATACTTATTATCTACTTACAAAAGGCGACAATAATCAAGTATTAGATATTGAAGATATGAACTATCCTCCAAACCAAAGCGATATTGTTGGGTACATGGTTTTTGATATTCCCTACCTTGGTTATCCATCGTTGATAATAAAAGGACAGTTTGGAGAGGTTCCAGGCTGTAACCAAACAATAATACGTTAATTATAAAATAATTATCTAAAAATCTTATATTATTTGTGAGTTGAAGCATAAGATATAACTTATTAAGTTAATCTTTAATCAGGAAGATCTTCTTTATGTTTTAGCGCAAAAACCTTTTTATAAGAATCAATTGTACCAATATCTATCCATGTGCCTTTTCCAACGACTCCATGTGTCTTAGTATTTTTTATTAGCCACTGTATAAAGTATCCTGGAGAGTCTGGGTTGTTACCATCTTTTAAATACTCGTCAATTTTTTTGATCTGCTCTTTATCAAATACATAGATTCCTGTGCTTATTATAGTACTTTTAGGCATACTTGGTTTTTCTGAAAAATCAGTAATCACACCGTTTTCCATTCCTATAACACCGAATTTTTTTGCTTCTTCTATAGATGAAACATCATAAACACAAAGGGTAGGTGTTTTTTTAGTGTTAAATTCATTTATAACATCCATTATGCTAAAATCATAATAATTATCCCCTGCAACTATCAATAAATCATCATTAAGATTTGCTTTTTCTATTGCATATTTTATTCCTTTGATTGCACCAAATTTAGTATTGTTGTGCAACGAGGGCTCGACAACAAGCTCAAGTTTTTTACCAAATCCCTTTGAGATTTTACTCTCCATCCAGTACTCAAACTGATCTGAAAATCTCTTATTTGTAGCTATCACTATTTTATCAACATCAGAGCTAGCAACGCTATCTATTATATGATCAAGTAGCGGTCTTCCTCCTATGGGTAAAAGGGGCTTAGGCATAAAAAGTGTTATAGGTTCAAGTCTTGTGGCGAAGCCTCCGCATAATATTAGAGCATCCATTATACAACCAAAATTCCTACAATTAACATGTTTATGTGTATTTTAAGATATATAAGCTTTACATTTATGATATATACAACAATGTAGAAAATATACAATGCAAATTTATATAGATTGACATGTAAATACTTTACTGGTAATAATATGTTAAAATTAGGAGATAAGGTTCCAGAAATAACTCTTGTAGACACCGAGCTTAAGCATTTTAATCTTTCTAGTATTAAAGGAAAGGCAACCATTTTGGCCTTTTTTCCAGGCGCATTTACCGGTGTATGCACAAAGGAGTTATGTACCTTTAGGGACAGCATGGCAAAACTAAATTCCTTAAGTTCAAATATACTTGGTATAAGTGTTGATGGACCATTCTCAAATAAAGCTTTCAAAGAGCAAAATAAGCTCAATTTTACGATACTTAGCGATTATAACAAAGAAGCAGTAAAGTCTTTTGGAGTGGAGTTAAATAATTTTGCAGGTCTTTTAGGGTATGTAGCTGCAAAGCGTTCAGTTTTCTTAGTAAATAAAAATGGTATTATAAGTTATGTCTGGATATCGGATGACCCTACAATTGAGCCAGATTATGCAAAACTTATCTTAGAATTAGAAAAACTACACTAAAATACTGCTATTTAGTAAAGACATCTCTACAATTACAATCTCTAGAAAAAATATTTCTTTGAAAGGTTAAATTTAAATGTGTTTTTAGACATAATTTAAATAAAATTTTACCAAAGTGTCTTAAGTTTTGTTTTCTTCTCAAGCGCACGCATAAAAGTGCGCAAAGTTCTAACCTCTAAAGTTTTAGTATTCTCTTCTGTTTTTCTAAGCATCATTTTGATACTTTCAGTAGATATTGGAATATGTATCTTGGTTTTTCTCCAAGCGTTAATTGCGTCTTTTGATGGAACTCTTTTGCTTTCAGCATAAAGTTTAATTTGATTTTCTATGAATTGTTTACTGTTCTCTTCGCTTATCAGTCCAAAATCGAATGCGTCTTGCACAAATTTTATTGTAGGCACAGAACCGTATATTTTTTTTAACGCTTTCCTTGCAACATAATCTAATTCATTCGATGGTTTGAAACTAGGATTTACCACCATCTTTGCCATTATCCCAAGAGTATTAAGAAGAATGCTCTCTATTTGATTTCTTTTTTTCTTAGTAAGTAATTTTATAGGAAAGTTTATTTCTATAAGTTTTTCTATATCTCTAACTGGGTTGTTTTCAGAAAGTTTAAGATTATCACTTATAATCTTTGCCTTAGTATAATTATCGGTAGAAATGTATTTAAGATAAAGTTTAATTTCTCTTAATGCTTCATAAGCAAATTCATCATCGTAAATTCTATTCATAGCAGATTTTATTCCACAAATAAATATGTTCTTAACAGAACTATTATCCAAATATTTCTTATATGGTGCTACTAATTTCTCAATTTGTATTTCTTGTTCTTCTGGAGTTATTTCCCATGTCCTGTATTTAAGTGTTGTTTCAAATATATTTTTAATTACTGGAACAACGAGCTTTATTGCAGAATCTGTGCTTAAATATGGTAGAGCTCTTTCAAGAGCATCTTTATATTCTTGTGTTACAAATTCATATTTTCCGCTTAGCGGCTCTTTCCAGAACTCCTCAACTCTACGCAAATCAAGGAGTTCTGAATACTTCATAATAACTTTGTAGTGTTCAAATACTGCAAGTGGTACGGGTATATTATCATCTTTCAAAGTGAAGTATTCATTTACGTACTCCCAAAATCCTCTATTTACAGCTTCTTTTAAAAGTTCATTTGACACATATTGTCTTAAGGTGTTATCATTATATTTTCTTACAATCCAAGAATACCCATACCTGTACCCCGGAGCTGAACTGCCACTTACTGTATGAGCAATCTTTGCTTGTTCTAATATAATCGTCGAGTAAAAAATTCTATCCTCTTCGGTCATTTTAGATTCAAGATCTTTCCAATTATCTGTTGTATGCCAGAAAGTTCCAAATGTAAGTTCATATAAAAGTGAAAGCATTTTAACCTCAGGATGGGTAAAGTCAATTCTTTCCAACATACGCTTTGCTTTGAACTCTAAATCGAACTCTAACTCAGGCTTTGTTATAAATTTATTATTTGTATCTGTTTTTAAAAATTCAGGCCAAAGTTTATTAACAAGATCATTTAGCTCATTATTTACGCGATTCATTGCGTTTTTGTAAGAAAATATCATAAATATACCGAACGTGCTACCTTAATCAAATCATAATTAGTAGATATTTTGATATATTTATATTTACTTATAAATTTTAATTATTGTTGTTTTTAATTCCTATAAATATTGCAAGTATATTTTTAATTTAATTTGCAGGGAGGTAAGATTTGAACTTTTGAATTTGCCAATGATTTGGTGCTTTCTAGTAGTTTCACCTAATAGGAAAGATAATTATTGGAGAGTATATAGTCTTTGACGGTGTTATAGAAGCAAATAAAATGGCGGACACTATAATAAGCATCAATAAATACATTTCTGTTGCAACCGACTTCTTTTAGCAACAGAAATTTATTATATTTTATTATAATTAATAAAATATGCTCTTGATAATTAGTGTACTGTTGATTATCATTTGATAATTAAATTAACACATATATTTAAATATTATTCCGTACAAATTACTAACATGCAAACAAGTGACTTTTTAAGATTCCTGATCGAAAGGCATATGCCTGTATTTACATTAAACGATACGGTAAAGATACTGCACAAAAACAGAACTTATTCTATACTTTTCCTTCACAGATGCGTGAAGAAAGGGTACATCGGCAGGGTCGAAAGGGGCTTATACTATGTAAAGGAGAGATACAATGAATATGAGATAGCGTCGCATGTGATTAGCCCGTCATATGTTAGTATGGTGTCAGCGCTTGCTTACTATGGTTTGACCACACAGATACCAAGAATTGTCTATGTAATTTCAACTAAAAGGCATAATAAGCTCAAAGGAGTTGCGGGTTTTGATATTATTTTTAAAAAAATAAAAAAGGACATGCTGTTCGGATATAAAAAGGAGGCAGATGGTAATATATTCATCGCAGAACCAGAGAAGGCACTGATAGATATATATTATTTTAATGATGTAAATGATCTAGACATTGCAGTACTTGATAGGCCAGCCAGGATAGACATTAATAAACTTGTGTCTTATGCGGCGAAAAGTAAAAAAAGATCTGTGTTAGTTGGAATCATGGCACTGTTGAAAGAATATGGATATAAATCGCAGGCTAAAAAGCTGGCTACTTTAGCGCAAATAGATAAAGGGAGTATATGATCGAGAAGGACGAGCTTCTGAAAATGGACATTTACGAGCAACCATATCAGAAGGAAAAAGACTACGTGGAAGAACTATTTCTTGATGAGATATATACTGTAACCGGAGAGTTAGTGTTTAAAGGAGGCACGGCGCTCTCTAAATTT
>JAKACG010000016.1 GCA_021821605.1 Microcaldota archaeon | reverse complement strand
TGACAACTGATGAGATGATAAGGGCTGCAAAAAAAATAAAGGCCAAGGCAGTTGCCCCTATTCATTATAAGATGCTCCTTGGAAAAGATGGCTCTTCTGATGCTGAAAAGAAATTCTTAAAGGAGGTCAAAAACGGAGTTATAATAGATGAGGAAAACCCAGAATTTCATTTTTGAAGTTTTGAAAGTTCTCTTGCCACTTGAAGTATTTGAGCCGGAGAGAGCATGAACACGCGCTCCGATGAAAGAGGAGTTTTATTTAAAAATAAGATAAGTTTTTCATGAGAAATATTTAAATTTTTTGATGAATCAAGAACAGCATTTTTAAGTAGCTTCTTTTTATGTTGCATTATGAAATTTATCATATTGTCTTCGGCTTCTGTTATAGATGAAGCTAAAGGTTTAAGATATATAATCTGTGAATCTATTTTAGGTTTAGGTATGAAGCTTTTTTTTGATACTTTCATTATCTCTATTATTTTAAAAGACAATGCACATATAACGCTGAGTTTTGAGTAGTTTTTGCTACCTGAAGTGGCAAGCATATGCTCCACAAACTCCTTTTGTAGGCATAATATTGCTTCTATGTTATTATGATGAAGCCAAGATATAACCTTGCTTGAAAGATTATAAGGTATATTTGATATTAGTATATTAACTTTATCTAGCATTAATTCGGAATTTGTGCAAGAAAAAAAATCCTTGTTCAACAATGTAAGATTTTTGTATTGTAACTTTGAGGTTAGATAATTAAATAGGCGTTCGTCCTTTTCTATAGCTATTACATGAGTAGCTACGTTGCATAACTCTTCAGTAAGCATGCCCCTACCAGGGCCTATCTCAAGAACTATTTTATCTTCTGCATGTGCAGCTTCTGAGATAGCTATATCTCTATTTATAAGAAAATTTTGCCCTAATTTTTTATTTGCTTTGAAATTCATTAAAGCACACTGATATCTTTATATTATATTGCATATAATAATAACTTAACATTAATAAAATGATTTTTATGTCTAATATATTGTCCATATTTACAGGAGCTTCTGCCGGAGCTCTTCTAAGTAAGTATGGCTATCTTGCTATATTTATACTTATGATACTTGAATCTGCTTCGTTGCCCATACCAAGCGAGGTGATACTTCCTCTTGCAGGTATTTTTGTAGCCCAAGGAATTTTTAATTTTTATATTGTTTTGATTGTCTCAATAGTAGCAGGCATAATAGGTATAAGTATAGATTACTTTATAGCCTACTTTATAAGCAAGGACATTTTTTATAAGCATCTTTCGTTTTTTAGAATAAAAAAGGATACACTTGATAACTTTGATAGTTGGTTTAACAGGAATGGAGTTCTTGCTGTTTTTTCTATGCGTATGGTTCCGGTACTTAGGGGACTAATAAGTTTTCCCGCAGGATTTGCACAGATGCCTAAAAAACAGTTTTATTTTTACTCGATTTTAGGTTCCGCAATATGGGATGTGATGCTTTTGCTTTTTGGATATTATGCATTAAGCCAAAGCAGTATAGGCACAATAGTAATAGCTATTGCCGGATTAGCAATTGTTCTTTATCTAATTTATATTTTCATAATAAGAAAATTTGAAAAGAATAAGATTAAAAAATGAGATAAAAATAAAATAAAGAAATTAGAAATTAAAAAAAATAAGTTTACTCCTTGACTTCTTTTCTTTCTAAGACATGATGCTCCACTATCTTTATTACCTGATCTATTGAACGTTTTATATCTGCTTCTGTCTTAGAACCGGTACAGATTATCTTTCCGTTCTTAAAAAGCAACAACGCAGTTTTAGGTACATGTATTTTACATATAGCACCAGGAAACTGCTCAGGCTCGTAGTCAACATCTGGAGATGATTTTGCTATAGCATAAAGATCAAGCTCAACGCCGAGATCTGCGCTAGCAACAATGTTTTCTATCTTGAAATCCGGATGAAGTATTGATTTCTTTCCTTGTTTTTCATGAGTTGGTTTTTTTGACATTACACCACGGTTTATAAATGGAGATGAAAGGTATTTATATGTTTTTCTATAAATGTGTATTGAACTGTTATAGGTTAGTTGATTCTATGTCACAAAGATCACATGGATTATTTATAGGAAGAACAAGAAATTTAGCTAGGCACAATAAACCTTCAACATTAGGCATAACAAGACTCATAAAAAGATTTGATGTTGGAAGCAAGGTAGTGATATCCCAGAAAAGCAACTTTAGGAACATACCACATCCTAGATATAAAGGCAGAGTAGGCACCATAGTAGAAAAAAGAGGAGACTCCTATGTTGTCGAGTTTGACGTTTCTAAATCAATGAAAAGAAAGGTAATAGTACCGCAGATGCATCTTGAGAAGTTCTAATTTTACTTTTTTATTTTTTACTTCTTACTTATTTTGCAGCTATTTTAAAAATTAAATATAAAAATAGATAAAAATAAGTATATACCAATTTTAAAAACTTTTGAGTATTAATAAGGTCTAGTGTGTGGTTGGGCTGGAGGCCTTGTTAAGATATAGAACCTTGTTTCACCTTTTAACTCCACAAGTATTCTTTCAGTAAGCAATTTTATAGGATCTTGTAAAAGCTGAACTCTGTTTATCATATCCTCAAAACTTTCAAATGGTTTTTCCTCCCTCGCATCTAAAATAGAGGTAAGATGTTTCTTGCCTATTCCAGGAAGTAACTCCAAAGAATGCATACGTATGTTTATAGGAGACGCGTTATTAAAAAAGTCTATGAATCTTTTCTCATTGTTTTTTATTATTATAGTTATAACATTAGGGAGCTCGTTTTTTGCGCCTTCCGTTAAGCTTTGATATGTAAGCCTTGATTTTATCAATGAAATTTTATCTCTCTCTCCCTTTCCTATGTATATTCTTTCTCCTACCTTTATCTCTGAGACTTTAGGAACAGCTTCTAAAAGTGTGAATCTTGCTTCTCCAAGTATTTGAGCTATAGGTTCGGATCTGACAGAAAAAGACTTCCCAGTAGGTAAGTAGTCAAGAACAACACCATACTCCTCCAAATCCTCCTTTCTCTGCTCAATTTCATGCATTTTATCACTTTAGGAAGCATTATGATTTACCCCTATTTTCTTCTATTAATTTGAATAACTTATCAACAGTTTCTGGATCAGGCATATTTTTTTCACCTGATAGTATCTGTTTTAATTGAAGAACATCAATTGGCAGTATATCTGCTATCTGTACGGCACTTTTTTCTGTTACTCCAAAACTGGTTATTTGTTTTATAAGTTTATTTGTTTTAGAACTTTCTAACTTTGCAAATTTTTTAACATGATCATAAGAAACCTGCTGTTCATATCCTAAATCTCCGTCTTTTTTTCTTTTTTCTAATATTTCTAAAGCGTCAGCCGTAGAGATTACCTTACTTATCCTTTCGTTTTTACCGCTCATGAATACCATCTGTATTTAAATTAATATAGATATTATGAAATTAGATATTATAAACCTTTTGTTTATATAACAAAATAAGGGGGAGTAATGGGCTTTGCATAAGATATATATTCTTAAATGCTTATTTAGGATAAAGTTTTTGGTGCTCGTTTGAATCCTAATGAAATATATAAGGAAATTCTTGAAGAGATGCACAAGCATATAGCAGGAAAAATAGAGACTATAGAACTCATGATAATAGCCATAGTTGCTGATGGACATGCACTTCTTGAAGGAGTACCGGGAGTAGCCAAAACAACAATGACAAAGGCATTGGCTGACACTATTCAAGCAGAGTTTAAAAGAGTTCAAGGAACTCCAGATATTATGCCTAGAGATATAACTGGATATATGTACGAAGATGAAACTGACAAGAAACTTAAGTTCTCAAAAGGACCGGTCTTCACAAATATACTTCTTATTGATGAACTTAATAGGATGCAACCTAGAACCATGAGCGCTCTTCTTGAGACTTTGGAAGAAAGACAGATAAGTGTAAGCGGAGATGATATGAAACTACCTAAGCCATTCATAGCCTTCGCAACTCAAAACCCGCTTAAGATAGAAGGCACAGAACCATTGCCAAAGGTTCTTGCCGATAGATTCATTATGAAAATTGATGTTGATTATCCAAGCATGGAAGAAGAGGAGAATATGCTTAGGATAAAGGAAAGGGAAGAAAAAATAGAGGTTAAAAAAATAATAAATACGGAAGACATTCTACTACTTCAAGAGGAAGCCAAAAAAATAAAGATGTCAGATGAGGTTGTATCTTATATTTCTAAGATAGTTAATGCTACAAGAACTGACATGCACGTAGTTATGGGAGCAAGTCCAAGAGCAGATATATCGTTTATGAAGTGCGCCAAGGCAAAGGCGATGCTGGAAGGAAGAACAGAGACGAGCATAGATGATATAAAATTTCTTGCAAGACCTGTATTAAGCCATAGACTTTCAGTAAGATCAACAGGAGGAATAGGAGTACATGGAATAGTTGATGGTATAATTGCTTCTAATCAATAAAATAATCAATTATCTAACTGTATTGCCTTTATTGCTTTTTTATTTTTAGATAATATTCCAATAGTGTTTTTTATATCGAACTTTTCTTGAGGTATATATACAATCATAGATATGTCTTTGCCGTTGAACTCTGAGATAACACCATTTACAATAGAGAATTCGTTTATGTTTATACTAAATATATTTACACCAAAATCAGTAATAGAAGAACGAAGATGATCCTTAAAAGCTTCTACGCCATCGGTTATTAATAGCTCTTTTTTTGGCAGAAAACACATTGGTATATGTTTACCTTTACCATCAATAAATTTCTTTGTGAGAGTAAATGAATCAATTGATCTTTCCATCATTACATAAATATTTGAATCTAATTTTTGCTCCTCTAGCACTTCTAGTACTTTTTTAGATAAAAATAAATCCTTAAGATCTATTGCAAGTTTAGGAACTCCAGACAATAAAGAAGCCACAGGGGCATATATTCGTAGATAGTCTGAAAAACTTAAAAGTTCTTGATTTCCATGAGAAGAAAAATATTTTAACTCTTCAAAAGTTAAATCCATTACCGTTAAGGAAGATTTTATATCTTGCAGTGTTTTTGTTTTGTTACCATATACCCGAGTTAGAATCTCTTTTGGTATAATTGATTTTATATCTTCCATAGTATGTATCTTCTCCCATGCAGTAAATCTATCAGTTAATTTGCCATGTTGTACCGAGATAGCAGTTAATGTTCTTCTTACATCATTTTCTACAGCTGCGGCTTCTAGCTCTATGCCATTAGATATAATCTCATTTACCTCTTTTGTATCAGGAATCCTTGAAGGATGAAGAATCAGATCAACTTCAATATTAGAACGACGAAGCTCTTTTTTGAATATTAGATTTTGTTCATGATTAGTTTGTTTTACTTGTTTTACAGTACTCATTAAAATACCGATTATAATTAACAAATTATAATTAGTGATTTAGATATATATACAATAGCTTATCTATAGACAAAAGTTTTAAATAACTTTCTATTATAATTATTTATATATGTCGAGAGGGTTTGTGGGGACTAGAAGCCCAGTAGTTTTAGACGCTCAGTCTGATAACACAGCAGCTAGAGCCAATAAAAGTATTGCAGCTATAGTGTCAGATCAAATAAAAAAAAGTAAAGTTTATGGTAAAAGACAAGATATATCTGAGTTTTTATCTAAAAAGGAGTACTTTAAAGCCCTAGATTTAAGCGAAGAACTTTATGCTTCAAAAGAAGCAAACTTACAAGATATTCGCATTAACACAGAGATAGTTAATAAAATAATAAATTCTTTTTCATCTTTCTTAAATTACGACTACAGTGAAAAAGAAAGGACATTAATTGAAGGAATGCAGTATTTTGAAAAGAAAATAAGAAGAAATGAAATGCTTGAACGTTCATTTTTGAATCATCAAGAACATGAGGCTTCTCCTATACCATTCCTTGTGGCAGTTAAACGTAACTGCGAAACTAGCCAACAAGAAGATATGACACAGCAAGTTAGAAAAGCACTGTAACAACAGATTAATTTACTAGATATTAAGGACTCTATATGATCCCAGATAAAAAAAAGGACCAACATATTATTATCAATCCTAAAATAAATATGATTGTAGCCAATACCGCTTCTCTGACAAGCAGGGATAATGTTTTAGAGATAGGCGGAGGCCCAGGAACACTTACATCAATTATTGCAAGGAGTGCAGGACGCGTTTATAGCGTTGAAAAAGATAAAGGTTATTTTGATATACTTGAAAAAAACTTTGTTGATTCAAAAAATATAGAGTTGATATTTGGGGATATACTTACAGTAAAGCTGCCCTTATTTAATAAAATAGTTTCAAATCCACCATATCAAATCTTACAACAGTTCTTTATAAGGCTTATTAAAGAAAAAAGGCATAATTTTGAGTGTTGTGCTATGATAATACCGCACAAATTCACAAAATTAATCTCAACTAAACCAGAAAATAAAAACTTTGGAGTGATATCAGCAATATTTAACTGCTTTTATAAAGTTGAGATTATTATGGATGTCCCAAAAGAAGCTTTTGAACCAATGCCAAGAGTACTATCACATCTTGTAAAGATTACCCCAAAGAACGTAGATAATAGCATCAGAGATAAAGTCATAAAAAATATATTTTTGCATCTTGATAAAAAAGTAGGAAAAAGTATTATGGAGTTTTTTTGGAATGGAGATGAAGGTTTTGGAAGGCGTTTTACAAAAAAAGAATCCAAATCGTTTTTACAGAAAAACGAAACGCCAAAAATTAAAAAAATACTTGATAAACGAGCACCGGAGTTATCTGATGATGAAATAAAAGAACTATACAAATTTATTTCACAACTTTTAGCTACTTTTGGCGGGGGCGGGATTTGAACCCGCGACCTCTAGATTTCTCGTCATCGCAAATAAATGCTCATCACTCATAGTGCTTTGCATATGAGTCTAGCGCTCTAACCAGGCTGAGCTACCCCGCCGGGTAAATTTAATATATCGGTTTTGCGTTTAAAGTATTTATAATTAATGCTTTAGAATAGCAAATCTTCTCATATAGGCTTCTGCCTGGAAAATAACAAAGTATGGAAGTATAAACAATGAAACTATAATAAGAGTAAGATACATAGATAAATACGCGCCAGCTATTGCAATCATAATGAAATCTACAATAGAGATTATAATACTTATTAATACAAACCATAGTATAAAATATCCGGGATTTTTAACAACTAGTTTTATGCTATCCTTTACCGCCCTGCCCATACTTTTATTATCTACCACTATTGCGCTAGGAGCATAAAACAATGGTATAAAACCGAAGAAACCAACCAATGCAGTAATAAGATCCATATTTCCGTATAAGTATCCAAGAACGTTCACTGCCAGAAGTATAAAGGTGTATATCAATAAGAGTATGAATACCTTGCTTATATAACGCTCTATATCCTGCATGACTCTTTTTGAGATCTTTGAACGCGTCTTTCTTGATTTTACTATCAAGCTTATTGCGACAAAAGCGAAGCTTATAAAAAGCAGTGAAAAAAATATAGCTATAAGTATAACTGCAAGATTTAAGAAGTTAAGATTGCCTACAACGCTTGAGCTTCTTATAAATATTCCCCCAGCACTTATGTATGTCGGAAGAGGCGCAAATAATGGTATTAGAAATGCTATTACAAAAGGTATCGAAAAAAACAGAACAAATTTAAGATTACTTTTGTATGTCTGAAGCACCTCTGATAAAATATTAGCCATTAAAACACTTAAAATTGTAAATTAAATATAAAATAAATTAAAAATAAAAGAAAAACTAAACATTAACCTGTTCCTGATACTATAGTAGGTGAACCGGCAGTAGTACCACCAAAGGTAGACTGAGTACACACCTGCCCTGTCAAACCAGGCTGACCTAGATAACCGGTACTTCCTGCAGGATTTATTGAAACAACCTTAGTTATTATGAATGGTGCCAATATGTAAAGTATTAATGATATTATACCGCCCATAAGCATACCCATACCCCAACCTTGCATGTTTCCCCTGAAGTTTCCGGTAGCTGGAAGAAAGTGCGCAAATGCATATAAAGTACCACCAAGTACGAACAGCATCAATGCCAAGATAGTTAGTACAAATGATACTGTAGAGATTACACTACATAACGCAGTGACTGCATTTTGCTGAGGAGTTTGCGAATAGGTGAAAGGTAGCAAAACGCTCCCGATTATGCCTATTAAAAACGATATGTACAATAATATCTTAGTCTTTCCAGACCAAATAGTTTTATCCATTCTATGCGCCTTTTTATGTAAGTATATGTAAATATCAAGATTTAAATACTTTTGTGTTTTTTCTTAAAAGATATTAGTAGGAAGTTATAGCATCTATAATAGAGGTTTTTTCTACTAAGGATTAAACCTAATTTGATAGAAAGATTTAAATATCTTTTGCATGATAATATTATTGCTGTTTTTAGAAACATTTAAAAAACAATTGGTTTGTTTTATAGTGTATATGTTTAACTGGTGATAAAATGACTAAAAATGAAAAATCACACAACTCAGAAAAAAATGATGACATGTTATATGGTAATGACATGGACAGAGAAGAAGCCCCAAAGGTTATTCCAAAGGCCGGAAAGTTAGGCAGTGAAAGCAAGAAATGCCCTGCTTGTGGAAGTATTGACATAATATTCGATAATGAAAGAGGAGAGTATATATGCAACAACTGCGGCCTTGTCATAGAGGAAAATGTTACAGATAGTGGACCTGAATGGAGAGCTTTTGACTCTGATCAAAGGAATGCAAGAGCAAGGACAGGTGCACCTATTAAATACATGAAGCCAAATAAGGGCTTAGTCACTGAAATAGATATGTATAACAAAGATATAAGAGGAACAAAGTTATCATCTAAAAGGCAGGCACAGCTCTATAGAATGAGAAAATGGCATAAAAGGGCAAGTATAGCAAGCTCAAGTGAGAGAAATTATCTAGTTGCGCTTCCTGAATTGAATAGAGTAGCTAGTTACTTGGGATTGCCAGACAATATAAGAGAGCAGACTGCTTTGCTATACAGACAATGCGTTAAGAACAACCTTATAAGAGGCAGACCAATAGAAACTGTAGTTAACGCGGCATTATATGCAACATGTAGAAGCGCAGGAATGCCAAGAACTCTTGATGAGATCTCGCAGATATCGAATGTTTCAAAGAAGGAAATAGGAAGAACTTATAGGATAATAGCTCATGAGCTTAATCTTAAGATACCTTTGACAGATCCTTCGGCTTATGTCCCTAGATATGTAGCCGCATTGAAGTTAAGCGGAGAGGCTCAAGAAAAGGCTATGACGCTCCTTAAGCAGGCTATGAAGAAAGGACTTATAAGCGGAAGAAGTCCTACAGGAGTATCTGCAGCTGCTGTTTATATAGCAGGAGCCCTAGCAGGAGAAAGAAGAACTCAAAAGGAGGTAGCTGACGTAGCAGGAGTTACAGAGGTAACTATAAGAAATAGGTACAGGGAGCTCAAACATGAACTTAAGATAGATGTAAATCTATAGTATTAAGTTTGTGGTTTGATGAATACCTTTAGGTTTTTTTCTTTTATTTTTTCTTTCTTATTTTTACTAATTTTTGCTGTAGGAGCTTCAACAATATCTACACAAAACTACAACTCGACACAGGCAAGGACTGCAATAAACCAAAGCATTGCTTATATAAATAGCATAAATGAAAGCGGTTTTCTCTTTTTTAATCCTAATCTTACACAAGCGTATGTATACTTGAATAGATCAGAACAGAGTTATAACTCCTCTGCTGCTGCAGTAGGTTATGCACACCAAGCAGAACTTTCTGCTAATACAGCATTAGGAAAGATTGATTATTACAGGCCATATGCATTGGTAGGAATAGTTATATTTTCAATGATCTTTGGAATGATACTGTATTTGCTTATGTTTAATAAAAATAAAGGTACAAAAGTTATATAATAAGTGGGCTTGTGATTGATAAAAAAATAGCGTTGAAAAAACATCTCCAAAATAATGGCAAGGTAGAAATCACAGGAAAAGTTGCAATAAGAAATAGAGAAGATCTTTCTATATATTATACACCAGGCGTAGCTTATGTTTCTGAGGAGATTAAAAAGAATAAGCTTCTTGCTTATGAGTATACCAATAAGGGAAATACTGTTGCTATAATATCTGATGGGACTAGAATACTAGGTTTAGGAGACATCGGCCCAGAGGCAGGACTAGCGGTAATGGAAGGTAAGGCGCTGCTTTTTAAAAAATATGGAGGCGTAGACGCAGTGCCTATGTGCATATCTACAAAAAAGGAAGAGGATATAATCAAATTCATAAAAGCAATAGAACCAAGCATAGCAGCAGTAAACATAGAAGATATAGAGTCCCCAAAAGTTTTTAGGATAATTAAAAAGGCATCTGAGATATCCGAAATACCAATATTTCACGATGACCAATATGGTACAGCAGTAGTAGCTCTTGCTGCTCTAATAAATGCATTTAAGATTGCAGGCAAAACTAAAAACTCCAAAATAGTGATTTTTGGAGCAGGTTCTGCCGGTTATGGAATAACAAAACTTCTTAATTTTGCAGGATATAAAAATCTGTATGTTTTTGACAGTGAAGGAGTAATAAAAAAAGGGAGGAAAAAAGACATGAATGAGTTTAAAATAGAGCTCTCTAAAATAACTAATACAAAAAACATCGATTATAGCATAGATGATGCAATCAATGGTGCAGATTTAATAATAGGTACAACAGGTAAAAAGGGCTACTTCAAGAAAGAAATGATAAGAAAAATGAATAAGAAGCCGATTGTTTTTTCGTTGACAAATCCTGAGCCTGAGATCTCTTATGAGGATGCTATTAAAGCTGGGGCTTATATAGTCGCTACAGGAAAGAGTAACTCCCCAAATCAAGTTAACAATATAATTGCATTTCCAGGTATAATGAGAGGTCTTTTGGAGGTTAGAGCTAAAAAGATCACAATGAAGATGCTTCATGAAGCAGCCATCATTATAGCAGAAAGCGTAAAGGACAAACTTAATAGAGAGTATATTATACCAAGCGCTTCTGATGAAAAAAAATTCTTTGAACTTTCAGTAGACATAGCAGGAGCAGTAGGTATATCTGCTATAAAAGAAAAAAATGCAAGAACAATACTGACACACTCTAGAATAAAGGAGATAGCTGCAAAACGAATAAAGCATTATGAAAATATGGAAAGATTGCTTTTTGATCAGTGAACTATATTTTTACTTTTGTCTTCTAATATAGAGTATAAGCCTCCTTTTATAACGTATGTAAGTACCCCATACTTATCCTTAAGGAACTCGGCAAGATGAATGGATAATACACCATCATAACTAAGTATAACGGTACCGTCAAGAGCAAGCGCCTCATCTTCATTATATCGTTCTATATCTCGAAGGTTTAGTATCTTTATCTGAGTAGGATTTACGTTAAGCAGTTTGCTAACATAGATATCAGGCTCTAAACCTAACCATAAGATTACTGAGTTATTGCGCTTAAGAACTGCCTTTGCACTATCTAAGGATAACTCTTGAATCAATGAACGATTTAGTTCATTAAGATTAACTTTCTGCGAATTATTTAAGCGTACTTTTGTTAATTTTTCTTCTTTTCCTAAAGAACCTTCCCTAAGAGAAAACTTCTTGTGTTCTTCTTCGGTAAATTGAAGTATCTCACCTATTACCTTTGTCATTAGCATTGCACTTTTGGAGCGAATCCCATGAATCTCGTTTTCATCCTTTATCTGCGAACCCACATCTATAGAACTCTGGGTATGTATCTTTATAGAAGATAAGACCTTTCCTTTCGAGATTGATACACCTATCATATATTTGTAAGGCATTATAGAGTATGTAGTAGGATGAAATAAATCATATCCAAAGTAACGTCCCCAGAAAGATGAATACATTGTTATTAGCCTTTTATTTGTAGCCACAAGAATTATAGGAGATAATGCTTCAAGATAACTCTGCCTTACTTCAAGAAGTATCTCTTCGTTGTCATAAAGCACATGCTTAAGCATTCTTCTACAGTTAGGCCCATGAGTATGCTTTGCTAAGCCTATAAGACTTTGTAGCTTAACATCCCCAGTAACATCCTCATCATAGATTCCCATTATTCCCACCACTATATAATTATTAGATAACTAATATAAACTCATTACACGCAATTAGGTTTATTTATGTATATGACGACAAAAAACAATAATTTTAGTATAATTTTGCAGATGATATTTTCCAAAAAATAAGCATTGTTTATAAAGGGCATTGTAAAATAAACAATAATTTTTATTAAAAATATAAGGAATTTGTAAAATTAACATTATACAATATGCCATTAAATTTGTCTTTGGTTTAAGTAATATTTTCTAAGAATTTAATGATTAAGGAAGCTCGTAGACATATACCGAGCTAGAGGTAGCCTGTCCGTATGGTGCATAATTTATGGTATATGTATTGATAGGCAAATTATTACAAGTAGCAAAGTATACCCCATTTCCACTGTTATCATTTTTATTTAATTGCACAACACAACCAGAAGGTATTGAAGGCGATCCTAATCTGCCCCCAAGTATAGTAAATGCTATTACAACTGTGTTTATGCTGTTAGATACTGTAAATTGTAGTTGATTTGAGGTTGGAGGAGATGTAGATGAATAGGAATAAATAGTATTTGTAGTAGTTGGAACTGTTATACCATATACGCCAATTATAGAATCATACGGAGATGGTAAAGAGTCTGTACATATATTGCTTGATTGAGTTCCTATTGAGGTATATATAGTATTTGTTGTTTGTTGCCAGGACACCGAAGATAGTTGATTATAAGTACCGCCTTCACAAAAGTATATTTCATTTCCAGATGTCGCAGTAACAGATGTTGATGGAGAGTCTGTAAAGTAATACGCGGGATTAGGTGTTGGTTGTAATACTGGAGTTTCATATACAAATACAGCTGCAGAAGTGGGATTGCCATAAGAAGGGAAGGTTAT
>JAKACG010000015.1 GCA_021821605.1 Microcaldota archaeon | reverse complement strand
TGCTTCTGATGAAAATAAAGATGATAATGCTTCTGGAGTATTTGAAAGAGCAGATTTATTTGAATTTATAGATCTTGATAAAAATACTTCATTTACTATAGATATCAGTGTATCGTTACCATTTATAACAGACGGTGTAGCCATCTTTGAAAAGAACATATTTAACTTAGATTTAGGTACAAACGGAATAGCAGTTTTATTTAATAATAAAGTAGAAATTGCACCGTGTGTTTCAGGACTCATATTTTCAAATATAGATAAGGTTATAATTCTCTTTTTTATTGAATCTGGAACTATTATTGACTCAAATAACGCAGAATTTGAAGCCAGCGAAACCTTTACATCCTGGCTTACGTTTTTAAATAAATAATTGTTATTTTTTGGATTTGGATCTAAAAAGGTCTGATTTAGAATAAATAATGAAGGATTTTTAGCTAAGCCATTTTTGTTGATGTTTGGTTCTGCAAACAGCTTTGACAATGTAACTGAATTTAATTTTTTAAGTAGCTCTCCATTTTGCATTACCTTCTCATCAGATAAAAACTTAAAAATAAGTCTTTCTGAAGAACTTGAAGAAAGCTTACTTGCAGCTTCTTTACTTGATGCAATGTTTTTTTCCAAATAATATATTTGACGGTTTGCTAAACTTTCAATTTGAGCTTTATTTTGTAATTTCCAAAAACTTTCATTTTCTGAAATACCGTTCGATACTGCTAATACGTTAGGTAGTACTACATTTGATTTCTTTTTGCTTGAATCAATAGCAGTAGTTAATAAAGTATACATGTCTTTCCCATTAGATTGCATTGCTTTTATTAGCTCTTCGTTTTTAAGCATTCCAAATATACATTCTAAACAGTATTTTCCACCAAGATTTAATGCATTGCCTTTTGCAGCAAAAGTTAAAACCTTGTAAAAACGCTCTGCTGAAAGGCGTTCTAGCTCTTGTGGAGTTGCCGCTTTATTACTCTTTGTTTTCTCAAATTCATTCTGTCCTATTTTTTTAACTAATATCCCATTTGAAACTATTTCACTAATAGTAGATGGCGAAAGATCTTTTCCATTTAACTTTCCAGTATTAAGAATACTAGCAAAATCTTTTGGAGTAAGAGAGTTAATGGCACTACTGCTTGCAATTTTCTTTTCAAGCGCTTGATTTCCACAAACAAGCAAATTTTTTACTGTATCTTGATTTAAGCAGGATGCTATATTATTATTCTCCAACATTGATATCTTTTGCATATCGTTAAACTTCGAATCATTGAACATGCGATTTATATTTACCGCAGCGCTATCATTAATATTAACACCGTTATCAATTACTTGGTCTTCGTTTGCTTTTGACCTAATAAGATCACGAAGCTCAATTAAGCCACGTATTTTATTTCCAGGATCACCATTTAAAAATAATGGACTTTCTAAATTAACATCCTCTAGAGCTTTTTTAACTCCTATGGGCAAAAGAGAAACAAAATGATTAGAGTCTGTTGCGTTTAAGAGTATATTATTTAGATGCAAGTGCAACTTCTCTTTTTTCCCTTCTATATTAACATCTACATTACGTATATCTACATACTCTACCTGCATCTTATTCTTATTTGCAGCTTCTTCTACAGCCTTGTTAGATTCGTTTTGTATTTTATCTAGAATAGCTACATCTTCTTTAGGCAACTGCTCAGACAAAACTGCTATCTTTGCATGCATATGTAAATTCAATTTATTTATTTGATTTGCTAATTTTGGGTCATTATTTTTAGAATAGTTATCGCTCAATTTAACTATAGCATCTTTTTCAGCTTCTAGTGCCATAATAACTGAACTCTTAATCTGTGTTGCTCCTTTTGTTGCCATATTTATCAATTAATACATACGATTAAATAGATATATAAATATATCAATGAGTATATTTAATTAGAGCTTGTTGTTTTAATGCCATATATAAAAAGTATATTAAAATTAACTAGAATAGAGCATAGTATTATGCTTGTGATTGCAGTTTTATCCGGTGAGTTTTTATCTCTTGGAAAATTGCCAAATATTACTATCCTTTTACTTAGCTTAATAACTCCAATCTTTATAAGTATGGCTTCTTTTGCAATAAATGATTATTTTGATGTTGATGTTGATAAATTAAACAAGAAAAATAGGCCATTAGTTACTGGAGAATTAAGTAAAAGTAGTGCCGTTTATATTACAATTATTTGCTTAATTATAGGAGTAATGGCAAGTTTTTTTATAAATGAATATGCTTTTTTTATTGCAATAATATTTGGAGTACTTGCAATGTTGTATAGTTATAAACTCAAAGAACTATTTCTTTTAGGTAATCTATATATTGGATTTTCAATGGCTATTCCATTTATATATGGTAACTTTGTTGTTTCTAATATATTAGGATTTAATATAGTCATAGTAAGTAGCATGATCTTTATAAGCGGAGTTGCAAGAGAGATACACGGAACGATTAGAGATTATGAAGGGGATCGAAAAAGAAAGGTATTGTCCTTGCCGCACTTAATAGGAATTATTCCTTCCGCGATAGTAGCCGCTATTTTGTACTTTGTTGCCATAGCAACAAGTATTTTTATTTTCTTTAATGTTAAGCCATTTTACAACATTATTTATTTATTATTAATTTTAATAACTGATTTAATACTTTTATATATTTCTTTTGGATATATAATTAAAAAAGATAAGAAATTTTATAGTTTCTCAAGAAATATTTCTCTTGTAGCTATGAGTATTGCCTTGATAGCGATTTTTATAGCTTCTTTATCTATAGGTCTTATTTCATAATTTTAAAGATTTTTGTACAAAAATCTTAATAATGTTTTTATTAAAAATATATTTGTATAATTAAGGCATTATTATGTTAAAATGGTCATTTAGCTTTATATTGGAGGACATAACTATCAATTATAGTTATGAGACATTCTTTTAAAGGAAAATAATAAGGCTAATAATTCAAATCTTTTTTTTAACCAGCTTTTAATCACTTAGATATTTATATCAAAAAAGGTTGATTTTCAAGTATTAGCAAATAAAAATTATGTTATTATGTGATATTATGAAAAAAATTAAAAATGCAGTTATTAATTCAAAATTAGATGAAGATGTTGCTAGAGATGATAGGAACATTGAAGGTTATCAGAGATTAATAACTCCAAACGAAATAAGAAAAAACTTGCAGATTACTCAGACAGCAATAAGTACTGTAAGAGATGGAAGGACAACGATTAAAGATTCACTTAGAGGAAAAGATAAACGCATTGTACTGCTGTGCGGACCATGTTCGATTCATGATAATGATGCCGCAGAAGAGTATGCCTCAAAATTAAAAAATCTTAGCGAAGATGTAAAAGATGTTTTTTATATAATAATGAGAACGTTTTTTGAAAAGCCCAGAACTGAGATTGGATGGAAAGGATTGATAGATGATCCTGATTTAAAAGGCATGGAAGGAAAAAATAAAGGATTATTTTTAGCAAGAAAACTTTTATTACAAAATGCAGAAAAAGGCTTACCATCTGGTACTGAGTTCTTAGACCCTTTTGTTCCACAATATATATCAGATCTTATCTCTTGGGGAGGAATAGGAGCTAGAACTGTAGAATCGCAAACACATAGAGCTATGGCTTCTGGATTATCAATGCCAATAGGATTTAAAAATAGCACTAATGGAAACATAACAGTAGCAATAAACGCAGTTGTAGTTGCAAAACATAGACAGGAATTTTTTGGCTCTGATTTATCTGGAAAAATAACCAATATACTCTCAAAAGGTAATGATGATGCGCACATAGTATTAAGAGGAGGAAATGATGGTCCAAATTATAATAAAGAAAAAGTTCAAGAGGCATTAAATAAACTTAAAGAAAAAGGATTATTTGAAAGATTAATAATAGATTGTAGCCATGGCAACTCTAAAAAAGATCATAATAAACAGCCCGAAGTATTTTTTGATGTGATAAAACAGATTTATGATGGAAACACAGGAATATTTGGTTTGATGCTAGAATCTAATATAGCCGAAGGAAGACAGGAGATAACATCAGAAGAACTTAGGTATGGAGTTTCAGTTACAGATTCGTGTATTGGTTGGGACTGTACAGAAGAAATAGTAAAGGAAGCTGCAAAAATCTTACGCAGAAAAAATTAATTTTACTTAGATAACTTTATTTTATTTTTTATCAAGGTTACTTGTTCTAGATACTGTTCCTTACTTAATTTTTTGACTTTATTATCAATATGCTGATATATATTTTCATTATTTGCATTGAATTTATCAACACTTTTCCTAGGTATTACATGTACGTGTATATGTTTTACGCTCATTCCTGAAAATTGTCCAACCTGGGATATTAGATTGTAAGAAAAACTTTTGTCACCATATAAAGATATTAAGGTAGGTAGAACTTTATTTAGAGTTTTAAAAATGTCTTCAAACTCTACTTTTTTAAGCTCCATAAAGTTAGAGACATGACGTTTAGGTATTATAAGCGAGTGTCCTGGAAGTACAGGAGCTATATCATACACAGCAATAGTATATTTACTTTCGAAGAATATACCATCACGTATTGAATTGGAACAGAAAATGTCAAAGTTCTCTTGCAACTTTATCTCCTTCTTGTTCTGCTCTTTGATTGTAAAAGTACCTCTTTTTTAAGAGTGTAGTCCTTTATTATAAAGTAAAGCAGAGCTACAAGGAATATGAAGATCATAACAACGATTAACTCTATTGCAACCTTAAGCGTTGAGACTGTAGATTCAAGATCTCGTATAGAAATTGCTTCCTCTCCTATTATACCCATCAACTGAGTTGAGTTTATATATATATTTTTATTCCCAGAAGTTTTGTTATTTACAGTGCTTATTGAGGTAAAGTTTGAAGAGATCTGCATGTTTAATGTGCTTATACCCTCAGATAGAACTGCAAGTGGATATGAGGAATCAAGATAACTAAGTTTTGTTAAATTATTCGATGAGAAGTTTGCTTCTTCTGCGTAAAATGCTGCTGAGTTAGCATATTCTACAGGCCAGATACCATACAACGAAGAATTTAATGTAGAGTAAAGATTAGATATAGAGTAGTTAGTAGGATAAGAAGATATACCTGATACCGAACTTACATAATTAAGACTGTATAAAGCAGCTCCATACTCGCCAGAGTTAAACTCAGATACTGCAGCATTATAGTACATAGAACCAGTATATGCTTTATCTGCTAATAATGTTTTTGATACCAAGTTATACATTTTTTCTGATAACCCTACTTGTGTACCGTTTGAGGTCAATGCCTGTACATAAAGATTATTTGCAGCATTACACCATGCATTTGATTCTGCTATTGTACCAATTGCAGAAACTATGTCATCTGTAGATTGAGATTGATTTAGCTGGCTTGCAGCTGTCTTAAGATTTTGTATAGCCCAGCCCTGCCTTGCTTCTCCACTTATTATATATTCATAATTTTGTGTGGTCAATTGTGGAGCAATTAAACCATTACAATAGTTATTAACATTTGAAAGTAAAGAGTATGCATTACTGAGAGTATAATTATTACTGTTTGCAAATATATATGCATTGATGTATTCTAAGAACGCCATATCTGCCCCAGTATAAAGATAACCCTTATTAGATATATTCTTATACGTAGACAACATGTTGAAAAGCTGTGGTTTTATAGAACTAAAATTATTTGATATAGAAGAAATCTCTGAAGAGGTCATATTAAAGGTGTAATTTACAAGATTTCCAAATAGTGTAGTATTACAGATATTTTTGCATGTAAAAGGTGCATAATTTAGCTTATTAAGATAATAATTTTGAGAGGATAAGGTATACTGCAATGGCATTATACTTGGGCTTTCATTTACTAATACATATTGTAAAGCAGTTGATACATTTCCAACTTCTATAACAGGTATGTTGTTTATCTGTTGTGATAAATAGTATAAGGTATCTTCAAAACTTTGATTAGGAACTTCTGGAGCTAGTACATATTTAAGACCATAGCTTTTAGCCGCAGAAACCTTATCTGTTATTCCACCTATTTGACCTACAACTCCAGAGCTAGATATTGTACCTGTTAAAGTAAAGTTACTCTTTATAGGAACTTGTTTTATAGCAGATATTGCAAGAACAGTAAACGCAAGACCACCGCTTGGACCAGTGACATTAGAAGAATTATCAAAGATAGTATATGTAAAGTTATACTTTGATTCGTTGATTCCAGTAAAGTTTGATGCGTACGCAACACCAATTTGAGCAGAACTTAACGTGCTTTCTCCAACACCGGAAGGTCCAATAATTTTTACGGTTCCATTGCCCTTTGATATATTTAATTGAATAGTACTTATAATCCCTGTATTTGTATTACCTAAAACTGCAGGAACATGTATTGATGTGGTATACGCAAATGAAAAGTTTAAAATGAAAAAAAGGACTGCTAATTTGAAAAACATCGTTCTATTTATATTTTTTACAATACTGGACATAAATATGTATTTACAAGTAATATTTAAATTACTTTCTGTTTGTAATGGTATTGATATTATGGCTTTAAGAGTTTTTACAAAAAACTTTACACTAAAAAGTACTAAATTGCATGGCACTAAATTACATAATGCTAAACTGCAAAGTACAATGGAGTATCTTATAACACATATGTGGGCAATATTAATAATTGCTATTGCTTTTGTTGCTCTTTTTCTATTAGGAGTATTTTCTCCAAATGCTTCTCAAAGATGTATTTTGGGAAGTAGCTTTCAATGTCAAAATTATATTATGAACACAGCAGGAGTAGTTTCTATAACTATATTAAGATCTGGATCTAATCCAGTAAATATTACAGGAATAGCGTGTTATGATAATAACTCTGACATTTTCTATTCTGCACCTAATCCTCCTGTAGATCAGGTTTACTTACCTACTGGAAACTCATATACCTTTTCAACACAGTGCTATGCAAATCAAGATCCATACACAAGTGGAATAGGAGGATATTATTCAGGTATTATAAGCATACGATATGTAAATTTGCTTACCGGGATAGCAGAAACAACTGTAGGCACGATTGTAGTAAAACCAAGCACTAGCGAATATATATACACATCTAATCCAGGAGTCATTTACTCGTTGCAAGTAGGGATAAGTAATACAAATGGAGGATCTGCTTCATCTGGATTTCAACAAGAGCTAACGATAAATCCAAGTTCATTCCGGCAATATGGTGAAAATGCGAATCTTAGCAATCTTGAATTTACTGCGAATGAACCAATAGGCATCTCAGGAAATGTTCCATTATACTCATGGATAGAAAGTGGTGCAAGTAATACTGCAACTTCAGCAATAATATGGATTAAATTGCCATTTGCAATAGGTCCAAACTCACAACAAAACATCTTTATGAACTTTTTAAGCAATAATAATCCGGTTTTATCCTATCCTGAGTATACAGGATATGCCCCAGAGCTTTATTGCAGCAATGGATGCGAGCAGACAGCATATGGAAAGTATGACAATGGTTTCAATGTTTTTAGTTTTTATGATAATTTTAATGGTACAACATTGGATACAAATAAATGGGGAACGTGCACATCTCCAGGCGCAACTACTGTAGACAATGGATATACTGCAAACACAGCAGCTTGTATGGGAGAGTATTCAGTGATGCCAGGACCTACTTATCCAACGTCAGGTAATACAGTAGGAATATTATCAATGTATGTATCTAGCTCTTACTCTGTTTCTTCACAAGTAATATTATGTTGGATACATAATGGTGGCTGTAATCCTGCAGCAGGATTTGGAACTGGAGTAACAACACTTGAGTCTGGAGCTCCTGGATTCGACTCTAGCATTTACGGAATAGATATAAGTATATCTAATACCATTACTTCCTATCAAAAATATACCATAAATTGGTTTGGATTAAGTGGTTATCCGCCAGATGGAATAATGCCGTCAGTCTCATGCTCTGTAGGAGTATGTAGCAACTAACTAAAATCAGAAATGCTGCTTTGTTTTCTTTTTTGAGTGTTGTTTGTTTCTCTTCCAAGGATATCTATGATACCAAAAACACCGTCATATCCTGGTTTTATTTTGATCTTTCCTGAACGTATTGCATTTATTGCATTCCCCAATTCCTTATCTATACTACTTATTTTGTTAATATCAGCATTTATTAAAACATCCATCTCATTTCCAAAGGTGTTTATCAATGAATAATAGCTTTCCATTACTGTTTTTGTATTTACTCCTTTTGAGTATATATAAGAGATAACCTCTGTAAGAGGGACTGCCTTAACAAAAGTAGGCGCAGTTTTTAAAACATAACCCTCATCTCTATCTGCAAGCTCTTCTATTCTATGAAGCACTCCTAAGGTAAGTTTTTTTCTACATATTGGACATATATAATTGTATTTTTTAGCTTCTTTAGGTGTCATTGAGATATTGCAGTTTCTATGTCCATCATAATGATACTTTCCCTCTTCAGGATAAAACTCTATTGTATAGCTTATTGATTTTTCTTTTATTGCATCTATTACTGATTTATAAGTAAGATTATTGTTTTTTAAATTTAAAACTACTGCCTCTCTGCCTAATTTTTGAGGGGAGTGTGCATCACTTCCAGACAAAAGAGTATATTTATCATTTTTAGATATTCGCCAGTTCATTGATGGATCACTGCTAAGACCAGTTTCTAATGCGTATATATTTTTGGCTTGATCTTGATATGCATCTTTAATAGAATCAAAACCTGAGATTGAACCAAAAACACCAAACCAAGGAGTCCATGCATGAGCAGGAAATACAAAAATATCTCTGTTTATATTCATTAGAATATCTACAAGCTCAGCTGCGCTCATACTAAGTAATGGCCTTCCGTCAAGAGAAAGATTTCCAAAGTTCTTCAACTCATTATTTATTAATTCTACAGTTTCAATATTTGGCGAAAGTATACAGTTATGGATTTTCTTAATTCCAGGAGTTTTTGAAAATAAGTTCTTTGAACCACCTTTTTCATCAAAAACAGTGCAGACCTCAGTTCCAAGAATAAATGATACATCTTCTTTGTTGTTTATAGAAAAAATTCCGCCACCATTATCTACAAGTTTTGTTTTTATTTCATTGAACCATAAAGGATGGGTAAAATCTCCGGTGCTTATTAACTTTATACCTTTTATTTTACATGTATCGTATATATTTTCTAGAGTAAGATTTTCACTACATGCACCAGCGTATTTAGAGTGAGTATGAAAATCGGATATTAATTCCATAAACTCATTTGCTTTTAGAAACTCCATTTTTCTTGCAGAGTTTATTTATTGAACACTTACTACAAATAGGTATAGTAGATTGGCATATTTCTTTTCCATGAGATTTGAAAACGTATGCTGCTTTTTTCCAGTCCTCTTTTTTTATTATGTCCTTAAGATCTTCTTCAATTTTATCAGGATCTTTGCTTTCACTAAGTCCTATTCTTTGTGATAACTTCATTACCCAAGTATCTACAGGTATACCTTCAATTATCCCATATGCATTTATTAAAATGGTATTTGCTGTTTTTCTTCCAACGCCTGGCAATGCAATTAGCGCGTCCATAGTGTTTGGAACTTCTCCTTTGTAATTTTCCATTAAGATTTTGCATGTTGAGATTATATTTTTTGATTTGTTTCCAAAAAAAGTGACATGATTTATGTATTTATTTAGCTCATCCTCGGTTGTATTAGCAAAGTCCTTTGCTGTATTAAACTTTTTGAAAAGTTCAAAAGTTAATGAATTCACAACCTCGTCCTTAGTCTGAGCAGATAGTATTGCGGCTACCAATAATTGAAGAGGAGTTTTAAAATTAAGATAATACTTTGCATCAGGATACTTGTTTTTAAGTATCTCAAATGCTTTTATTGCATCTTTTTTATCTAACAACTTAGACATCAAAGATCACCTATGGTGCAAGTCTGGTACGATCTCTTGGAAACATAGAACACTCGCGTATATTGGGCATGTTTGTTATTCTCATTACAAAACGCTCTAATCCTATGGACCAACCAGAGTGTGGAGGTGCTCCGTTTTTAAATGCAGAAATATAGAACTCGAACAGTTTAGGGTCATTGCCTCGCTTTCTAATTGCTTCTTCCAGAAGAGAAGGGATATGTATTCTCTGTGCTCCACTGGAGATCTCAAGTCCTTTGTAAATGAAATCAAAAGTATTAGAGAACTCAGGATCAGAGTCATTTGGCATACTATAAAAAGCTCTAATAGCAGTAGGATATTCTTTTACTATTAATAAATCTCCAAAAAGTTTCCCTAACCTTAACTCATCTTCTTTAGAAAAATCATCTCCTATCGATATATTTCTTCCATCCTTTTGTAACTCAGATATTGCTTTTTTGTATGTTATTTCAACTATTTTATCATTCTTTATCTCTGCTCCTAATCTAGAAAGATCTTCAGAGTTTTCTTTTATAACTGAGTTTAATATACCTTTTACTGTTTTCTTAAGCAGTTTTATTGCGTCTATATGATCTGCAAAACCAATCTCCACATCCATCTGTGTTATCTCATTTAAATGAAATATTGTGTTATGCTTCTCTGCTCTAAATACCGGTGCGACCATAAACACCTTATCAAAACCACCTATAACAGCAAGTTGTTTATATAACTGTGGAGATTGAGCAAGATATGCATCGTCTCCGAAGTAATCCACCTTAAATAGATCAGTTCCACCTTCAGTAGCTTCCTTAACAAGAGAGGGTGTACGGATTTCTTTAAAGTTTTCTTTTTTTAGTATCTTTCTAAAATTTTCAAGAACCGTTGATTCTATATTGAAAACAGAGGTAGTTTGTAGACGCCTTAAATCAATATATCTAAAATTTAATCTTACGTCTAGCTCTACCGGAACCTTGCCGGTTACTTCAAATGGTATGGAAGATGAAAGAGGATTAAGATCTTTAATGTAATTAGGTATTATCTCTACACCATTCTTTGCTTGTTTGTTTTCAACTACAACTCCTTTTATAGTTATTACACTTTCCTTTGGTAGTATCATCTGCTTAATTATATCTTCTGGAACAACTCCTTTTTTTGCGGTTATCTGAATTATTCCAGTATTATCCCTAAGTAAAACAAAAAGTATGTGACCCAAATCTCTTACTTCATATACCCATCCGGCGAGGCTTACTTCCTTACCTACCAATTTAAGATTTATTTCAGAAATATAATGGCTTCTAAACTCCTCTTGCAAAGTAAACACCAGATATATTTAGATGCAAAAGAATAAATGCGGTTCGTTTATTGTTTAAAATGAAGAAAAAAGAAAAGAAATAAAAATAAAAGAAATATACTTAAACTATTTTGCTAAGAGTATCTCTATAGAGCTTACTTTTGATTTTGTTCCATCTTCATTGGACAACTCTTCAGACCCTATTACTATACTGTCCACCTTAGTATCAGTAACAAATCGGTTTCTTGCTATCTCGGCTACGTCAACAGCTCTTGATATTGCATTTCCTCTTGCTCTTACCTTTACACTTTTAGCCCCATTGTTAAACTGGGTAACTACTGCAAGAACATAATTCATAGCAGGCTTTTTCCCAATCAGGACAATATTCTCTCCCATCGTAGTCTCTATTTTTTCTTCTGTCATATTTTCACCAAGTCATGTTAAGCAAAACTTATTTTATTACTTACTTGATATTATTCTAGTATAGTATATATTTAAAGCTTTTATATATTTTTATTAGACTGTGGTTCTTCTGCCTTTCTTGCAAAAATCAAATATGCTGTATGCCATATCCCTTTTGTTGTAGGTCTCATTCCTTCTTCTCTTACAAGAATATCTCGCAATATGCACTCGACCACATGGATCTCTTTAAAATTTAATTTTTTTAAGGTATTGGAAAATTTAACTACCTGTTCCATATGCGGTATATAGGCAGCAACTATTCCATTTATCTTTAATGCTTTTTTAACATTTTTTAACGCTTTTTCGGCGTTAGGCATATCTAATGTAAATATATCTATGTTTTTTTCATCTATTTTTTTAGTTATATCTTTATTCTTAAGAGTAATGTTGTTTAACTCAAGAAGCTGTATATTTTTTTCAGCTATCTTTGCAAAATCCTCTCTTATTTCATAAGTGCTTACCTTTTTAGCTATCATTGCTAGGCTTACTGCAAGCCAACCGCTTCCAGTACCAGCATCCACACATATGCTTTCTCTATTTACTCCAGTGTAAGCAATTATTATCCCTATATCTTTTGGAAGAATGACTTGTGGACCTCGTTTAAGCTTTTTATAAAAAGTAGGATATATAAATAATTTCTTCATTCAACTACCTATTATTGCAGCCGGCATAACGCTATTTGGAGGAGTAGTTCGTATATCTATCCATTGTACATATATGTAGTTAGCAGTACCTGCAGAACTTGATATATTTAGACTTGCAGTTCCAGTTTCATAGGCATTCGAGTATATATTATCAGTCCCATAAATTCCAAAATTATAATTTGATGATAAGTTCTCCACATTTCCATAACTATATGTATTTGGTGTTTCCCATAAGGATAATAGATTATATGAAGTAATGGATGAGGCAGGTGATAAACAAGATGTTCCACCATATGGAATATCATAAAGATTAAAGCTATTTGTTCCGCAATTATCTGCTATTACAAAACTTTGATGTGTTGGATTTACCCAGCCTACATACTGCATAGGTTCAAGATAAGAATTTGTTCCTGAAAGATCTGTAAAATAAAGATAACCATCAATTGTATTAGACACCATATTAAATGTTTTTTTAGATTCTATAGAGTTATTTAGGATATCTGCCTGACCCGTTCCATTTATTTTTAAACCGTTGTTAAGTGAAACACCTTTTGGAGAAGAGATCCAAAGATTTGAGTTTAATGTTGTTCCAGTAAAGTTATCGTAAAAATTGAAAATTTTAGGACCTATATCGTACTCCGCATACGTTGTTTGAAAACAACCTGAAGAACAGTATAGTTCTGGTGCATAGCCCGTATAACCATTTATCACTGGATTGTTATTGGTTAAAAAATTAAGGTATATTGTTAGAGTGTTAGAGCCACTTCCAGCAGCGTTTATAGTATTTGAACCTAAATTCACCCAGATAATAGTATTGGTTGCAGTTTTGCTTGCGCCGCTTTCTATCCATGCGTATAATGGAACATTTCCTGAAGTGCCTATTGGAGCGATTGATGTTAACTCAAGATTGCTAAGATTCGACATCTCATTTGATGAGTACTGTGATAATGAAGGATTGAAGTA
>JAKACG010000071.1 GCA_021821605.1 Microcaldota archaeon | reverse complement strand
ATGCTTCACATCTCCAAACATAGCTCCTGCTCTTGAACCTGTTGCATCAACAAAAGGAGCATGCGTCATTCCTGTATTATCTATAATTAACTTAGGTTCGTTAGAGTCGAACATTCCTGGCAATATGCCTCCTCCCATCCTCTTGAAGCTTCCTACAAAAATTACCATCGATGCTAATATTAGCACTCCTAAAACAAGTCCTGCTAGAAGAAGCATCCTATATCCACTGAATATACTTGAAAAGCTAAGGGCAAAAAGTATTACTACTATAATCAATATTATAGGTATTATGCTACTTCTTGGAGCTGCTGTGTCTATTCTTCCCTTCATCTTTTCTTTCTGTATCAATTGTCTGCCTTGTCCATCTCCCAATGGTTTTCCTTCTTGTGGCGGGTTTGGATAAGTCTTAACCACCTTTATGATGGGCTTATTTTCATCATTTTGATTTCTATATACTAAGACATCCTCTAACTCGGCGTTGCCTAAAAGTTCGGCCATTCCTTGTGCAAGCATAGTTTTTCCAGTGCCAGGATCTCCTATTAATAATACGTTTCTGTGTTGTTTAGCTGCCTTTCTTACTATATCGGTTGCATTTTTTTGTCCTATCACTTGGTCAATCATCTTGTCAGGTATCTTAATATCCTCTGTTGTGTTAAATTTTTTCATAAAATTGCACTAATAAAACATAATTCTCGACAGGCACAAATATAATACCAAACAAATATATAAATAGATGCTTGAAAAAGTTATTATATCCTTACGTATCGATTAGGTTTTTAGGTTTTAGATTTAAGTTTTAATGTTTTAATATTAAGTGTTAAGTGTTTTTGATAAATTTTTTATGTTATTATGTGAACAAAGCCGAAGCTAATAAAAATATATAAAAACAGCGTTTAGAGGGTGGGGAAGATAAATAGATTACTCTAAACGCATGGGAGTAATTTATCGCTATATTTTTATAAACCTTTCTATTTATTTTTTGTATTAAACTACTCTATATATAGGATATAAGTATGCTTATGATTATAAAATTATACGTTTATATTATTTATATTGAGAGTTTATATTAAATCTTCTATAAACGTCTATAATAATCTACTAATATGATCCTTATAGCCTCTTAATTTGGCTATTAATAAACTCTTAACCTAGTAGAATATGATTGATGGTAAAATGAATAGCATTGTATGTAAAAATTTATCAAAAGTATACGTTGATGGTAAAAACAAGAAGACGGCATTAAATAATCTTAGTTTTACTTTTGAAGGCAACGGAATACTTGCAATAATAGGGAGAAATGGTGCAGGTAAGACCACCCTTGTTAGGATGTTATCTACTGAGCTTATGCCGACCAAAGGCACTGCAAAAATAAATGATTTTGATGTTATAAAAGAGCCTGAAAAAATCCGTGAGCTAATAGCTATAGTTCCACAAGAAGCAAGGGCTATACAGTGGCTTACACCAAAACAGACTATAATTTCTTATTTGATGTATAGGGGTATGGGATTTTCAAAAGCAAGTTCAATGGCAGAAAGAACGTTAAAACAATTATCTTTAGAAAAGCAGCTAAATAAGTTAAACAGGTTGCTTTCAGGTGGAACTAAAAGGAAGGTACTGGTAGCTACCGTTCTTTCATCTGGAGCGAAGATAATCTTTCTTGATGAGCCGACTACTGGTCTTGATCCAATTTCAAGAAGCGATTTATGGACTCTTTTAAACAAGCTCAAAAAAGAGTATCTTATAATATTGACTACCCATTACTTAGAAGAAGCAGAACGGCTTGCAGATAAAATAGGAATAATAGAAAATGGTAAGCTTCTAGCCTTTGATACTATAAGTGGGCTTAGAAAAAAACTAAAGTACAAGTATAGTATTAGGATTGTCGATTCAAAGATAAAAATAAAGAACAAAGATGCCATCTCTATAAAAGGCATTGATGGAAACCAGCAGATACTCACAAATGAGCACACCTCATCAGAAATAAGCAAAAAACTCATAAAAGACGGTGTACGTTTCTCTACAAATATAGTTTCTTTGGAAGATATCTTTTATTATCTTGTTAAAAAACCAATAAATGAGGAAAAGGTAGATAATGATGAATGGTAAACGATTTAATCAATCTATGGCGTCTGTACTTGTAAATAGTATATACGCTATGGTAAATTATCCTATAATGCTTCTTAATACCTTGCTTGCTCCTTTGTCAATATTGGTAATAATAGTATTTGTTAGCAGAGGCGCATTAATCGGCGTAGGAATAGAAGGAGCATTGATAATGGCAATGATCTCAGCAGGAATAAGCTTGCAATCTGATCTGTCTCACCTTAAGAATGATTTTAAGTTGCAAGATATGGTTGTCAGTTCTCCTACTTCATCATTAACATATATGTTTGGAATGGGACTGTCTGAGTTGGTTTATGTTATTCCCGTATTATTATTTCTTGGCATACTTGCTGCCATCTTCATACATCCTACAATTATTCAATCAATTGTCCTTATATTGGTGCTAATGATTGTTTTTATATTTTCAATATCATTGGGGTTCTTTTTTTCAACATTAACCTCAGATG
>JAKACG010000014.1 GCA_021821605.1 Microcaldota archaeon | reverse complement strand
TTGATACCAAAAGCATGCTACCAACTCTTGTGCTTTTCACCGATACCCTTCCTATAGTACTTATCTGCCCAGTTTCTGAGCCGGAGTTGTATTGTATCCATAACGTTCCTGCAAAGCCTGTGCCAAGTGCATTAGAGGATAAAGGACATTGGAAATTTAGGTTGTCTTCTTGACCTGTATTTATAGTTAATGAAGGTGTAATGGTATTAAATGTAGTTGGAGTAGCAGTAGAATTTGAACATGCAACTCCAGTTATAGTTATTCCGCTGTATTCTGTTCCAATCGTTGTATTTAGGGTTCCATTGGTTGCAAGTGTTAGTTTTGTGCATAGATATCCTGACTGCGCTATGCAGCCGCTGTTGCCTGTCGATGAGTTACCATTGAAAACACCTAAAGCAAAAAGAGTAACAAGCCCTATTGCAATTACAAGTATCGACCAGCCATAAGTCATTAGATACTCCATGGCCGACTGCGCTTTTGATGAACCTTTTAAGAAAAGATTCATATGTCCAACATCAGATTGAAAGTTGACCTGGGTTTTTTTCAAAATATTTTGATAGCCTATAAACGAAAGCATTGTTTTTGTGCTTGAGAAGATATTTTTTAAAAATCTATGGGGCTTTCGCATTCATATTCCTTATTTTTATTTGTTGTTTGCAAGACCGTATATCGTTTTATATAAGATACAAAAGATTAAAAGGTTTATTTAATTACTATAATGTTCGATAATACCTGTATTTAAATATCTGTTCTTCAAAAGGTAATCATGGAGGACGATTCTGGGATAGGTTGTTCAATATGGCTTATTCCTGATAAGAATGCAGCAAAAAAAATAACACCAATAATTTCGCAGTTATCTGCCATTCACGGTTCTCCATTATTCGAACCACATATTACTCTTATAAAAGGCATACCTATAACAAAAAATATAATTAAAAATTTTAAAACATTTTTTGATAATACGTACTGTTTTGATCTGAGTTCAAAAAGCATAAACACCGACATTCATTATTTTAAATGTATTTTTTTAGAAATAGAAAAAAATAAAGAACTTTTAGATCTAAGAAACAAAACCGAAAATTTTTTTAAAGTAATTGAAAGAACATACGAACCTCATATTAGTTTGTTATACTCGGATATTTCCTTAGCCGAAAGAAAGAAGGAAGCTAGAAATATCTCTTTAGACACAGGTAAAATCACAATAAACAAGATAAAGTTATACAAAACAATAGGAAAAGTTTATTCTTGGGAAGAACTTGCTTCAATATCTTTGAAAAAAAAGTCTAGTATTTAATTGCTATATTATTTCACATGTAAAAGGTATTGTATTTTTTGCCAATGTTGTTAATCGGTTTTTATCTTTTCAAACAAATGCCCTTTTTTAGTTACTTTGCTCTTCCACTCAAGAAAAACACAGTTATCTATATTTTGTTTTTCAGTTCCTATCTGTGCTCTTATTTTTTCTGATGTCTCTGGTATAAATGGACTTATCAATATGGAAATTATCCTTATTGACTCAAGAAGGTTATAGAGGGCATTTGATAATTCATCCCCTTTTAATTTCCATACCTCCTTTTCATTGATATATTTATTAGCCGCTCTTATTATAGACCAGATCTCATTTATTGCGTTAAAAACATCAAGGTTATCCATAAACCGCTTTATTTTATCTATATTTATTGTCCTGTTTAGTTCTGGATCACCTTTTATCTCTCCATTAAATCTTTCTACAAGCGTTAATGTCCTAAATACTAAATTACCAAGGTCATCTACAAGCTCTCCATTTATCCTTGCTATTAAAGCCTTTTCAGAAAAGTCCGCATCGCTTCCAAATGGCATCTCCTTTGCAAAGAAGTACCTTAACTGGTCAAGTCCATATTTATTAATAATTTCTATAGGGTCAACTACATTTCCTAAAGACTTACTCATTTTTTTACCTTCAACGGTCCACCATCCATGTACAAAAACACTTTTTGGCTGTTCAAGCTCAGCAGAAAAAAGAAGTGCTGGCCATATTACAGTATGAAACCAACTTATTTCTTTGCCTACTATGTGCACATTTGCAGGCCAAAAACTCTTGAACTTATCTTCGGGCCAGTTTATAGCACTTAAATAATTTATTAATGCGTCAACCCATACATAAATTGTATGTTTTTTATCTATTGGAAAAGGAATGCCCCATTTTATTGTTGTTCTAGTGATGCTTATGTCGTTTAGTCCGCCTTTTACCCTGTTAATTATCTCAGTTGATTTTGAGGTAGGCAAAATAAACAAAGGATTTTTATCATAAAACTCAAGTATCTTGTTCTGATACTTACTTAATCTAAAAAAATATGTCTCTTCACTTACTTTTTTAACCTCTCTGCCGCAAAAAGGACAGTTTCCATTTACGAGTTGCAGCTCTGTTATGAAGGTTTCATCGGGCACGCAGTACCATCCTTCATACTCCCCCTTATATATGTCACCTTTTTCATAAAGTCTTTCGATGAATTTCTTTACTGCTTCTTCATGGTTTTTGTCAGTTGTCCTTATAAATTTATCATATGAAATATTGAGTTTTTTCCAAATTTCAATATACTCTAAAACTATTCTATCTACAAACGCCTTAGGATCAAGCCCTTCTTTTTCAGCAGCTTTTTCTATTTTTTCTCCATGCTCATCTGTTCCTGTAAGGAAAAAAACATCTTCGCCGCACAGTCTGTGCCATCTTGCAAGTATATCTGAGATTATTGTAGTATAGGCATGACCTATATGGGGTTTGCCATTAACATAATATATCGGAGTTGTTATGTAATATTTCATTAAAACACCTAACCGCAGATAAAACCTTTTGTAATACAACCTTTTATTCCTTTACAAATATAAATACTCTGCAACGGGGGTGTTAATTGTGGATGAAATAGCAAGCTCCGAGTTAGAGGAGAAGTTTACAGAGTTTCTAAATACCTACTACTCAGAGCAGATAAAGGATATGTACATAGGATATCCAAAAAACAGAAGTCTTTATGTAGATATAAAAGACCTTGAACGTTTTGATACCGACATAGCACTGCAATTAATTCATAAACCTGATGATTTGCTTCCAATAGCAAGTTCAGCTCTCTCAAAGATGAATCCGGATCCCGAAGCAAAAGAGCCTATTTATGTAAGATTTTTTGGCGTTACTACTCAATCTCCAATGATACAGGACATAGGTTCAGAGTATATAGGTCAATTTCTGACTATAGATGCTCTTGTGGTAAAAAGATCAGAGATAACTCCAAAGGTTAGTATAGGTTACTTTAAATGCCTTTTCTGTGGAGGTGTCATAGAAACAAGAATGGACCGAGACACAGTAGTAGAGATCTGTCCTCAATGTAAACGACGTTCTTTAAAACAGGATACCGAGCGTTCCAGATTTTCAAACCTTCAAAGGCTTGCAGTTCAGGATCCACTGGAAAGACTTAAGGGCAGTACTCCGACCTGGCAATTAGAGGTATGGATGGAGGATGATCTAGTAAATAAGGTAATACCTGGAGATAGAATAGATATAACCGGTATATTAAGGATAAAACCAAGAAAGAATGCAAGAGGCAAGGAAGATAAGATTTTATTTACTATGTTTTTTGATGCAGTTTCAATAAAGACAAAACAAAAGGAGTTCTCGGAACTTGAGATCTCAGAAGATGATAAATTAATTATAAGAGACCTTTCAAAAGATCCACAGATTTTTGACAAAATAGCAAAGTCTCTTGCACCATCTATATTTGGACATATGGAGATCAAAAAAGCCCTTGTACTACAACTATTTGGCGGTACACCAGATAAGCATCTTGTGGATGGCGCGTTGATTAGAAGCGATATACATATGCTTTTAATTGGAGATCCTGGCAGCGCAAAAACAAGATTGCTGCAGGCAGTTACAGAGATAGTTCCTAAGGGAATTTATGTTAGCGGGAAATCTACAAGCGGAGCTGGTCTTACTGCGGCAGCTGAGCGTGATGAGTTCTCAGAAGGAGGTTGGACATTAAAAGCAGGAGCGCTTGTTCTAGGTTCTGGAGGAGAGGTAAGCATAGACGAGTTTGATAAGATAGGAGATGAGGATAAATCTGCATTATTGGAAGCCTTAGAGTCGCAGTCCATAAGCGTAGCTAAGGCAGGCATAATAGCTAAGTTCAGCGCTAAAACCTCGGTTCTTGCAGCGGCAAATCCAAAGTACGGAAGGTTTGATAAAAATACATATCCTGCAGAGCAGTTTGATATACCTCCCGCGTTACTTTCAAGATTTGACCTTATATTTCCAATTACTGATGTAATGGACGAAGAAAGGGACAGGCAGATAGCTACGCATATTATGACCCAGCATGCTGCTGCAGGGGCACAGATAGCCGAGATTCAAGATTATGCTCAAGTAGAAAAGCAACCTATAAGTACTGAATTATTGAGAAAGTATGTCGCATATGCACGAAAGAATATTTTTCCAAGGTTAGATAAAGAATCTAGCGATACAATACTAAATTACTACGTTGAGCTTAGAAAGCTGGGCATGAAACAAGGAGCAGTCCCAATGACTCCAAGACAAATAGAAGGTCTTGTAAGGCTCTCTGAAGCTAGTGCAAAGACAAGGCTCGCTTTAGTCATAGAGAAAAAAGATGCTGATCTTGCAATCTCTTTATTTGATTACATGCTAAACAGTCTTGCAGTAGATAGAGGCGGAAGAAAGGATATAGATACTCTTTTAACAGGTATGCCTAGAGAAAAGGTAAATAAAATAAATGTAATATTAAACATTATAAAAACTCTTGAGCATGATGAAGAAAGCGCAAAAATAGCCAGGATATTAGAAGAAGCAGAAAAACAAAGTATAGATAGAAACACAACTAGTAAATATATATCTGAGTTAGAAAGAAGCGGCGATATATTCAGTCCAAGACAAGGAGTAATAAAAATAGTAAGAAGAAGCGAGGAAGGGATGTAAATAATTGGTGCTTTGATAGAAAGACGAATAGAGAACAGGCAGATAGCAGCAATCTTCACGTTATTTCTAATGGCGCAGATGATTGGGCTTTTCATTCTAGTTTTAGGTTTACCTTATGCTTTTCAGCTTGAAAACATTGCAACATCTCCTACAAGCGCAATAAGCACAATCTTTGCGTTGATTTTGGATGTTATAATAGCCGTTTTAATATTGATGTTAATGCTGCGTATGTATAAAAACGGAGTAATGTTTAAGATTCTCGAAGCATACATTGTTCTTCTAGGCTCTGGAGCCTTGTTTTATTTATTTGTAATGTCTTTTTTTGGAGGATTTATTTCATTAACTGAAGGTTTTGTTGCAGCCGCAGCACTTTCTATTTTACTTTTATTGATAAAATCAAAGTTGAAGGAAAATCCTCGAGTAAGAAACATAACCACAATTTTTAGCAGTGTAGGTATGGGAATACTAATAGGCGTGGGCATAGGCAATATACTTTTGCTGTATCTTTTAATAGCAGCATTTGCAATTTATGATTATGTTGCTGTTTTTGTCCTTAAGTTTATGCTGCCTCTTGCCAAACAAGCCGTTAATATGAATCTTGCTTTCATGCTAAACTCTTCAGATATGGAAGCTGTCCCTAAAAAAGAGTTTACTCCTAAAGAGAGGAAAGAGTTTAGTGAGTTCCTTAAAAAAAATAAACATTACTCTGAACATGTAAAAGAAATAACAAAGATGGGCAGTATACCTTCTGTTTCAAGCATTATGCTTGGAAATGGTGATATAATGCTTCCTTTGGCAGTAGCGGCAGGCGCATACGCAGCAACGGCAAATATCTTCCTTTCTGTTTTGATTGTTATTTTTTCAGGTCTTGGAGTTATCTCTACAATGATAATACTTAGAAAGTATAAGGTAGGTCTGCCTGCTATACCTCCTCTTTTCTCATTCATAAGCATTGCATTTGCGCTTTTCTTCATTCTAGAGCAGCCGAATGAAGTGTTTTATATACTGATATTTATTTTGGCTGCCATACTTTCAATGAGCGCACTTTTATTTACTTTAAGAAGAATAATAAAAAAACAAAAATTGTTGGTAAAATGAACTGGCTTTCAAGAGTAAAAGAGGAAGATGAAGAAATTTTTGATCTATTCAAAAAGGAGTTGCACAGGCAAAAAACCTCACTTGAACTAATACCTTCAGAGAACTTTACAAGTGAAGCGGTTATGCAAGCGATGGGTAGTATTCTTACAAATAAATACTCCGAAGGCTATCCAGGTAAGAGATATTATGGAGGTAACGAGTTTATAGACGGAATAGAACGCCTTGCAATATCTCGTGCAAAGTCTTTATTTAATGTAGAGCATGTGAATGTACAGCCATACTCAGGCTCTCCTGCAAATATGGAGGTTTATTTATCGGTATGCAAAGCTGGGGATACAATAATGGGTCAGAGTTTAACCGATGGAGGTCATTTAACTCATGGTTGGAGCTCAAGTGCAACTGGTCAATTATTTAAAAGCATTCAATATCATGTGAAGGATGATGGCTATATAGATATAGAGCAAGCAAAAGAGCTTGCCGAAAAGAACAGGCCTAAACTTATCTGGGTAGGATCTACTGCATATGTAAGGAAGCTTCCTTTTAAGGAATTTGCTGATATAGCTAACTCAGTAGGGGCTTATTTAGCTGCAGATATCTCTCATATCTCTGGGTTGGTTATAGCAGGCGTACATGAAAGCCCTGAGCCTTATGCAGATATAATTACAACCACAACACACAAAACTCTCAGAGGTCCTAGAGGAGCAATGATAATGGTAACTAAGAAAGGCATATCAAAAGATCCAGAGCTTGCTTCAAAGATAGACAAATCTGTTTTTCCAGGAATGCAAGGAGGACCTCATGATCATATAACTGCTGCTATATCAATAGCCCTAAAGCAGGCTTCAACACCTGAGTTTAGAACATATGCAAAGCAGGTTGTAGCTAATGCAAAAGAGCTCGGAAGATCGCTTATGGAAAATGGAATAAAGCTCGTTACAAACGGAACTGATAATCATATGCTCCTTGCTGATCTGACAAGTCTCTCTCCGGGACTGGGCGTTTTTGCACAAGAAGCTTTAGATGCTACTGGAATAACATTAAATAAAAACACAGTTCCAAAAGAAAGCTCATCTGCATTTTATCCAAGCGGCATAAGGCTTGGTACACCTGCCATTACCTCAAGGGGCATGAAAGAGAAAGAGATGAAAGATATAGGTAGAATGATCTCAGAGGTGATAAAAATAATTGGCAACGAGCGTCTTCCTAAGGATAAAGAAGAGCGTATAGCATACATTAAGGATTTCAAAGACAGAATAAAAACAATAGAGGAGCTCAAAAAAATAAAGACCGAAGCAGAGCAGTTAGCTGAAAAGTTTCCACTTTATCCTGATATGGAGTTTTAATATTTTAATTTTTAATATTTAATTTAATATTTAAATAATATAACTTAATTTAAACTCTCTTATTTATTCTTTTTAGTTCATTAAGCTATCTCTCTTACTACTGCCTTTAATAATTTTCTAGTACTTTTAAAAGTAAAATCCGCGACCTCGCTATCTATTGTTGTTTTATCAGTTATGTGTATAGATAAAATACCAAGTTTTTTAGAAGCTTTAACATTCTCTTCTGAATCGTCTATAAAAACAGTTTCTTCAGGGTCTACGCCAAAACATTTTGCTGCTATCTTATAAGAAGACTCTTCAGGTTTAAGGAAAGGATATAACTCTTCATTAGCTATTATGCCGCTAAAGTACCTACCATATTCAAATCTTTCAATTATCTCTCTTACTATTTTTCTTGAGTTGTTTGTAAGAATGCCTAGAGTAATATTATTTCTTGAAAGAACTCTGAGGTATTTTGTTATGCTATTATGTGGCTTCATTTTTTTATACTTTTCATTATACTCTCCAAATACTCTCGAAAATATAACCTCCTCTTCGATATCTGGGAAGTTCTTTACTAAAAACTCATGCAAATTCGTTTTATTTTCTTTACGTTGTAGTGATGTATAAAGTTCTCTTCCTTCTTCTATGGAGATATTTTTGAAATCAGAGATAAGTTCTATTACATTAGAGATAAAAAGTTCATGATCTTTTTTTGTAGGAGCTGGCACTAGAACTCCATCAAAATCAAAAAGCCATACTTTTTTGTCTAAAATCTTTTTATACTCAAATTCTTTATTGCTCTTTAATCTCATCTTATTACCTATTACTTACTGTAACTAAGATTTTTTTGATATAATAATATATTGTAGCTTATTTTCTTCTGTATCTTTTGTATGTGAAAGCCTCAAACTCTGCTGTTTCTTCAAGAGTCCATTCATCATAATTTATCTCTGGAAAATAAGTATCTCCTGAATATATGCCCTTTACTATTGAAAGATGTAATATCTTTGTCATAGGCAGCATCTCAGAATAAAGCTGCGCACCTCCAATACAATAAGCATCGCAGTTAAATCTTTCTGCAACCGCTATTGCTTCGTCTATTGTTTTACATACTATTGCTCCTGGCTGTGGTCCAAGAGTTGTGCTTATTATTATATTATTTCTATTTGGAAGTGGCCTAAAAACACTAGGTAGAGAAAGCCATGTTTTTCTACCCATTATAACTGTTCTATTCATTGTCAATCCTTTAAAAAGTAAGGTATCTTCCTTTATTTTCCAAGGAAGTTTTCCATTATTACCTATAACTCTATTTTTTGCCATAGCTACTATAATTCCTATCTCCATACTATCATAGTTAAAGAATTTAAACTGCTATATCAAACTTTATTGGCGGATAACTTTGATACTCTTCAAGTTTTGTCATAGAAAAGTTCCACTCAAATATATTGGTAAATCCCTCTGTAGTTATCTTTGGTGATTTGTATATACTAGAATCTCTTTTCAATTGTTCCTTTGCTCCTTCAATATGGTTCTCGTAAATATGTACATCAGCAAGAAATCCGACAAGCTTTCCTTCCTTTAGTTTACTTTCTTTTGCAAGTAAATGAAGTAAAAGACCATAACTTGCTATGTTAAAAGGAAGACCTAGCATAGTATCTACGGAACGTTGATTCCAAAGAAGATTAAGTTTTCCATTAATTACAGTAACTTGAAAACCATAATGGCATGGGGGCAGTCCCATCTCCTTTATTTGTTGTGGATTCCAAGCAGAAACAATCATTCGCCTGTCATTTGGATCCTCCTTTAATTTATTTATAATATTGGATAATTGATCGACTCCAAGTCCTTTATAATCCTTTTCTACTCCTTCGTAAATTGCATTGAAGTGTCTCCATTGGAAGCCATAAATAGGTCCTAAATCTATTTCTTCAAGCATCTTTTTCTTAGCTTCTTGCGAATGTCCATAAGGTGCTTTTATTGGCGTTGCCCATTCATCCCAAATATGATTGTTGCGCTCTTGAAGCCATCTCTTATCTGTAATACCTTTTATAAAAAACTCTAGCTCAGAAGCAATACTTTTAAACGGCATTTTTTTAGTAGTTAGAAGAGGAAATCCATTCTCCATATTGTGCTCAAATATAGCTCCTGCTATTGCCAACGTCTTAACTCCTGTTCTATTATCCTTCCATTCCCCTTCAGAAAGTATCTTACTTACAATGTTTAAGTACTCACTATCGGCCGTTCTACTTTCTTTTCTATCATGCAAGACAGATCTAATGCTCTGTTCAATATCTTGTGATCTTTCGCGAGCCTTATTCATAGCATCTTAAATAACTGGTAGAATTAAACATATATCTCTTTCTTTTTAAAGAGAGAATATTATGTATCTACTCCCATTTTAACTGCCCACCTGTCTTATATTCAGTAACTCTGGTCTCAAAAAAGTTCTTTTCTTTAGGCAAATCAGTTATTTCACTAAGCCATGGAAATGGATTTTTAGACATATACTGTATTGGCAAGCCAATCTTTTCAAGTCTTCTATCAGCTATATACTCAACATACTCCTTTACTACCTCTGCATTTATTCCATCTATCCCTTTTGGTAGGCAATCTTTTGCATACAAAACCTCTAAATCTACAGCTTTTTTTATAGTTTCTATTACCGATGACTTAAACTGATCTGTCCAAACCTGTGGGTTCTCAGCCACTATCGTATTTATCAAATCAGCTCCAAACGAGAAATGTACAGTTTCATCTCTAAGAACATACTCAAACTGCTCACCTATACCTATCATTTTATTGGATCTTTTGAACGAAAGCATCATTGCAAATCCTGCATAGAAAAAGATACCTTCCATAACCATATAATATCCTATAATGTCATAAAGGAAGTTCCTTATGTTGTCATTGCCATTGGTAGAAAAATTATTGTCGAATATTGAGCGCGTAAGGCTTACTACAAAATCATCCTTTGCTTTTATGCTTGGCACAGTCATGTACATGTTATATATGTGATCAGGATCAAGGCTTAAGGAATCGCAGCAGTAAATAAACATCTCAGTATGTACCGCTTCCTCATAAGCTTGCCTTAGAAGGTATTGCCTGCACTCGGGATTTGTTATGTGCCTATATATTGCAAGTATTATGTTGTTTGCGGTTAAACTTTCAGCTGTAGAAAAGAATCCAAGGTTCCACATAATCATTCTTCTTTCATCTTCGGAAAGAGAGTTTCTCTTCCATAACTCTATATCTTGTTGCATGGGTATTTCTTCAGGTGTCCAGTTATTTGCAACGCCTTTCAAGTAATAACTACGTGCCCAACTATATTTTATTGGAAGTATTTTATTAGGATCTACATCAGATGCATTAAGTATCTTTTTCATTATATCAACCTATTTCTATTTACTGGCACGCTTCACAGTCATCTCCTCCTTCGAGTCCAAGTTTGCACGCCTTTCCTTGAATCTCATTCTGAGATATCTCTTCTTTTTTAATATCTATCTGTTCCAAAATCTCTACTTCTTTAACCTTTTCTACCGCTACAACTGCTACATCGGATTTTTCTTTCCATTTGTTCACGTCTACCGTGCTTTTTTCTATGCTAGAAGCACCTAAAGATCTAAGGTAGTATGTCGTCTTAAGACCCATCATCCAAGCGGTAATATAAATATTGGAAAGAATCTTTCCGGACTCTGTATCTGTAAATATATTGAGGGACTGGCTTTGATCAATCCATTTTCCCCTATATGCTGCTGCTTTTATAAGCCATTCAGGAGAGATTTCAAAAGCAGTTTTATATTTGTCTCTTATTTTTTTAGGTATATTGTTTATATTTTGTATGCTTCCATCCCTAAACTTTATCTCTTCTAGTATGTTCTTATTCCAAAGCCCTAATGCTTTGAGATCCTCTATTAAATGTTCTTCTACAATGGTAAATTGTCCGCTCATGTTTGATTTTACATACATTACCTTGTATATTGGTTCTATTGATGGATAACAGTTGCTTATATTCGATATTGTTGCGGTAGGTGCTATTGCCATGCAATTAGAGTTTCTCATACCTTTCTTTTTAATTGCTTCTCTTACTATAGTCCAATCCTTTACCAAGCTTAACTGTACATCGATTTTCATATTGCGCTCTTTTTCAAGTAGTTTAATTGTATCAATAGGAAGAATATCTCTGCTCCATTTTGAGCCGTTGAATGTTTCATAACTACCTCTTTCTTCTGCAAGTTCTGTAGAGGCAAGTATTGCATAGTATGAAATAAGCTCCATACTCTCATCAGCGAACTTTACCATACTTTCTGAATCAAAGCTTATGTCCAATGCATATAATGCGTCTTGGAAGCCCATTATGCCAAGTCCTACTGGTCTATGCCTCATATTAGAGTTTCTTGCTTCTTTTGTAGGATAATAATTTATATCAATGACATTATCTAACATTCTCATAGCTATTTTTGTTGTTTCTTTTATGAGTTCTTCATTAAGTTCTCCATCTTTAATCATCTTTGAAAGATTTATTGAACCAAGATTGCATACGGCCGTCTCATCTTTAGATGTATTGAGTGTTATCTCTGTACAAAGGTTTGAGCTATGTACTACTCCAACATGATCCTGTGGAGATCGTACATTACATGAGTCTTTAAATGTGACCCATGGATGGCCAGTTTCATAAAGTGATGTAATGATCTTTCTCCAAAGATCTTTAGCCTTAATTTTTTTATGCATCTGTACTTCTCCTTTCTCTGCCATGGCTTCATATTTTTTGTATTGTTCTTCAAAAGTGCTCCCGTATATGTGGTGCAGCTCAGGGACTTCATTAGGAGAAAAGAGCGTCCATGTCCCATCCTCTAAAATTCTTTTCATAAATAAATCAGGTATCCACAGTGCAGTGTCCATATCATGAGTTCTTCTTCTTTCATCTCCTGTGTTTCTTCTAAGATCTATGAACTCTTCTACGTCCATATGCCATGCTTCAAGATATGCGCATGTGGCTCCTCTTCTTTTCCCACTTCTGTTTATTGCTACAGTAACATCATTTGCTATTTTAAGAAAAGGTATTACTCCTTGGCTTTCTACTTTTGTAGATTTTATAAGTGCGCCAGTAGCTCTTACATTACTCCAATCATTACCCAAACCTCCAGACCATTTTGATAGTTGTGCGTTATCAGAGTAAGACTTAAAGATATGTGCTAGATCATCTTCGACCGTTGTTAGATAACATGAGCTAAGCTGTTGGAAGGTAGTGCCGGAGTTGAATAGTGTTGGTGTAGAAGCAACAAATCTAAGCTCTGAAAGTACTTTGTAAAATGTCTTTGCGTACTCTTCCTTATTTTTTTCATTTATAGCTATACCCATAGCAACTCTCATCCAGAACATCTGAGGAGTTTCAAGCCTGCTTTCCTTTCCGCTCACTTCTTTTATAAAGTACCTGTCGTATAATGTCTGCAAGCTGGTCTCTGTAAGTAGCTCATCTCTTTTTGGCACTAAAAACTCACTTATCTTCTTAAGGTCAAACTCTAGCATACGTTCTGATAAAAATCCCTTCGAGACCTCATACTTTATATTTTCTATAAATCTTTCCCTATATTGAGTTTCTAATGTACTTTGATTAAACTTATTTTTAATTACCTCTTTGTAAAGATTGTTAAGGAATAATCTTGCCGTTATTACTGAGTAAGCAGGATCTTTTTCTATAAGCGATTTTACAGTCATTATAGCTAACTCTGATATCTTTCTTGATTCTATTCCATCATAAAGCCCTCTTTCAATGGAAAATAATATCTCATCTATATCAACCACTCCGCTGTAATCTTTAGATGCTATCTGAAGGAACTTCCTTAATTTATCCTCATCAAAGTTCTCCACCGTTCCATTCTTCTTTATTACTCTAAGTGTTTTTTCCTTAATTAACTTCATTATGCCTTCGCTTTTTGCCTCTCTTAACTGTCTATGTCTTTCTCTGTATAATATGTAAGCTTTTGCAACATCATATAAACCTAAACGCATCAAGCTTTCCTCAACAAGATCCTGTATTTCTTCTACAGTTGGCATTCCTTTTCCTACATATCTCTCCTCCATTATCTTAACTACTGTTTCTGCTATATTCTTCGATTTTTCTGGATCTGTTCTACCTTTAACCGCCAATGTTGCATTAGATATGGCATTTATTACTTTTTTAATATCAAAATCCACAATACGCCCGTCCCGTTTTTTAATTTTTTCAAGAGCCATAGCAACACCAAGGTTTCTACTTAATAATCATAAATAAGTTTAAATAGAATATGTAGCCAGGCATTTACTTACTTGGGCTTTTTATCATTTTATTGAAAAAAATATTTTAAATCAGTACAAACTTCTTAAACGACACTTCCAAAGCTAGCACTTGGCATCACGCCGTTCGGTGGGTAGGCACGAAAACGAATGTAATATATCGGACCTGTAGGTATTCCAGCATTTCCTTGATTATATATTTCTATTGGCATTGGAAGTGTTGGCAGTGTTGTTGTGCTAATAAGTGTACTGCCGTAATTGATTTGTGCCATCATCTCAGAGGTAGATGGGACTATTAATGAATACAATTCATTTGAACCAAAAGATAATCCTGATAAAAATGTTCCAGGCCATGTTGTCATAGTTCTAAATCCATAACCACAAGCATATCCAATTTCTGCTCCATCATTAGGGTTACCTGAATTTATTAAACCTACAACAGCTAAGCAATTGGAAGAGGTAGTAGCTCCAGTCTCAAAATAACCATAAAAGTCTAAAATACCACTGCTAAATGTAGACGTAGAATATATCTCACCCCCCGCAGAGCTTAAAGTAAGCCCATTATTCATTGTATATGCTGTTACTACATCCCATTTTGAACTTAAAACATTCCCAGCAAAGTTATCATAAAAGTTGAATACATTTCCCCCAGTATCATACTGCGCGTATGAGGTCTGGAAGCATCCAGATGCACAGTATAACTGCGGCGCATAACCTGTGTAACCAGAAGTTACCGGAGAAGTATCTGGCAAAAAGTTCATGTATATAGTAAGTGTGTTTGTTCCTGAACCCGCTGCGCCAAGAGTATTACTTGCAAGATTTACCCATGCGACTGTGTTTGTTGCAGTTGATGAAGCGCCGCTCTCAAACCAAGTGTATAAAGGTA
>JAKACG010000070.1 GCA_021821605.1 Microcaldota archaeon | reverse complement strand
CAATTTTTTAATACATGTTATAAAATAGTTCTAAAATAGTTGATACTGTATGATAATTTACTAGTAGTTTTGTAGATAAGCTTTAAATATCATTATACTCTTATTATTAATCGGTGGGAACATTCAGGCGATTAGGACCGCTAAAGCGGAACATAACATAACTACTGATAGCTTTATGGCAGCATACAAAGCTGGAAGGAGAGATTTTACAGGACTTAAGGTGACCGAAGGTAGATTTGAGATCTGTACAGATGGTGCAGAGATAAAGCCCATAGTACTAGATGGTATAGACTGCGCAAACACTACCTTCAAAAAAATAATTTTCAACTCTGTAAAACTTAGTAACTCTAAGTTAGCCGGATGTGTTTTTGAAGATGTATCATTTTTAAACTGCCATTTAAACTCAATAGATGCGAATGTTTCTAGTTTTGGGCAGACCAAGATATACAATACCTCTATAAACGGTCTTGATCTTAGATACTCTAAAATCAATGGTATAGATATGGAGTTTAGCAGTATATTGCCTAATGGTATTATATTTGGCAGAAATAATCTTACTGGTTTGCGTATTTTTTCAGAAAATTCGCAAAATATTGGCATAGAGTATATAAAAATATTAGATAGGGTTACACTTGTAGAATCGCAGTTTACCGAGTTAAAGAAAGCAGGAGTAGATACAAAAAGAGCAATAGTTTTGGGTGTAGAGGAGTTAACCACAATACGCAGGATTCAGGAAGAGAGTTTCTATGAGATACCTAGCGATATATGACTATGTGAAATCAATATATTACTACAAACTTCTTAGCAAAATAAGTTGGAAGTTCCATGCAATTTATATATGTAAAACATTACAATAGAAATAGTGCTAGCAGTCTTTAAATTGGAGAGGTTAGATCTTTTCATACATCTCTTCTGTGCTTTTGAAAAGGTAAGTCGGCTTTGAGTTTTTTATCTTTTCATATGGTTCAAGGCCATCTCCAACTATACATGAGCTTATTCCTGCAAATCTTGCTGCCATTATGTCAGAAACCGTATCACCTATATAAACTGCTTTATTCTTACTTACTCCATACTTGTCCAATATGAAAAGTATTCCTGTAGGGTCAGGTTTGTAAGCTCCTACGCTGCTTGCGCTAAGTATAAAATCAAAGTACTTTGTCATATTCAAAGATCTTATCTCACTCATAAGCCTGTAGCTTCTGGAGTCACTGAAAAGAGCTATCTTCTTGCCTTTTTTATTCAATAAAGAAAGGAGTTCAATTGAGCCTCTCTTGGTTTTTGGCATGTACATTCTTGCATAAAAATCATACAAGAAAGCAAAGGCCTTGCTGCTATCCTGCTTTAGCTCTACCGAAAGCGTGCGCTTTCCTATCTGCTTGTAGAACTGTGTATTTTTCTTTATATTTTTTGGTCTGTAGCTTTTTCTAAAGATTCTTGAAGCTGCAACTATTAATGTGGATGTGCTCAATGTTCCATCCCAATCAAAGATAAAGAGCTCCTTTTCCATTATATTAGACATAGTGTTATTAATGTTATGAATAAATAAAAACATATATGATGAGATCTGGTGATCGCGGAGCTTAATTGCGATGAAGATAGGTAGGCGGTCTGATAAAAATAAAGTTATGGAATTGGTATATAAAATGCAGAATGGCAAGGTAAGTGCTCTAGTGCGTCTTAAAAAAGTAAGCGTTCCAGTAAAGGATATAGCTTCTCAACTCTGGTGTGAAAAACAGATGGAGCTTTATGAGCTTGGCGGTTTTTACAATACTCCTGCAATGATAAAAGGTGCAGCCATACATTCATCTATACAGGAAAAGGTGTTTAAGAAATTGCCAGTAGAGCCAGTTACATATCCTGATAGATTATATAAATGGGCTTATGAGAACTATACCAGCCTTATAAATTTGAAGAAAGATGGCTATTGCCGTGAGATACGAATGTACGGCTCAATAAATGGTTTTAGGGTTGCTGGCCAGTTAGATGAGATACGCATAATTGACAATAAAACAATAATTGTAGAGGACAAAACTATAAACTCTAATAACGGCAACAATAATGTAAGTCTGCGCGTAGATGCAGATAAGATGCAGTTAGCCATATATAAACTTCTTCTTGACGATATAATTTCAGGTGGTTACACCTATGAAAATTTTTCAAACTCAAACGGCATACTTCAAATGGTAATGTCTTCAGAGTTTATAAAAGGGCTAAACTCAATAGGCGTAAAAACTGAAATGCAAAGATTAGATACAATACATAAGCTAATGTTTGAGGAGTTAAAGAAACTTCCTGAAATCAGCAATGTATTAAAGCTAAGGTATCTTGATAGGAAAAATAGCTCAATAATCACAGAAATGGATATAGTATATGAAAAGGCAGTTTTAGAGCAGTATCTTGTAGATGCCATGAAGTACTGGTCTGGAGATAGGGAGGCAAGGCCTGTTTCAAAAGAAAATAATTGGAGATGTAACATGTGCAAGTTCTATGGAAAAGAGTGCAAGGCATGGTGGAAAGAGTAATATATAAACAAAACTATATTAACTTTTAATTATAATAAATATAATATCTTATAAATTATAAATTCTAGTATTGGTGCTGTTATGCTTGATGGAATAAAACTTGACAAGAAAGAGCTCAGAAAGGAGTTTTCAAAAAATCCTAAAACCTACTACTCAACAAAAGTATTTGAAAAGGAAGGCTTCAATAGATATACGTGCAAACTATGCGGAAAGAGCTTCTGGAGCATT
>JAKACG010000013.1 GCA_021821605.1 Microcaldota archaeon | reverse complement strand
TAAAGGATGGGTAAAACCCTAACTCCGCTAATCGTTGGTAATATGTATCTCAAGTTTTTCAAGAAGGTTGGCAGTTTTCTTTGGTATCTCTGAAGTAATCCATGTGTTATCAATCTTCAGTTTGTGTACCCGTTCAAGATACAGCAAGACATCTTTTATAGAATACTTATTGAGTGCTTTTTTGTCCACAAGAAGGTTGTATATTTTGTAGTACAGAAGAATCGCCACGAAATTGATAAACATCCATCCCTCCAACTGATAATCATCGCGCATGTAAGATCTATCCGCTTCTAACGTATTCTTGAAGGTATCATACAGTTGTTCTATATTTACACGTTGTTTGAGGAACGAGTATATTTCTTCGCCGTTATCAGTCTGCAAGTCAGTTATTACGGCAATCGTACCCATCCTATGATTCATCTCATAAAACTGTTCTTTACTTTTGTCTTGATCCTCCTTGCTCTTTTCTTCATCGTTGGCTCTCTGTATCGCATCCTTCATTTCTTCAGTCCTAAGCCTTTCGTCGAGAAAGAAGAATATCCTCCTCTTGTCCAAGCTATACGAGTAATAATGAATCGGTCTCTTCTCGAAAACGAAATGGCCATTAAATTTGCGCATATCGCCACTCCGTACAATATTGTAGTCTATAAGAGAGCTATCACGTTTGAGGGGTAGTATGTAATGAAGGTCTTCCTTTTCGAGCTCTTCGATGTTATTTGCCGAGTAGAATCCTTTATCCCCAACCAACACGACGTCTTTTGCACCACTTTCCTTTATACTCAGAGACAATGAAGAAACACTTGATATCGAGCCTACTACAGTCCTAAAATACGCCGGCATGCTCCTCGTCAAATTAAACAGGTAAAGGAGATTAACCTGCGGCGCAAAATCTCTTTTGCTGTTATATCCTGTCATCGATGAAACGACATTCTCTGACAGTGAGAAGATGTGTGTTAAGTCTACAGCCAAATATTCCCCTCCTGTAACAAAGTTGGATAGGAACTCGGTTATAGTACCTCTTTCTGTACCCAATTCTCTTAGCAGCCGTCCTATCAATCTGTCGTTCATATCTGCATTGATAGTATCTCCTATGAACGAAGTTGTGTTAAGAAAATCCAGATTTTTTATCGGAGAGTTGTGCATAAGCCTAAACATTGCAAATACAAAGATCTCTTTCCAATCAGTAGGAAAGTGCTTCTTTATCAAGTCTATTATGTCTTTATTCAGGTCTGTCAGGAACCGTGTTGCGCCGTATTCTTTTACTGTTATCCTATTATCCTTCAACTTTTGCAGAACTGCTTCGTGTTTAGGTTGTACAAGACCGTGAATAGTTATCTTACCTAAATACTTGCCACTGATCTTCTTCGCTCTATGTTTATCTTTATCCCACACGCTGCTGACTTCCCTCAAGTAATAGTTGTCGCCATGCCTCTCTATCGCAGTTCCCTTGCGCCTATGAGATAAGACCCAACTTGGATATTCCATATTACCAAAGTTGGTAATATCAATTTATAATACTTTCTGTCTGTTTTGTAGACGTTAAGTATAAGCACCCTCCCTTTACCTATTACCAAAAACGAGCTGAGTTAAGGTTTAAACATACACAACCTCGCCATCGATTTGTAGACGTTTAGAGGCACAGGGAAGTCAGTATCCAGTGCATTTCCGAAACGATATTGACTGATATTATTTAATATTATAATCTCAAAATAGTCTTATTAACCGTTATAGCGAAATAATATTAGTGAAAGTAATGAGGCTAAAAGGAGTAGCTTACGATGTGGGAAGCGTGATGGGTGGGAACTTGAGGCCCGATTACGATCCGAAGACAGTGCGCAGGGAATTAGAAATCATAAAGAATGATCTACATTGCAACGCTGTGAGAATCTCCGGGCAAGACATACGAAGGCTGACTGATGCTGCCGAATACGCCTTAAATATGGGCCACCGAGATATCCTTACGATGAAAATCCGAAGTATGATTTAGACAGAGAGAGCGCAAGTCTGGTAAAGAGCTATGCGAATGGAAAACACGGAGTAACCTATCCAGACATGTCTTGGGAGCCAAAAGAATCGTTCAAGGCAGTAGCTGATTACTACGGAATGAAACGTGGTCAGAAAGAGTTTGATTACCTTTAATCAGAAATTAGGTGGCTTTTCGTCGTCTATTTATTGATGACATGGAGGCACAGGGAATCGAACCCAGACCTTCACCGTGTAAAGGTGACGTCCTACCACTAGACTATGCCTCCGTTTATTTTTTATGCCTTTTACAAAATCTTTCAATACAAGAGAATGCTTCGGTTATTTTATCCTCGCTTGGAAGAGTAACCATCCTTATAAAGCCAGGCATTCCAAAACCTGATCCTCTAATAACTTGAAGATGCTCTTCTTTTAAGAGGAGCTCTACAAATTCCTTATCTGTATTAATCTTTAAAATATTTAAGTCTATTTGAGGAAAGAGGTAGAAAGCAGATGTAGGTTTTACGGCCTTTAGAAACTCGCTTTCTTGAGATAATTTGTATGAAAGAGAGGCTCTTCTCTCTACTTTATCTATAAAGTCCTTTAGTGCCTTTTTATGTTCTTCTTTATTGCTTATTCCCTCTGCAACAGCATATTGTGAAGGAGTATTTGCCGAAAGCCTTGAGTTGGACAGTATTGAGATTGAATCTCTTAATGACACTGATTTCTTATCGTTTTCAGGCGTTATGCAAAAACCTATCCTAAAACCAGTAGCTATTAAGTTCTTTGATGCACCGTTTAATATCATATGTGGTACTCCTTTTGCTAATGAAGAAACACTGGTGAACTTTGTACCTTTATATAAAATTTCATCATATATCTCGTCAGATATCAAAAAAATATCATTGTCTTTTGCTATTTCAACTACCTCCTTTAATGATTTTTCAGATGGAACTGTACCGGTAGGATTATTTGGATTTGTTACAAGAATGTACTTTGGCTTGTTTTTTCCTGCATTTTTTATCTTTTCTTTTAAGCTTTCAGTATCTATATTCCAATTGTTTGAAAAATCATGAAAAGTTAATATTGGCTTTCCTCCCTCCATAAGTATGTACGGCAAATACTGAGTAAAAAAAGGAGCTATTATAACAGCTGTAGTGTTTTTTTCTATCAAGGACATATTTATGAACTGCAAAGCCTCGCTTACGCCTTGTGTTATCTGAACTGTATCTGGGGTGTACTCTACATTGTATAGATCTTTGTATCGTGATGCTACTGCAGACCTTAGACCTTCATTTCCTTTCCAATCAGAGTATGCAGTCTTATGATTTTCTAATGCTAGCTTATATGCAGAAAGTATATACTCTGGAGTTTTAAAGTATGCTGCAGGATCACCTATGCTGAATTTAAGTATCTGTTTACCTTCTTTTTCGAGCTGTTCTGCTATCTGTGATGTCTCAGCTATTGGATTCTCAACCATACTTATTTTATCTAAAACAAATGACATTTAATCTACTTATTTTCAAGAACAGCATCAAGTATTTCAAATACTCCGCGCTCTCCGTTCCACTCTTTCTTTGAGTTTTTAATCACTATTTTTTTATTGAAAAGCGGTGCATCTAAAACAAAGCTTTCAGCCTCTCCGCCTTCGAATACAAGATTTATCCCGTTCTTTTTATTTAGTTCTATAAGTTTTTTTATTAATGACTCATCTAGTCTTCTTCCTAAAAAAGTTTCGTCTAAACCTTCAGCTGCTACCGCGGTCATTATTACATTAAAGTTTTCAGAAAGCTCCGTTAGCTCAGAGATCGGATCTATATGCCATAATGGAGCTATGTTTTCTATACCATGTTTATCGGTGATTGCCTTTATTCTATCGGCTTGATATCTGCTAAAGGTTGCACCAGTAACTAGTAGTTTTACATTATTTTCTATCAATGCAGTTTCAAGATCCTTTAGCTCCTCCTCTTTTTTGCCTTCGGTATCTATGAATATCTGTTTTATTCCCATGGCCTTTGCCTGAAGAGCAGTTTGCCTTGCATTAGGATAATGAAACATATAGCTAAACTTGTTCTTTGATAAAAAGGTTATAAGAAGATCAATTTTAATTCCAGATCCAATAACTTTATGTAATGCTAAAGTTGAGTCCTTGCCGCCACTAAAAAGACAGGCGTTACTCATTTTCTTCCCTTGAAAGTCTCTTCTTTACATGCTTAAGTGCAGAGAAGGTATCTCTATCTAGCTCTTCTAGTCTCATAGATATGTACTTTGCTTGGGACTTTAACCCAGGTATTACTATATAATCAAGAGCATTTACCCTTCTTTTTGTTTTTTCTATCTCAATAACCAGCCTTTTAAGACCCTGCTCTCTCTGAGCAACATCTAGTATTGTGTTTATTACCTCATCAAATGATACACGTATATCATCAACCGCAACTGTTGGAGATAACGATAGCTCTTGATTATCAACGTTTTTTTCTAGCTGTGTTTCAGGAATTTTAACGCCCATTATGTTCTTTATTGACATTGCTATGGGATCAGCTTCAGGTATTTGCATTGCACTGGACTCAAGTTCGAAGTTGCCAACATATGCCGAGGATATTGCAACGGTCTTATATGCACCTTGAAGTATTTTATATAGATGATCCCTATCCTTGCCAGATTGTTTTAAAAGCTTTAAAAACTCAAGAACAAGAGCCTCTCTTTTACGCTTTAGTATTGAGTAGCCTTTTGATGCTGTTCTTGTGCGTACTCTTACTTGTATAAGATTAATTCTTGTTGGGTTTATCTTTTCCATAGTTTAACACTCAAAGTTTTACTTATTTTTTATTTTTTATATAATACTTCTTTATGTACTCCTCTTTTATTCTTGACAATTCTGTTTCTGGCAATAATGACAAAAGTTCCCATCCTATCTCAAGGGTTCTCTCTATAGATCTGTTTTCATCAAAACCTTGGCTTATGAATTTGTTTTCAAAGTTGTCTCCGAAGTTCAAATAACGCTTGTCGCTTTCACTAAGCGCCTCTGCACCAACAATAGAGCTTAAGCTCTTTGCGTCCTGAGCACGAGCATATGCACCGAAAAGCTGATCGGAAACGCCTTTATGATCCTCCCTAGTCTTTCCAGATCCTACGCCATTACCCATAAGCCTTGATAAAGAGCCCAACGGATTTATAGGAGGATATATGCCTTTGTTGTATAGCTGCCTGCTTAGAAAGATCTGACCCTCAGTTATATAACCGGTTAGATCTGGTATAGGATGCGTTACATCGTCGCTTGGCATTGTAAGAATATCAAGCTGTGTTATACTTCCTTTCTTTCCATGAAGAACGCCAGCTCTTTCATATATGCTTGCAAAGTCAGTATACATGTAACCAGGATAGCCTCTTCTTCCAGGAACCTCTTCTCTTGCGCTTGAGAGCTCTCTTAATGCTTCTGCGTAGTTGGTCATATCATTTAGTATAACCAATACATGCATGCCTTTTTCATATGCAAGATACTCTGCTGTGGTTAATGCTATTCTAGGCGTTAATATTCTTTCTATGCTTGGATCATCTGCAAGATTTATGAATGCTACTGTCCTGCTCAAAGCACCAGTTCTCCTGAACTCATTTGTGAAGTACTCCGCATCATCATACGTTATTCCTATGCCTGCGAACACTACCGCAAAATTTTCATTTTTGTTCTTTACCTTTGCCTGCCTAGTTATCTGTGCTGCAAGCTGATTATGAGGCAGTCCAGAACCTGAAAAGATAGGTAGTTTCTGACCTCTGACTAAAGTATTAAGTCCATCTATTGTTGAGATTCCTGTTTCTATGAAATCGCTTGGATATGATCTTGAAACAGGATTTATAGGAAAACCATTTATGTCTCTTTTCTCCTTTCCAGAGATGTTTGAACCCATATCTCTAGGATGTCCCTGACCATCAAAGATTCTTCCGAGCATCGAGTCGCTGACCCCTACAGTAAAGGTCTCACCCAAGAAACTTACAGAGGTTTTGTTTATATTTATTCCACTTGTAGGGCCAAAAACCTGAACTATTGCCTTTCCATCGCTTGTATCCAGCACCTGTCCTAAACGGTACTCTCCGCTTTGCATTCTTATCTTTACTATTTCATTGTAAGAAGCTGCTCTAACTTGGCCTACCACTACCAAAGGTCCTGCAACACTCTCTATTGTTTTATATTCTATATCAAACTTCATTTTATGCACCAATTTTCTTTGCCGCTTCTTTCTCTTCAGATACTTCTTCAATTTCCAGGTTTTTGAACTCTGAAAGTATATTTGATTTTGTCTTTTTTACCACAGACTCAAAGTCCTGCTCTTTTATAGTCTTTAATCTTGAGATCTCAGACTTAACCTTCATATCTGAGATTTTCTCTACCTTTACGCCATCTGAAACTGCCTTTGCGGCAAGTCGTGAGAATAAAAGTATAGCACTTAGCATTCCTGCCTGCTTTTTAGTTGAGGTAAAAGCATCTACCTCATCATATGCGTTTTGACGAAGATAATCTTCACGGATTATTCTACCTATTACAAGAACTATTCGTTCAGTTTCTGGTAATGCATCCTCTCCTACAAGCTGCACTATATCCTTTAACTCTGACTCTTTTTGTAGAAGGCGCATAGCCTCTTTTTTATCTACAACGAACTCTTCACCTATGTTTTTAAGATACCACGGTTCGAGTATGTCTAAATATAATGAGTAGCTGTTAAGCCAGTTTATTGAAGGGAAATGTTTTGAGCTGGCAAGCGATGCGTCTAGTGACCAGAAGGTTTTAACCACCCTTAATGTTCCCTGTGATACAGGTTCAGATATGTCTCCTCCAGGAGGTGAGACCGCTCCTATTAAGGTTATAGAACCTTTCTTTCCTCCTAAGCTCTCTATGCTTCCGCTTCTTTCATAATACTCGGCAAGCCTTTTAGATAAGTAAGCCGGATAACCTTCCTCTCCAGGCATCTCCTCTAATCTTGCTGAGATCTCTCGCATTGCCTCTGCCCATCTTGAGGTAGAGTCTGCCATTATTGAGATGTTATAGCCCATATCACGTATGTACTCTGCTATAGTTATTCCAGTATAAATGCTAGCCTCTCTTGCAGCTACTGGCATGTTACTTGTGTTTGCAATTAGAATTGTCCTTTCCATTAAAGGCCTACCGGTTTTAGGATCCTTAAGTTCAGGAAACTCTGCAAGTATCTCTGTCATCTCATTTCCTCTTTCGCCGCAACCAATGTATACGACAACATCACTGTCAGAGTACTTTGCAAGGCTGTGCTGAATTACCGTCTTTCCTGCTCCAAAAGGTCCTGGTACAGCTGCCGTACCGCCTTTTGATATAGGAAATAATGTATCTATAACTCTTTGACCAGTTATGAGAGGTTCTTCGGATTTAAACTTTCTTTTGAATTTAGAGGCATATCTTACAGAACGTTTTTGAAGCATTGTTATCTGAAACTTTTTGCCTTTTTGCTCAACCTCTGCAACCTTATCCTCAATTGTAAAGTTGCCGCTTTTTATCATCGATATCTTTCCTGATACTCCTTTTGGAACCATTATATAATGCTTGAATGTCGGGGTTTCTTGAACATAACCAAGTATAACTCCTTCGCTTACAACAGAGCCTTTTTTAATATTCTTTTCAGGTATAAAGTGCCATTTTTTCTTCCTGTCCAATGCCAAAGCTTCTATTCCTTTGCCTATAAAACTGCCGCTTTTCTTTTCTAAAATTTCAAGCGGTCTTTGTATTCCATCATAAATCATGCCTAAAAGACCAGGACCTAATTCTACAGATAATGGAAGGGAGGTAGTTTCTACAGGTTCGCCAGGTCTAAGACCAGTTGTGTCTTCATATACCTGTATAACTGCTTTATCTTTTTTAAGCTGTATTATCTCTCCTATTAGCTTTGCCTTACCTACCTTTACTACATCATACATATTACTTCCTAACATATCCTTTGCTATTACCAAAGGTCCAGATATTCTATTTATAGATCCCATATTAACTACCAATTGTTTTGCTTATGTCTATTCCTATTGCTCTTAGTATAAGCCGCCTGAGTGTGTCTGGAGTGTACTCCGAGCCATAATCAGGAACCTCTATGAATATAGGCATTATACTGCTGTCAATAGCATTTAAAATTTTCCTATCTTTTATATTTCTTAAAATCTTTGAAGAAAGAACTATTATTCCTACCTCATTTCTTTCTAGAAGTGAGCGTATTACCGTTTCACCCTCAGATGCAGTCTCTACGGTAAAAGAGTCATGAACGCCAGCTATTTTAAAACCTAACGATAACTCCTCTCCCCCTACTAGGGCCATTTTATACTTTTTATTTAATTTTCCTTCCAAATCATCAACTCAGAAAGTTCCTCACTACTAAGACCATACTCCTTTCCTTTTATTAATATCCTAAGTGTTGATACCTCTATCTCTTTTAAATATACATAAGAAATTATTGAGGTAATACAAAGAACGCTTTGCGATATGGCCTTTCTTGCAGCTACAAGAAGCTTATTTCTCATAGCTACCTCAAAAACAAGCATGCGCCTGTTCTTTTTATATTGCAATATTGGCTCCTTTAAATCAAATATAGTTATCTTTGAAGCTAGCGACTCAACAGAATCAGATGAGCCATATAACTTTTTAAGCTCATCGATTGATAAAGAACCTCCGTTTATAAGCAATTTTTGAAATGAGCTAAACTCAGATTTTCTTGATTTAGCCCTTATTGCCGATAAGATATTTCTTGAGTCTATCTCCATTCTTACTATCCTGCCTGCACGCTCACCTCTATTGTATAGAAGATGCATTGTGTGCTCTAATGAACTATAATAAGCAAGATCTATTGCTGCTATTGCATATGAAGCTTTTTTATGTTCTAAGTAAGCTTTCTCTGCACTTAAAAGTATATTTGTATAACTGGAGTTTTTTATGAGCCTCTGAAGCATTCGTTCTATGTTGTCCTCTTTAAGAACCTCCTTTAACACAAGATGGTTGTACTCGCCATAATCTATTATGTACTTGGATATTTTTTCATAAGAGAGGTTATTTTCTTTTGCTTCAAGAGCAAGCTTAATGTTATGCAGATCCCATCTTCCTACTATACTGCGCATAATTGTCCTATCTGAATGTGGCGTTATTCTTATTATGGTGCTTATCTTTTCAGCAAGATTTTTGCTTAACGCAAAGTCTATTATAGAGTTTTTAATATTTGCACCTCCAAACTCAGAAAGAGCTTTTGAGTAATCGGTCTGCATCAAAAAAGAGAGTATTGACTCTGTATTCTTTGAGTTAAGTAGTGGACTCATCTGTGAGTTGGTTAACAAAAGTGAGCGCATACCTTTTGCTCTCGTATTTGAGTAGCCATACTTTACAGAAGAGTTATTCAAAAAAACACCAATCAAATCTCGAATAGAGTTCTAGCTATTGAGCTTTTTAGTTTATCTAGATTAGAGTCAATAAGCTCAGAAGAGCCAGCAACAAGTGTTATGCTTTCATCTTCTGAACTAAGTGATACTCCATCTATATTAGTAATTTTTTTCCTACTAAAGCCCTTTGCTAAATCGGCATATTTCTTGCTTATCTCTATTATTGTCTTCTCTTTTGGGACAAGCTCTGAAAAAGAGGCTATTGCAGAAAGTATAAGCTCCTTTTGATGCTTAGTGCTAAAGTCAGCTATAGCTTCTGATCTAAAGTGAGCTAGATTTTTAGAGACAAAAGAGTCCATGGCCAAAGATATAATACTTTTGTATTCTACTTCGGCTTCTGCTTGCGCCTCTGCCAAAAGTACTGCTTGTTTTCTTTTAGCCATTTCCTTTGCCGTTCTAATAATTTCATCTGCTTTTTTTCTTGCTTCTTCTAAAACAAGCTTTTGCTCAGCTATAGCATTTTGCCTCTCGGTCTCAAAGTAGCTTTTAGAGTCCTGCTCTATGCTTTTCTTAATTTCAGAGAGTCCCATTTGCCACACCATCAAATTATTCCAGCTGATAGTGCTATAAGTATTGCAATTACAAGACCGAATATTACAAGGGTTTCAGGAATTACCAAAAATAATATTACCTTTCCTATTTCTTCTGGCTTTTCTGCTAAAAGACCCATACCTGCGCTTCCTATTCCTGATTGTGCTATTCCTGTTCCTACAGCACCACCAAAGATAGCAAGTCCTGCTCCTATTGATGCTATTGCGGCTTCCATTGTTATTGACATTTTTTCACCAAATTTTATTATTTATTCTTTAGTATAAACTCGTTTATATGAAAACGGCTTGAACTTTACCCCTCCGCCTTCATAGAACTTAGTAAAGAACTCGACAAAATTAAGCCTAAGTCCTTGAACAAGCCCTTCGAATATAGATACTATCATATTTAACACATGTAGTAATAAAAATATTACTAAATATATTATGAATACAAGTATGCCGTCACTTAATTTTGGAGTAAATGCAAAATCTATAAGGAATGCTATTATTACACTTGCAAGTCCAAAGCCCATTATTCTCATATAACTAAGCGTATGTGAAATCAGATCTATTACCTCTAATGCCCTCTCTCCGCTAAGTATTAGAGTAAGTATTAATGATATTATTGCGGTTATAGTGCTTGCAAGAGTAATATTATAACTCAAAGCGCCGAAAAGTCCTCCTGCTATTGCAAGTGTACCTGAAAACACTAGAGCAAATGATGTAAGTTTTGCAACTGCAAGTTTTTTCTTATGATGTCTATACTCATTTATAAAACCAAACACAAGACCTAAAAGTATCTGAATTAAACCAAATATAATTGACACTACTGCAATGTAACTTATATCAGAGAACCAGTTAATTCCGGTAAAACCTGTGAAGTACTGATTAAATGGCATGCCAAGATACTGATTTGAGATAAAACCAAAGAACATTGCCGAGATAGAGTTTATCTGCCATAGAGTTGCTGTGTTGTACATCAATCCGTTAGGATCTGTCTTCTTTTTTATAAGTGTTGATAATATCAATGACATTATGCCATAACCTACATCAGAGATCATAAATCCATAAAAGATTGGAAATGATATTATGAATATCCATGAAGGGTCTATCTCATCGCTTCTTGGAAGAGAGAAAAACTCTATCATATAATCAAATGATCTTAAGAATTTAGGGTGTTTTATTAAAGTAGGGGCTAATTCGTCTTTTTCATCTACTCTTTCTATATAAACCCTTCCTGAAAGCGCGGTATTTAGCTCCTTTACTAGATGTGCTTCACTTTTTTTTGGAATCCAACCCTCTACAACAACTGTGCTGTCTGTTTTCTTGAACATTGAAGATGCCGATGTACGTTCTAGTTCTATTTTAAGCATCTCAAAGTAAGCTGCTATTCTTAAATATGATGATTTTGAGAGTTCCTTTAATTTTTTTGTGATTTCTTCGTTCTCGAAATTAAGCTGTTTTATTTTTTTATAAGAGCTCTCTTGTGTTTGAGCAGGAGTACCTAAAAGATACTTTGAAGATAAATCAAACTCAGTCACTTCGTATGCTTTGATTATTTCATCTATGTTTGCCTTTTTTTCATAGGCGATTAAAAGAACAGATAACTTTCCATTCTTTGATGATAATATCTCTATATTCTTAACTGAACTCTCTAATTTCTTAACAAGTTTTTTAGTATCCTTAGATGGAAGCTCAAATGCGCGAAGTGTTATGAAGTTGCTAGAAAGCTTGGAAAAATTTACTTTTATGTTTTTTAATTTTTTTGATACATTTTCAGCATAAGACGCAAGTTTAAGCTCATCCTCTATTATCTTTCGCCTATCATTCAATGCGTATATTTCATCTATTGCTTTGTCAGACTCTATTTTTTTGAAAAGAGTACTTAGATCCATATGCTTTATCTTCCCAGAATGTTCCTTTTCTTCTAAAAAGGATAGTGCACCTTCTACTCTTACAAGAGCTTCATTTAATTTATTGGTACTTTCCTGATTTTGAATATCAGAAAGTTCAAGCTTGCTTCTTCTTAGCTCTATTGTATTAAGTTTATGTAAAAGCTCAACTACCTTGCCAGCCTCTTTTTCAAGGCAAAGTATTCGAAGTTTATACATAGGCTCTGTTCTGAACATAAATACACATTAATTATAAAATCTCACTTATAAACTCAGATACTGCCTTTTTTGCCTTTTCCTTGCTTATTTTTGTAGAACTTATTTTTTTGGCCTTCTTTTCTGCTTCTTCAATCTTTTTTTTCTTTATTTTTGCAACTTCTAAATTAGCTTGTTCTATTGAATACTCAAGAATTGTTTTTGCATTCTCCTGTGCATCTGTAATTATTTTAGATGCTTTATCCCTTGTTTCTATAGACATACGTTCTTTTTCCTTTTCTACCTTTTCCTTTACTGCTCTTGCTTTCTCTTCAACTTCGTGTATCTCCAAAATAGAATCAGCTTTTTCCATAACACTCAACATTAAATAGTAAAAATCTTAGATATATATTGATAATATAAGTTTATATTCTTTGTCTTGGATTGATAAAAAGAAAAATAGCTTTGAACAAAGTTTTATAACTCTGTTTTAATGGACTACAATAACAGCAAGACATTTAATATTTACCGTGGTATGAGTATATATGGAATCTTTGGATGCGCTTAGCGAATATGAAAAACAAAATTTTTTTATAGCCATTGCTATGCTGGTTATGGGCACAATCACAATAATATCTTATGCATATACAGGTGCAGGTACAATCTTTATTGTGCTAGCAGTAATAACAATAATAGTAGGACTGTATATGGCATCTAGAATATCAAAGGAAGACAGCGTGCTTAAAGAAAGCAAAAACAAGAAGAAAAAGCAGTGATTCTTAAGTTAAATTAGGTATTTTGCTCTAACATTACTTCCCAAACTTTATATATACCTTAATGTAGAATTGAATGAAGTGATGCTTTATTTTTAATTAAAGGTCATTTAAGGTTTGAAAAATGAATAAGCTTATAATAGCAGAAAAGCCAAGCGTTGCTTTAAGAGTTGCTTTGTCTTTAGGTGATACACAGCCCAAAAGATATAATGTCAATGGCATAGGATACTTTGAGGTGGATAATGGAGAGGACACCTTATTCATAGTTGCAGCTGCAGGGCATTTGTTTACTCTTCAACAAAAGGACAAGGAGAAAAAAGAGCTGCCTATCTTTGACATTGAATGGATACCATCATATAAAGTTAATGAGAGCTCATACTTTACAAAAAAATATTTAGACACCATAACTGAGATCTCAAGAAGATGTACTTTTTTTATAAACGCTTGCGACTTTGACCTTGAAGGGACGGTAATAGGGACAAATATACTTAAACAGGTAATTAATAACAATGTAAACACCGAGTTAAAAAGCACCACTATAGGAAGAATGCGTTTTTCTACAACAACAAAACCAGATTTAATCAAAGCTTATGAGAGTATTGAAGGGTTTGATTTTAACAACTTTTATGCTGGTGAAGCAAGGCATATCCTTGACTGGATGTGGGGTATAAATTTAAGCAGAGCGCTTATGAACTCTCTTTTTACAATAGGAATAAGAAAGGTACTGAGTATTGGAAGAGTACAAGGACCTACGCTTTCAATACTTGCGAAAAGAGAGAATGAGATTAAAAATTTTGTCTCTAAGCCTTTATGGAAGCTGTTTATAAAAATAGGAACCCTTGAACTTGAGAACAAGAAAGGAAGTATCTTTGATAAAAAAGAGGCAGAGATTGCACTTCAAAAAACAAAATCTGGAAAGGCAATTGTCGCTGAGCTAGATGTGAAAGAAGAGCTGCATGCACCTTTCCCTCCTTTCGATTTAACTTCTTTGCAGTTAGAAGCTAGTAGAGTCTTTAGAATAGACCCATCAAGAACTCTTGCTCTTGCACAAGCACTTTATGAAAGATCATACATATCTTATCCAAGAACATCTTCGCAAAAACTACCTTATACTTTAAATCTTAAAAAAATATTAGCAGATATTGCAAAGAATGAAAGATACTCAGATAGCGCAAACAAACTCATTCAGAGCAATAGAGTTAAGCCACATGAAGGTGCAAAGCAAGATGAAGCTCATCCTGCTATATACCCTACAGGAGAGTTTCCAAAAAAACTAACACCTGAAGAAGAAAAGATTTATGATTTAATTGTAAAAAGATTTCTTGCTTGTTTTGCAGAGTACTCTAAAGGAGAGCGAACTACAGTTAAGATAACTGTAAATGAAGAGGAGTATACCGCGACTGGAGAGGTACTAAAGGAAAAGGGCTGGATAACATATTATGAGCCGTATTATAAACCTAAAGAGCTTGAGATACCAAAACTTGAAAAAGGTAAAGAAATAGCTCTTGATGATATATACATGAACGAGGGAAAGACAGAACCTCCGAATAGGTACGGAAAGGCTGGTCTTATAAGTCTGCTCGAAAAAAAAGAGCTTGGTACTAAAGCTACAAGAGCCTCCATTATAGATACGCTCTTTGATAGAGGATATATAACAAATTCCAGAATTGAGGTTACGGGCTTTGGAATGAGCGTGTATACAGCATTGAATGATTACTGCAGTGAGATACTAGACGAAGATATGACAAGAAAGCTAGAAGAGGATATGGAAAAGGTAGCAAAAGGCTTGCTTAATGAACAACAGATAATAGATGAGGGAAAGGACCTCATTAAAAAGATAATAGATGACTTTAAAAAGAATGGAAATGAAATAGGCAATGCTCTTGCTAAAGGATTGAAAGAAAGTGAAAAATCAAACATACTTGGAAAGTGCAATAAATGCGGGGGAGATTTGGTAATGAGAAGATCAAAAATAGGAAAGGCATTTGTAGGCTGCGCTACGTGGCCAAAGTGCAATAATACATATCCATTGCCACAGTATGCAAAAATAATACCATTGAATAAGGTATGCGAAAAATGCGGAACGCCAAAAGTAAAGGTATTTTCAAAAGGAAAGGTTTTTGAGATGTGCCTTGACACTAATTGTGAAACTAAGAAAAATTGGGGCGTTAAAAAGGAAACTGAAACTAAGAAAGATACAGAAAAACCAAAAGAA
>JAKACG010000012.1 GCA_021821605.1 Microcaldota archaeon | reverse complement strand
TTATTCGTGGGAGGATGTCAGTGCATATTATTACCTTATTTTTAGCTGCAAAGTACTCGGCCAAAGCAAATCCTATTCCTGTGGATCCACCGGTTATTAGTATTATATTATTTTCAAGTTTCATCCAATCAAGGTAATATATCAACAAAAATTTATAAATTGAGCATACAATTTATACTGTTATTCATTTTTTCAAAAAAAAGCATAATATATTTACTATTCATTTAATATTGGCGATTAGTATGAAAAGTTTGGAAGATTCAGAAGCAGATATAATATCATTATTGAATGACAAACAAGAAATAACCTATAACGAGCTTAAAGGGTTTGCAACAGACGCTGGAATATCTGATGAAATACTTAAAAAAAGTCTTGTTGAGCTTGAAAAAGCAAACGCTATAGCATCAAGAAGCAGCGGCGGTATACCTACTTATTATGTTCTTCAGGACAAGCAGCTTTTAAGACGAATAATGATAGTAGAAGACGATAAAAACATTAATCAACTCATGGCACTTTCTATAGGCAGGGGTTTTGATATAACACAGATAAACGACGGCATGGAAGCAATACGCAGGATAAGATTCGAGAAGCCTGACCTTGTAGTATTAGATCTTATGCTGCCTGGAATGGATGGATTAGAGATATGCCAAAAAATCAAAAGTGATGCTCAAATAAAAGACACAATAGTTATAATTGTAAGCGCAATGGACGCCACCTCAAACAGATTTAAAGGAATAAAGTATGGTGCAGATTATTATATACAAAAACCCTTTGATCCTTCAGAACTCAGAAGCTTAGTTACTATATTCCTAAAAAAGAAAGGTAAAAAGTTTGACCCTTTGATAGATCTCCCTAACGAAGAGAAGATCTCAGATGCTGTAGAGAAGGCACTAGCAGAAAAAAATGATAGTTATGAAATAGGAAGGCTTATGGTTGATGGCCTTGCAAACTTTGCTCAAAGGTTTGGAAATGAATCTGGGATAACTATTCTGAGGTTAGTGTCGCAGTTGATTCAGGACAATGTTAAAGAAAAAGGAGGCAATACCTTTGTAGGATTCTTAAACGGCGATGACTTTGTAATAGCTGGAAATAAGTCTAATGTATCAAATGTCGTTTCTAATCTAAAAGGAGAGTTCAAAGCTGTAGAAAAGTTCATATACCAAGGAGAAGGTTACAAGCCAATTGAACGAGGCATAGAAGATATCTATGGCGCGGAAAAGCCAAAGCTCGAGTTGATATATACCTCAATAGAAAAAGGAGCATTAATACAAAGAAGGGCAGAGGTTCTTAAAAATAAGGAAGTAAGAACCGATAGTAAAGATATAGGTTCATATACCTATGAGGAGTTAAGGCACATGCTCGGAAGCGACGAGCTCGATATAACAATAACTAGAGATCCAAATGGTGTCAGACTCTCCGTTGGTAAAGGAAGCAAGAAAGATGAGGAATGAATTAATAAAAACAAACATAAGTAATGAATATTATGCGTAAAATTGTCGATATTTTATTCTTTATTACAATAATGTTCTTACTTTTTGTTTTTATAACAAAGACCGGCCTTCTTGGATTAATAATAAATAAAACGGGTTCTTCAATACCTGATATAATTGGAACGGGGTCAATAAACGAGAGCGTGAATACCTCTAATCTCACTACAATACCAATACAAAAAATAAATCAAACCGCTCTTGATTTTTATGCATTAGGTCTTATAAACAACGACCGAAGTAAATTTGGTTTGCCACCTGTTTCACTCTCTAACATCTCATCAGCTCAGCAGCATGCCAAAAGCATGTTGGAATATAATTATTTCAGCCATTGGGATTTATTTGATATGAAACCCTATATGCGATATACTTTACTTGGTGGCAATCAATCGGTGCAAGAAAATATAGCATATGAGCAGAGCACTTCATGCGGTGCTTTAGGTTGCGTTGGAAACATTAACGTAACAAAAGCCTTGTATAATATGGAGTATAGCATGATGTATAACGACTCAATATGCTGTAATAATGGGCATAGAGACAATATATTAAATCCTTATCATAATCAGGTAAGTATAGGCGTTGCGTATAATGCAAGCACTGTGTATTTTGTGGAGGATTTTATAAATGACTATATTTCTTGGAGTCTTGCCTCTCCAAGTTATTCCAATACTGGAGAGGTATACTTACTTGGAAACACCTCAAATAATCTTTCTTTTTACGGTGCTTATGTCTCGTATGATCCACCGTTGGTTAATTTAACAAGATCTAATGTTCCAAAAACTCCTTACAGCTTTGGAAATGAGATTGCAGGTGTTGTAAATAACAGCAATGAATATTATCAAAATATCTCTACAATAGTTGCAGATAATTATTACATAAACAAGAACATCTTCAAGGTTTCTTTTAACATTAAAAAAATAATAAAAACCTATGGGCCTGGTGAGTATACTATACTTTTATTAGTAAAAAATGATAGTACTGGAAATACTTTTATGGCCTCCGATTATACAATCTTCATAAACTCTACAGGATCTGAGTATTTACCAAAGAATATATAACAGTAAATTTTCTTTATTTCTTTTTAGTTCCTTTTCCAGATGTTTTTTTATTTTTGGCACTACCTTCTTTATATTTTTTATTATTCTCTAGAAGTTCATTTATATGGGACTCATCTTCAGGCCTGTCATCTCCGCTGTTCTGCAAAGCCTCACTCTCCATTATCCCCTTTTTTAAAATATTCTCTATCTCCTGCGATCTTTTTAACGCCTGGATCTTTTTTGAATTATTTTTTGACAATACCTCACCTTTGCTCATAATAAAATAAATAACTATATATGTTTAACAATATCCTTTCTTGTATTGATATAAACGTTTTATATAACACTTTTCTGATATAAAACCAAACAAAGAACGTATATTAATTTTGCCGCGCTATACTATCTACTACATGCCTGATTTTATGATAGAGTTCAAAAAAGAGCCATTTACCATTGAAGAAAGCCTTTCAAGTTTAAATATATTTATACGAAAGTGGTTCGAGTCCAAATATAAAACCTTAACACCTCCTCAGAGATACTCCTTCAAACTTTTAAAAGAAGGGAAAAATATGCTTATAACCGCTCCAACTGGGAGTGGAAAAACATTCTCTGCGTTTACCGGAATTTTAAGCGATTTAATGGATTTGTCTGTAAGCAATACGTTAGAGGATAAAATATATTGTATATATGTCTCTCCTCTGCGTGCTCTTAATAATGACATATATAAAAATCTAAGTGAACCTCTTGAGGAGATCTTTTCAAAGATGGCGCTGCCTCTAAAAAAAATAACTGTTGGAATAAGAACTGGCGACACACCACAAAAAGACAGGCAGGCAATGCTTAAACGGCCTCCAAACATACTTGTAACAACACCTGAAAGCCTTGCCATACTTCTAAACTCACCTAAATTTATGGAAAATATGAAAACTGTCAAGTATGTTATAATAGATGAGCTTCATGAGCTTGCTAATAACAAAAGAGGTGTTCATCTTTCGTTATCAATAGAACGTCTTTCAAATATGATTGGCCATGATTTTATACGTATAGGTTTGGGCGCAACTCTCTCACCGCTTGAGGAGGCTGCTAGGTTTCTTGTTGGTTATAAAAATGATATTACTGAAAGGGATTGTTATATAATAGATGCAACATGGGATAAAAAAATGCAGTTTATAGCAATGAGTCCTGTCAAGGACATAATATCGGCAAAAGATGAAAATATAGAAAAAAATATCTACGCTATACTGGACTCAATAATAAAGAAAAATAAAACAACACTTATCTTTACAAATACTCGTAGTGGGACAGAAAGAGTCTCATACAATCTTGAAAAAAGGTTCAAGTACGGCGAAGATAAAATAGCTGCTCATCATGGCTCTCTTTCAAGGGAGACGAGGCTAGGAGTTGAAGAACTACTTAAAAAAGGAAAGCTAAGGTGCGTTGTTTCATCTACAAGTCTTGAACTTGGTATAGATATCGGGACTATAGACAATGTAATACAGATAGGCTCTCCAAAAAGTGTCGCAAGAGCAGTTCAAAGATTCGGAAGAAGCGGACATAGCTTCAATGACATTGCTGTAGGTGAGGTCATAGTTACCAACAGGGATGATCTAGTTGAGTGCTCAGTAATGCTTGATGCGGCTAAAAAAAGGCATATAGACTCGTTTAGGGTTCCTAAAAATGCCTTGGACGTATTGGCACAGCATTTAGTTGGAATGTCACAAAACAAAAAATGGGATATAGAAGAAGCTTACTCGGTAATAAAAAACGCTTATGCCTATCATAATCTAGAACGGGGCGATTTTATCTCATTACTGGAGTATCTTTCTGGAATGTATGTTGGTCTTGAAAGCAGGCGTGTATATGCAAAGATTTGGTATGATGAGAAAGAAAAAACAATGGGAAGACGTGGTAAACTAACAAGATTAATATATTTCTTAAATATCGGGACTATACCTGATGAAGTAGCTATAGATGTTCTTACAAAAGAAAATAAATGGATAGGAAGTATAGAAGAGGAGTTTCTTTCAAGATTAAAACCTGGAGATATTTTTGCTCTAGGAGGCAAAACCTATAGGTTTGATTATGCAAAGGTAATGAAGTGTTATGTATCATTAGCTCCAGGTGAGGTACCAACAATACCTCCGTGGTACTCTGAACAATTACCTCTTACATATGAGCTTGCTATAGAGATAGGAAAGTTTAGAAATGATCTAGCAGCTACATTAATTTCTTCAAACAAAGCTTCAAAAACAGTAAAGAAGGTCAAAAAAATAAGCAAGAAGGAGACATTAGAGCTTCTTTCAAAGAGCCTTTTAAAACCAAATGCAGAAAGCAAAAAACTTCTTGACTTAATGCCAATAGATAGCAACGCTAAAAATTCCATATACAACTACTTCGCAGAGCAGTTTTTCTATACTGGCGTAATTCCTACCGATAAATTAATCTTAATAGAGATGACTTATGATAATGAAGAAGAAAGAGAGCTTATCATATTTCATGCATTATTTGGCAGAAGAATAAATGATGCTCTCTCAAGAATTTTTGCTATGCTTCTAAGTGAAAAAGCAGGAATAGATTTAGGAATAAGCATAAGCGATAATGGTTTTGTGATAGGATTGCCGCGCTCAAAATCAATAAATAAAAAAATAATAGAAGAGGTAATATCTGATGCAACAGAGCTAGATACCTTAAGATTATTGAAGAACAACATAAAAAGAACTGAGATGATGCGAAGACGTTTTAGGTACAATGCAGCAAGAAGTTTTATGATTCTACGAAATTATAAAGGTAAGAAGATAAGCGTAAGGAAGCAGCAAATAAACTCACAGCTTATATTAAAAGCAGCCGAGGAGATAAGTCCAAACTTTCCAATTATAAAAGAAACTTACAGAGAGATATTTGAGGATTTAATGGATTTGCCTAGGGCTAAAAAAATACTTTTTGGAATTCTTAACAAAGAAATAAATTTTAAGATAATAAAGACAGAAGTGCCATCTCCTTTTTCACATATGATGATAACCATGGGAGAAGCGGATGTTATATTAATGAAAGATAGACGGCGCCATCTCAGAGAATTAAGGCAACAGGTTCTACAAAAAATAAAGAAAAGCGAGTATTTATGATAATCGAAAAGAAGCTTGAGATACTTGACGGACTTCCAATTCTTTTTATTAAAGATCTCTCTGCAATCATATGTTCGGATCTTCATTTGGGCTATGAAGGTATAGCCGCAGATAGTGGTACCTTTCTTCCTAAAATAAATCTGAAAAACATAAAAAACATACTAAAAAAAGCAAAGGATCTTACTGATGCTACCTCAATAATAATTACCGGAGATATTAAAAATGATTTTTCTAAGGTCCATACTGAAGAGTTTAACGAATATATAGAGTTAATAGATTATATCAAATCTGAGTTATTGATATCTGATATAAAGATAATAAAAGGAAATCATGACAACTTCATAGACTCTATAAATAAAAATGGCATAAAAATATATGGAAAAGAGGCTGTACTTTCAAATTATACCTTTATTCATGGGTCTGGGCTTCCAAAAGAACAAAAATCACAATTCATAATAATGGGGCATGTTCATCCTTCTTTGCTTTTGATTAACGATACTGGAAAAAAAGAAAAGTTAAAATGCTTTCTTTATTGTAAAAACAAAAACTCCTCTCTTCTTGTTTTGCCAGCATTAAGTTACTTTGCAGAGGGTCTTAGCGTAAACATTGATAATGTTGAGGATATGGCTCCTATATTCAAAAAAATGTTTGACATAAATGATGCAAAGGCGTTATGTATAGGAGATATGGAAACGCTAAGCTTCGGCAAAATAGGCAATTTAAAAAAGATTTCTAAACATAACTATTAATAAAAGTGAGCATATGAATATTAAAATATACACCGACGGGGCCTCTAGAAATAACCCTGGAGAGAGTGCATCTGGATATCTTATACTTGATAATAACGAAGAGATTCTCGAGTGTTTTTATAATGGCATAAAAACAAACAATGAAGCCGAGTACACTGCGGTAATATTGGCTATGGAGAAGCTAATATCTCTTAAAAAAGAAAAAAATAATTTGGTATTTTTTTCTGATAGCAAACTAATGGTAAATCAATTATGCGGAAGGTATAAAATTAAAAAACCAGAACTCATTAAATTAAATGAAAAGGCGTTATTATTATCTAAAAGATTTTTATCATGTGAGTTTAATTCTGTTTTAAGAACAGAGAAAAACATCGCAAGAGTCGATTATGCTCTTAATATACTATTGGACAAAAGCGCTAAAACATAATATAACATATTTATATCTGATTTAACAATATAATTTAATATATTTTATAATAAATAATAAAAGAAATGTTTAAGTGTGTAAATGCCAGAAGCTTCAAATCCATCGCAACAAGATCCAAAAAGAGAAGGTACTAGGATAAGGGCTGCAAAGGAATTCTATGACGATGCAGGAAAGGCGTTTGAAGCCAATGATTTCGAAAAATCAATAGTATTATACACAAAAGCTATAGATGCTGATCCTAATTATGCAAGTGCTTATTTTAACAGGGCTCTTTCATATGCAATAATAAGCAAATACAAGGAAGCTACAAGGGACGCTGAGAAAGTAATGGCTATAGAGCCAGAAAGCTTCGATGCTCCATATGTAATGGGTATAATCTCCGAGTATCAACAAGATTATTCAGGAGCCAAAGAATGGTATGAGTTATCATTAAAAAGAAATCCTAATTATGAGCAGGCAAAAGCAAGACTTGATCAATTAAAGACAAAACTAACTCAAAAAGCATCGGAATCTTCTAATCAAATATCATCTACCTCAACAATTGGGGGCGTTAGCGAAACAGTTCCAAAGAATGACACCGAGGTATCAGAAGGACAAATTAAAAAAGTAAAGTGGCACAAATCAAACATAACCTTCAAGGATGTAGTTGGGATGAAGAAGGAAAAGAAGCTAATCTATGAAAATATAATACTAGCAATAAGAAAGCCTGAACTGTTAAAGGCATATGGGAAAAAGCTTGGACTTGGCGTAATTTTTTACGGTCCACCAGGATGCGGTAAGACCTATTTTGTAAACGCTATAGGCGGAGAGACAAATTCAAATGTTTTAATAGCCAGAATAAATGAGATAGTAGATATGTATGCTGGTAATACAGAAAAAAACATGCATGCTATATTTGAACAAGCAAGAAAAAATACTCCTGTAGTTATATTCTTCGATGAAATAGATGCTCTTGGAGGAAAAAGAGAGGGAGGAGGAGAACAACAAAGTTTTATGAGGATGGCAGTAAATCAGTTCCTTCAAGAGATGGACGGTGTAGAAAAGAATCCTGAAGGTATTTTTGTAATAGGTGCTACAAACCAACCTTGGGATATAGACTCTGCATTAAAGAGAAGCAAACGTTTTGGTGAGACAATATATATACCGCCTCCTGACTACAAAACAAGAAAACAAGCATTTATGTACAATACTCGAAAGATGCCTCTATCCAGGATAAGTTTTTCAAGGTTAGCTCGTGCAACAATGGGCTTTTCCCAAGCAGATATAGAAGAGATATGCGACAAGGCAGCTCTAATACCTGCCGCAGAAGAGGATAGAAGCGGCAGAAGAAGAAAAATAAAGATGAAGGATTTTATAAAAATGATCAAAACTCATGGTAACACGCTTGACGAGTGGTATGCCATGATTAAAAAGGAGATAATAAATAAAACAGAGACTCAGATAGTAGATGGCAAAAAACAAACAACAGTAAAGGAGGGAAAGTTAAGCTCAGAAGAAAAAAGCAAATATAAATCCTTAATTAAAGACGTAAAGAGAAACAGCAGTAGCTGGTACAAAACACTAAAGAAGATAATACGTTTCATATCAATAAACTTATTTTAACTCAGCCGTTTCCTATTAATCCTCTATCATCCAAAATATTATACAAACTATAAAGCAAAAATGCACCTGAAATGCCAAATACACCAAATCCTATCATAGTATAAGAAATCACGAATACGTATGTATTAAACATGGTACGTTTTTCAAGATTTAAGTAGCTCTCAACTACAAAGATGCCCATTATTATCATCCATAAAGTGCTAATAAAAAGTTGTGCATCGTTATAATTATTTATAAATGCCAAATATTTGGTACGATTAAAGTTATTTTTCTGTGGATACTGCTTAGCAAAATAGCTATAATTAAAGCTTTTGCAATCGTATGTATGATTATTGTTACAACTATCATTAACTATCGTAACGAATTGAGGATAGCCGCTTTGATTTTCAATATAAACCAAAGTTGAGTTTGAAGGTATTTTGCTGCTATTTATTTCATAAGCTGTTGGAGGACCTTGTTGTCCTTGAATTCCAAAAGAAGAAAGTAAAAAATTATTCACAGAAATAGAAAAAAAAGAAAAAAGATTTGTAATTATGACAGTACCTATTATGAACAAAACCATCAATATGAGCCAGATTCCGCTTATTCTTCCTCCAAAAGCTCTATCTTTTCCGCTATTATCATCGTGCATATCACTCTCTATTGCCTCATCATAGTCATTAAGTTCTTTATTAAATCCTTCAGTATTTTCTTCTTCTTCTGCCTTATCAGATATTGAGTATGTCTGAATATCGCTATCTGCCTTATTCTCATCCTCAGAGTACATCTCTTCTATATCGTCATCTTCATAAGGCCCATAATTTTGCATGAACTCAAACACAAACTTAAACATAAGCTAAAATCAAATAAATGTACGTTTATTTAAGCTTTTACTCTTTATTAATATAACTTAATGTTGGTGAAATGTCAAAATATAGTTCTACGCTCTTTACCTTTTTTATTTTTATTTCCATATTCATCATAACCTCCTCTTATTCTACATATACTCCTTCAATAATACTAAATGACAATGTAAGTAATAGCATAAACTCAAACATTCCTATATTCAAAACATACGCACTGCCTTTTGGAGGTGGCGGCCCTGTTGCCATTAACTCTTATTATCAAGACCAACTTCCTATAAATATATCAATTATAAATAACACTGTACTTAATTTTACCGCGGTGTGTAGTTTTACTACTGGTTCAACCATACATTATAAGGAGAATATAACATATGATCTAGAAAGCGGTGTTCCTTGTGGTAATAATTACACAGTTGAATCAGGTTCATTTTCAATTTTTTATACTAACGGTAGTACTACTAACCTAAATGTACAGGTTAACAATACAAGTACTCCTCCAAATTACACCGGTGCAGGAAGCGGTGTTGCTTCAAATTACAACGTTTCAAGTTTAGTAAACAACGCATCTGCAACCCAAAATCCACAGTATATTTCACAGGCATACTCTAATATTTTCAATCAAGTAATTAGTGGTGCTACAAATTCATATACAACTGCAGTATCATCTCAAAGTAGTTTGGTACCACAAATACCTATACAACCAGTAACAATAATTCTTCCCGCTCAAACATTAGACATACCATTAAAAAACGGAGTCCAATTGATAATAACTATGCCTCCTATAACTGAGCAGATGAATGTAAGCAGTGCTTTAGAGTCAGCATTTCAAAGTTCTATGCAGTCCTCAATAAACACCGCTGTTCAGGCATCTATGTCAACAATGGAGCCAGAACTTCAGTCAAGTATAGAAACAGCGCTTCAATCAAGTCTAGGAAATGGTCAAACAACTTCAGGTCTTGCTTCTGAGATTTCAGGCTCTATTGCACAATCATTATCCTCGACTATTGAAACGGAGATTTACTCTTCATTATCTAATAATATAGGAGGTACAATAACCACTCAAACAATTCCTACTTTGGAATCAAACGCTGAGTCATCAATAGCTTCATCATTTACTTCATCCTTAGATACCTCAATATATCAAGCAATATACGCGGCAGAACCTACAATGAGCTCAGGAGCCATACAATCTCTTACAAGCTCAATAGTCGCTTCAGTTTCAACAAGCACAATCTCATCATTAAATACCGTAATCTATTCTGTTCTAAATCAAAATACCGGTGCTCAGATTACTCCAAGTATATTAAATCAAATATCAAGCTCAATAAGTACCTCAATACTTTCTACCACCTCTGGATATATTGGAAGTTATATAAATACAAATGAACAGACTATACTTTCTCAACTTCCCACCTCTATACAGAGCCAGCCATTTGGTTCTACGCTTTCTTCAGCAATATCATCAAGTGTAAGTTCGGCGCTTCAGGGCTCCTTCCAAAATCTTTTTGGAAATGGGTTCCAATCTTCTTTGCAATCCGGCTTACAAAGTGGGTTATCCTCCTTACCTTCCTCTCTTCCAGGACAATTGACAAATCAAGAAGTACAGAGCCTATCCTCTTCTCTAAGCAGCTCTCTTTCACAAAGCATGTCTCAGGAACTTGCATCTTCACTTAGTTCTTCATTATCCCAGTCCCTTGCACAAAGTTTATCTCAAGATATTTCACAATCATTAAGCCAGTCTATTTCTCAATCTCTTAGCCAGTCAATATCGCAAAGCTTTTCACAAGCATTTGCCAATAACTTTGCGCAGAGTTTCTCATCAGCCATGTCACAAAGCATTTCACAGAGCCTTGCCCAAAATCTTCTTAACACTGTACCTCAGCAACTATCCTCTGCATTTACATCTTCTCTTTCACAGGAGCTTGCCTCAAGCATAGGTACAACAGAGGCCCAGCAATTTAGTTCAGATATACAAAGCGGCATAGAACAAAGCATCTCTTCAGCTTTATACCAGGGATTTTCTCAAGGGTTTGAGCAGAATATACAAAATTCTATCTTTACAAATCTGCAAACAAATGTTGGACAGCAGCTTCAAGGGGATATGTATCAAAGCATGAACTCATACATAAGTCAGCAACTTCCACAGACCATCTCCTCAACATTAACCTCCTCATTATACCAGAGTTTAAACAATAATCTTCAAAACTCATTAACACAGACAGTTTCACAGGACATACAACAATCACTTCAAAGTTCTTTATCATCTGCATTATCCCAGCAGCTTTCTGGAAATATCGGAAGCACACTCACGTCTTCTATAACCTCGGCAATATCCTATTCAGTAGCATCCTCTGTTTCATCTGCATTGCAACAAGGTCTTGCAAATGGTCTTTCACAGTCAATGGGTGAGGCTCTTGGTCAGTCTTTAAGTTCAAGCCTTTACAACTCCTTTTCAACATCATTCCCTCCTGTAATTTCTTCATCTTTGAGCTCTACACTTTCTTCATACATAGGCCCTTCAATATCTTCAAGTCTTGGACCTTCTTTAGGCTCTGCTATAGATAGTAGTCTTTCAACATCACTACAATCTTCAATATACTCTGGGTTTTCAAATGGTTTTTCATCTACATTACCTTATGCTATGGCATCAACTTTTGGAAACTCATTTTCTTCATCTTTAACCTATAATCTAGAGAACGCAATAAACTACGCAATAGGTTCATCGATAGCCGGCTCTCTTCCACCATCTATCTCATATGCCATATCACAAACAATAAGCTCAAATGTAGATAATATTGTAAATACTGTAGGTACTGGCATTTCTACAGCTTCTTTCTCCAGTGCAACTCTAAGCTCTATAGGAAATGGCATCTCTCTTTCAATAGGTCAAGCAATACCCTCTATAATCTCTTCATCGGTTTCTACTGAATTATCAAACTATCTTCCACAAGCTATAAGTACAAGCGTCGGAAACGCAGCTGCCGTTATAATTCCTAACGTTGTTAGCTCTGCTATTTCTGGTACCTTCGGAAATGCATGGACCGGAACAAGTGCTACGTTAACTACGGCGTTGGGATCTGCACTTAAGTCTGAGGTAGGTACATATCTTGGAGGCGCTGTTCAATCGTCCATCTCAGGTGCTTTCAGCGGAGATTGGACTCAATCACTTTCAAATTATCTTATGGGCTCTCTTTCAAGCAGCTTAAAGTCTCTTTTAGGAAACTCGGCATACAAAGCCTTAAGTACCGCTTATAATGTATACAATGCGTATGAATCATACTCATCAAGTTACAGCAGTTCATCAAGCAGTATGTACTCTTCTCTAGCATCTACTAGCTGGCTTTCTGTTTGGGGTGTTCTATCTACTGGCAAACTTCCGCTTGTAGATTCATTTACTACTACATACTCAGGTAACAACAATAAAATCTCAACTACTCAAAGTACCGCTCAAGCATTATCTCCAGTAAGCAAGGTAAATGCAGATAATGCAAACAACGCAAAAACCTTCCTCACCTGTCCTACAAGCATATCTAATGGGGTAACAACCTCACAAGTATTCACAAATTCGGGTTCTTTTGTAGGTGGAAATCAATGTCTTAATCCTGTAAGTTCGCTTAATACTGAGATAGTGATAAACACAAGCATACATGATAGATTCTATGTACCTTTCTCAACCGTTGATAACATCCAAATAATTAATCCTGGGTTTACAATACCTACCGTTCTATCTTACTCTCCAGAGGTTGATGGAGAACTTTCAAACGGCTTTTCAACACAGTCCTATATCTTCCAAAGTGTTCCTTCATTTGAACAAAAAGCATTATGGGTATGGAGCTCTCCTTATGCTAACTTTGCTAATGCAAAATCAAGTTCAGCAACTTATACAAATGCTTATCAATTCCTAATCTTAGGCGTATGCAATTATCAGTTTACATACTCGGTAACAACAAAGCTAGACTGGATAAAAAACATAAATATACCTTTTGAGTATCTAGGTCAAAACGGAGCAAAGTACAACATAGGCACTCCAATACTTCCAGATCTAAATTATGTTTTTAATATCTCACTTAAAAATCAAAATGGCTACGCGGAGCCTAATCTTACAAACCTAAAGTATAGCATCTTTTCTCCATATCATTACTACAACCCTCAAAACACTCTTGAGCCTTTTCCAATAGATACGCAAAGTGCATTTCTTGCTGCTTACAACTCAATGGGTAGCTCTCCATACAACAGTGTTGAGTTTAATAGATCAGGAGAAGGTATAGATACAAATACAAACAATGCACTTTCATTTATGTCTGCAAATGACCAGCTAATATCAATAGCCTCTCTTCCAAATGATTATATATATGTTCTTTATCTGAACAAAACAAATGCAGGCAGCATCTCTCTTGTTTCACAGCAAGGAAATTATAATAACGACTACGCCGCTAATAACAACACAAACGTTTCAAACAATACCTCAAACAACACTATTCTATTCACGCCAAACTCAACTGTAATAGGCAACTTAATTTATACAACTTCAAATGAAGATAATTCTAACTCAATAAAATTTACTCATACCGAGAGTTTTGCTCAATCAAGCACTCCTATAATCTCCGCAATTTACAATCCTACAACCGGAGTAATAGCAGTTACCGGCTCTGGATTCACCCCTCCATTAAATAATGGAATTTTTGCACCTAGTTACTCATTATCCTATCAAATATATCCGGATGTAAATGGTCATGCGGGCAGTGGTGTTTCTGCAGTTCAGACAGGAAATCCCTATCCTACAACTTCATATATAGACAGCAGCGGAAATCTTGCTCTTAATATAAATCTTCAGAGCTCTCTTACAAACTTCCCATATCTTTTACAGGTTACAGAGTCAATATCAACGCCATCATCACTTCAGGATATAAACTCTAATTATGTAGTTATCTCAAAACAACCCGCAATAGAAGCAACATACACTGCAGGATTAAAGAATTATATCTCTGTTCAAGGATCGGGCTTTACTCCTAACAATGCCGTTACCGTGGCATATTTAATAGCATTGCCAGGTATCTCTGGAGGACAACTTCCAGGAGCACCTGCCGTATATGGTACACAAATTGTAACTTCTGATTCAAATGGCAATATAGCAGCTACCTTACCTGTTTACGCTTCATCACAAAGCTACGTTGCTGTAGTTTATGCATCTGATTCTTATACAAAAACAGTAAGCAATAAGGTTAATCTAAATATAATAGCTCAAAGCACAGCAACAAAGGTGCTTGGTACTTATGATATAGCTGTGTTTAGAGTATACAACAACACATATTACAATCAAACCCAGCCATTACCTTCAGCTAGTATTTCATGTAGTTCAGAATCAAGTTGCCAAAGCACATGGAATAGCGAGTGGCAAAATTATTGGAGCTCTCTAATAGCATCTGGAACAGGTAACATTAGGCAGGTGGGGAACATACCTCTTGGATTCTACGATGTAGTAAATCCCCCTGTAAATTACCGTACATTTACTCCTTATAATATCTCATTGGATTATCAGGGCGATTTGTTCATGATAACTACTGAGACGCTAAATGGCAACAGTAACTCATTGATAATGAAGTATCAAAATAAAAATGATGTATTTCCTACAGCTAACACCTTAAACACTCTTACATGCGTCTCAATCTCCTGTTTTATACCTTCATTTAATTATCAAAATGACATTTCAACAAACTCCTTTACTGAGATAGCCGTTTCTCCAAATGGTGGACAGGTCTACCTTGCAACTCCTTCACAAGGTCAAATATACATATACAATGGCAATGACCTCA
>JAKACG010000069.1 GCA_021821605.1 Microcaldota archaeon | reverse complement strand
CAATAGCATGACTGACTTCATAAAACAATATCCAGAGCTACAATCCCAAAAGGTAATTGACAGAGCTGTACAAGTTGTTGAGGAAAAGCGCAAGGAATTAATTGATGCTCAGAAAGATCTAGATAACGCAATTAGTGAGCGTAATCTCATAGTAAGCACATTTGAAAAGTTAACTGATAAATCACAGAAAAACTTGGATACCCTAGAGGAACTCATAAAAGAAGCGGAAGAAAAGGTGAATAATTCGCCATACAACAAAAGCAAATTATGGCATGCATTAAAGACAGAATATGAAAAGGAGGCAACAAAACTCGATTTAATGGAATATAGAGGTAAACTGGAAGAAAGAAAAAGTATTTTGGAAAGAGTGAAAGGTCAGCATGCAAAGTATCAAAGAAAAGCATTCGTAGATATGGAACATTAAAATAATATAAAAGTTAATGAAAAATTTCAAAATCTGCAGAGTATTTAATATGGACAGACACGATTTGATAGCATTGAAGGCAAAAAGGAATTCGTTGGTACCAATACCTTTAGGCATTATAATTCTTCTATCTATTTTGTATCTTTTCATTTCGTTTGGGTACTTAAAGCTTGGTGAGTACAGTATAGCGATTTTAATATCTTTGATTGTTGTAGCCATAATTGTAGCTGTACCTATTGCATATTTTTCTACAATTATAGATGAATATAGTTACTTATATAGTGGCAGTTTTTCAACTAGTCCTGACCTAACTAGTAGAGTTTCTAATATTAAAAATGACACTGTTATAATGCCATATACCTTTTTTACAGTAAATGATAATTTTAGAGAAGTATACTATGAGGGCGTGTGCAGCTATTTTTATCAGTTACCAAACGCATCACTTCCTGCCTTAGTAAAATGTTTAGAAGCAGGAATAAAAGAACTGTATAAGTTGTTAAAGCAACAAACTAAATTATCATTAAAAGAAAGTCAGTTTATTAATAATATAGATAGCAGACTAGCTAAAATTAAAAGACACAGAAATCAAGAACCACTAGACGATATAGAGCTGGTTGACTTGATTGAAGCAACAAGTGATTATTATCCTAGCAAAAAACAAGTATTACAATATTTTCGCTCACTAAGAAATTTAATACACAGTATAAATCTTATAAAAGATGAAGATGCCAAGTATGCTTTAATAAGAATAACAGATGCTTTGAATATATTGTATGAGATACCTGAATCCGTAAAGATCAAGGTAAAGTGTGAGATTTGTGGTGACATCCACACTTACGATCTGAATAAAAATTGGTATTATATAGGTAATGTAATTTCACTTAACTGCTCAAATTCTAAAATAGAAGAAGAAAGAAGGCATTACACAAAAACACTTCTTCCATCACGAACAGAAGTTCATTTTTAAGTGGCTAAAAATTAAGAAATAAAAAGTGAATAGATGGATAACAAGCAGATTTTAGGTATTGTTCTCATGTTCATAGCAATAGTTATCCTTATCTTATCGTATAATGCTTACATAACTAGCTACCATAAAACGATAAGCACCTCTAACTTTACCTTCTTATTTTCTGGCATATTTTGGAATTTGGTAGGTATATTTACAAGTGCTATATTGATTGCCATAGGACTGATTTTAGTATTTCCTAAGGGTGTTAGTTGGTTTGTTAACAGAAAATAGGGGCATAAAATGATGAGTAGTATGATAAAGAGAATAAATTCGGAACAAATAACTATGCTATACATCGTACTTATTATTGCTGCTGTAGGAATCATTTTTGGTTTGGTAATCTATTTTGAACTTTTCTTTCTCCCAAAAGTAATAATGACACAAATACCAAATGTCCCAATAAATAATAATACTTACCCTATTTTGCTACAAGCGCTAATAATAGTTGGAGGGGTTATATTAGGGCTTATTAGTTCAATATTTATTGAAACATTTAAAAAACTAGGTAAAATCGATATGAGTAGATTCGTAAGTACTATCCTACTTTTTATTTTGTTATCTATATTTATTATTTCTGCATTTCTTATTATTCTTTCAATAGCATTTTCAATAAATGGTATGTTGTATTTTAGCATAGTTAATACATATATCACAACTCAAATAAATACAGGTATAATACATACCGAAATAGGAGGAAATGTAATTTTAATTAACGGCACATATTTTGGCAAGAGTAACGTTATAAGTGGTATAAAAAATTATTATACTGGTTTAGTATCTGGTACTCAAATAGCTATAAACGCCTTATTCGACGGATTTGTATCTTGGATCATCTTTATCGTTGCGTATGCAATTATTTTATTTTATACAGATGTAAGAAAAGGACAAAAACCTAATCCCCCTCCACCTCCCCCATCAAGTCCTGTATAAATCAATATAGTAACGGATCCTTTTCTTTAAGTGCTATGTTGTCTTTGTTTTTAATTTATAACTCTTTTTATATGGTTCCTTACTGTGGGGTTAAAAGCCCTTAGATGGGATTGGATCCAGAAAGTATAAAGTATGAAGCTTAAGACTCAAGTACGATGTAATTTAATAATTACTATGGGGTTAGCCTCTTCCTGTCCCTCGGGAAGAGTGAGCACTCCCTTATATTCTTCATCCCTGTAATCTGCATTGCAAGCCTCTCCAGGCCTATGCTCCATCCCGCATGAGGCGGCGCCCCGTATCTGAATGCATTGATATAGAACTCGAAGTCTTTAGGCTTTAGGCCCTTTCTCTCTATTGCCTCTATCAGCATCTCCGACCTGTGTATCCTCTGCGCCCCGCTGCATATCTCAATCCCTCTGTATATGTAGTCGAAGCTATTGGATATCTCCGGATTACC
>JAKACG010000011.1 GCA_021821605.1 Microcaldota archaeon | reverse complement strand
AAAAACATCAAAGTCGGATTCCCGCGTTTCAAATCAAAGGACAAATATTACAGTATAATATATCCGCAAGATAACGGTTCATTTTCAATAGAAAAAGACAGGTTGCGTGTTTCAAGAATAGGCACGATGAAAATAGAACTGCACAGAAGTATGAAAGGAAAAATAAAAACCCTTACAATAAAGAAGGAGGCAGGGAATTATTATGCAATATTTACAACTGCAAAAAAAGATTTCGAAATGCCAAAAATAAATGATACAAATCCAATAGGAATAGATGTTGGACTAAAAACCTTTGCAGTCTTATCTGACGGAACAAAAATAACAAAGCCAAATTTCAGAAAGAAAATAGAAAAAAATATTATACGATGGCAAAAAAGAGTTGCAAGAAGGAAAAAAGGTTCAGAAAGAAGACAGATTGCAAAAGATAAAATGAATAAAAAATATCAAATTGCAAATAACCAAACAAATAATTATCTTCACAAAATTACTGATAAACTTGTAAAGTCAGGCTATACTTCATTTGCAGTGGAGAAATTGAATATTCAGAACATGGTAAAAAATCATAGGCTTGCAAAATCAATAAATTATGCTTCATGGAACAAGTTTTTTCAACTACTTTCATACAAGGCTGAAAGTGCTGGTATGAAAGTAATAGAAATAGACCCAAAAAACACATCAAAGATATGTAGTAATTGTGGTAATATTCAAAGTATGCCACTATCAAAACGAATCTATCTCTGTGAAGAATGTGGTCTACAAGAAAATAGAGATCTAAACGCATCAATAAACATACTCAAAAAGGCTTTGAACTCTACGAGTTCAAATTTTGACAGCAAAACTCTCAAAGCTACCGCAGGACATGCGGAAAGTCACGCTCAGGGAGAGAATGTAAGACCTCAACAGGAGGCAGTCCTCGAAGAACTGAGAACCGATAAAACACATCATTTGCGTGATGCGGTGATTGCATGAACGCAGAGAAAGCCCACGCCGTTTACGGGTGGGAGGATGTCACGGAGTATTAGGTGTAACAATGGAGGTAAACTGCGGTTCTCTTAGCGAAAAAGACGTCGGCAAGAACATATCTATTTATGGCTGGTGCAGATACATACGTGATCATGGCGGCAAACTTTTTATAGACTTAGCAGATAGGCATGGAACGCTGCAGCTTGTTTTTGAGGGAGCATTGTTAAAGCAGGCAGAGAGCATCTCAAAGGAGTATGTAGTTTTTGTTTCAGGAATAATAAAATTAAGAGAGCAGGAAACAATAGACCAAGAAAATCCTTCAGGGAAAATAGAGCTATTTGTCAATAAGCTTGAAGTAATAAGCACCTCAAAGGTGCCTCCATTTGAGCTAATAGACGAGAAGAAAAAGTTTCTTGCTAACGAAGAGCTGCGTTTAAAATACAGATATCTTGATCTAAGGAGAAAAGAGATGATTCAAAGAATAGAGTTCAGAGACAAGCTAACAAAATCAATAAGGAAGTTTTTTTGGGAAAAGGAGTTCCTTGAGCTTGAAACACCAACATTGATAAAGGATACTTATGAAACAGGGTCAAGAACCTTTCTAGTTCCTTCAAGGACAAATCAGGATAAGTTCTATGCTCTTCCTCAATCGCCACAGACCTATAAACAGCTGTGCATGATAGCTGGGCTTGATAGATACTTTCAAGTTGCAAGGTGCTATAGGGACGAGGATCCAAGAGAGGATAGGCAGCCGGAGTTTACTCAGATAGATGTTGAAGTATCATTCAAAGATGAAAAGTATATCCAATCTTTAATAGAGGAGCTGATGCAACGAGTCTTCAAGGAGCTTCTAAAAAAAGAGATAAAGCAAGGTTTCAAGCATATGCTATACAAGGATGCCATAAAGAATTATGGTTCTGACAAACCAGATCTTCGTTTTGAGTCTAAAATACTAGACATAACACAAGAGGCTAAAGAAAGCAACTATAACATGCTTAAAAGAATAACCGAATCTGGAGGATTTGTAAAGGCGATATCCTTTCAAGCTATGTTTGGATCAGAGTCATCAAAACTTGATAAAAACTATATGCTAAAGTTAATAGAGATTGCAAAGGAACTAGGTCTCGGTGGTATGACCTGGCTTTTTGTAAGCAACAAAAAATTATGTTCAGAGCCTTCAAGTATAATAAACTCCTTTGGTGAAGACACTGCAAATAAGATATTATCAAAGTTTTTGGCTAAGGAAGGTGATGTAATACTTGTCTTTGCAGATGCATCTGAGAAACTTCTTTTAAATGCCATTGGCAAGATAAGAAAGATTGTAGGAGACAGAATAGGAAAGTACTCTGAAGAGTACTCTTTTCTTTGGATAGATGAGTTTCCTATGTTTGAAAAAGATGAGGTAACTGGAAAACTTAAACCTGCACACAATCCATTTTCAGCTCCAAAGCAGGATACACTAGTGTATATGGAAAAAGAGCCTGAAAAGGTTGTAGCAAGGCAGTATGATTTAGTATTAAATGGCGTAGAGATAGCAAGTGGTTCAATACGTATTCGGGATCCAGAATCACAGCGTAAAAGTTTAAGTATGATGGGTATGAATGACAAGACAATAGATGAGACCTTTGGTTTTCTTTTAGAGGCCTTGAGTTATGGTACTCCGATACATGGTGGCATAGCGCTGGGCTTTGATAGGCTTGTAGCAATACTTTCAAACTCAGAAAATATACGTGAGTTTATATTATTCCCTAAAAACAAAAAGTATGAATCACCTCTTGATGGTTCTCCAACAACTATAAATAAAAAACGTCTAAAGGATGACTTTGGCATAAGCATTGACAGATGATTACCTTTATAGATAACTATAAATATGATTTTATTTAATAAATTATCTTGAACTTTAAAACCTTACCCCTAAGGTATGTAATAATGAGATCAAAAAACCATGAGTTACTAACACACTCACTATTCCTAATCTTAATTATATTGAATCTAATTACAATGTCATATAAAAAAATTTTTAAGGTGTAAAAATGGAAGTACAACCAAATAAAATAGCTATTATATGTATGGATGCCAGAATGAATAGGATAGCAGATTCAATAAATGATGGAAGAACTATATTTGTAAGGACTGCAGCTGCAAATCCTCCAGGTGTAATTAATACATTGAATTCTTTAACAGAGAAAAACAGTATTTCATCTATTTTCTATATGCCACACAATGATTGCGGAGCTTGCAAGTTTACACATGCTATAATGTCAAAAGGGGAAGGTTCTACGCAGGAGATAGAGAAAGGTCTTATATCGACAATAAGGTCTTATTCAAAGAATAATTACTCTAACATATGTCGTTCTCCAGATGATTTAAGTATTAAGCTTCAAGAACTTGGTATTAATTTTATACAACATCATTATCCTACAATGGCAGTGAGCTCAAGAATGGCAGATACGAGTTATCAAGTAACCGGAGAAAAAAGGATGATTCTTTCAAGGCCTTCAAGCATGAAGTACTCTGAGATGTGCAGCCAGCTTGAGCTTCCTTACGACTCTACTTACGTATCTCAACATACAAACTTAATCGAATCGCTTTGCGATATACAATTATCCTCATCAGCACTGCACATAACTAACTTTACAGTAGCAATAATAGACGACTCTGAAAGGCAAAAGATAGAAGATGAGGTAGCTGTTATAAGGGACGCATTAAAGCATGTACCTCAAATAGATATATCTATAGAAGAGGTAAATACCACGGCAGAAAGAGAAAAGATACGTTAAGTTGTTTTTTAAAATATTTATTGTTTTCCGAGGGTAGGAATGTGCATTGCACATTCCAAAGAGAAAAGATTTTGGGATTTGGGTGGGATAAAAATAAGTTCTCAACAAACCCCTCAGAAAACTATTTGATTTATAGACCATTATATAAATAGCTTTCTGTTTTTTGCTTTTATTCAAGTTTTATTTTATACTTTGTTAAATTTAAGTTTTAACTACTGATTTTTTCCTATCTTTCCAATCAATGATCCTAAACCCTGTCCTATTAATATTCTTGAGGCGTCTGTGGCAGTTATCTCTAGTTTATCATCTATTTTTTTTACAGAAACAAACTCTAATTTAATATATGCTCCAGGATGCATATCGGTAGAGTAGCCGCTAGATGATCTCCAAAGAGTCACATGCGCTTCTGTTTTTCCATCGGTTATACTGCACTCTGAAACTCCGCTCTGCTTACCATCAAGGTCCTTGAAGTATCTTATGGGACTTACTGAAAGTATTCTTCCCATTATATCTATATTTCTCTCATTTTCAGAGAGTTCTGAAAAATTAGATTTAAAATTATATGATGGTACTACTCTGCTTATGTAAGTTCCAGAGGTACTAGACAATTCTATGTCATCTGATACCTTTCTCACCTTAAGGCTGCTTATAGACACACTATCTCCCCTTTGTATTAGCATTGAGTCTATAAAATTACAATTTTTATCCCATAACGAGATTGAGACTGTGCGAGCTTCAGCTCCAAGAACTACCACTCTTTTTATTCTTGGAGTTCCATTAATCTCCATCTTTATTTTATTAAATACTCTATATACCTTATCCTCAATGTTAACTATGCTTCCATCTACTACTTCATGTTTTAAGAGCAAATCAACGGTTAGTTTCTGATAACTTTTTGTACCTTCCTGAGTATTTTTTATTTGAGATGCCATTTTTTTATCAATAAGCCCTCCATTTTGATCAATAATCTTACTTATGTCCTCTTCGTATGAGTTAGATTCCGTGTCATCACCAGCATTTATATACTTTTTTAACAAGAATTATATATTGAACGGTTATATAATGTTCCCTTTACTGTTTTTTATAATACTAATACCCTTTCTTTCAATACCTATACTTCTTGTAATACCTGCATACCTAATAAAAAAGGTGCAGTCAGTAAGCGCAATACTGGTTCTTTTGCTATCATTTCTCTTGCTTTATGGATCATTAACCTCACAATCTTATCTTACAGCTCCAATATCTCTTAATTATCTTGGTTTTAATGTAGGTTTTTCTCTAACGCAAAATACCTTAATACTTGAAATAATGGCGGCTATTGTTTTCGCAGCCTCATCTATAGGTATCGATTACTTTATTAAAGATAATAAGCGCACATATGCTATATTATTTGCATTAATAGAAGGTTCATCAATAGCCTTATTTCTATCCTCAAGCTTACTTTTTCTTTATGTTTTCTGGGAGATAGCAGAGTTCTCAATGTTTTTTATTATTTATCTATATGGTGCATCAAACAGAAGGTATGCAGCCATAAAGTTCATTCTGTACTCTATAATATCTAGTCTTTTGCTTCTTGTAGCTATTCTTTTTATCTATATAAATATAACTCCAAATACCTTTTCAATATCCCAGATAATAGCTACTGCTTCTACAATACCTCCAACTACGCAACTTATAATACTAATACTTCTTCTAGTTTCATTTATGATAAAGATACCTATTTTTCCATTTCATAACTGGCTTCCAGATGCACATACACAGGCTCCTACTCAGGGCAGCATGATACTTGCTGGTGTTTTGCTTAAGTTCGGTGGTTATGGGCTTATACTAACAAGCTTTATGCTTCCTATATTCAAAAATTATGAGATATATCTTGCCGCAATCTTTTCATTATCTGCACTATACTCGGTTTTTGTTGCTATGCGCCAATCAAACCTTAAGCGAACTATAGCTTATAGCAGTATAACTGACATGGCAATAGTCTCTATAGGTATAGCTTCTGGAAGTATTCTTGGAGTTAACGGTGCTCTTTATGGTATGTTAGGTCATGCCATAGCAATATCAATGCTTTTCCTTGTTGCAGGAACATTAAAGGAGCTTTATGGAACTTTAGATATATCAGCATTAAAAGGTGTGATAAAGAACTTTCATGCATTAGCATACTTATTCATAGCAGCTACCTTTGCTACAGTTGGAATACCTCTTACTGTAGGATTTATAGCTGATCTTCTTATATTTACAGCGGCATTCACTACCTTTGGTGCTATAGCATTAATTCCATTACTAAGCGTAATTCTTCTTGGTGCACTGCTTTTCTGGATAATAGAACGAGTGTTTCTTTCTGGAAGATCAGTTCAAACTGGATATTTGGTAAACAGTGTGTTATACTCAGAGATCTTTCTTCTTGCCATTACCATTATTTTTGGCATAATGCCATCACTACTAATTCATTAATTTAATTCTTAGCGGCGGAGGACATCACAAGAAAATATAAAAACAAAAAAATAACTGCCTCTTACAAACTAAAAAGATATGTTGCTGCGCTATTTATCATGTTAAGGATTGGTTGTGGAAATATTCCGAATAAGATCGTTACCGCTAAACATATAACAACTACTGAAAGCGTATATTTATCTACGTTTACATGCTTTTTCAAGGTGTCCTTTGAGTAGATAGATGTTATTATCTTCAAATAATAATAAAGCGATATCATGCTATTTAATACTCCAAGTACAGCTAAAATTGCAAGGCCTGCATAGATGGCTCCTAAAAAGATAAGTATCTTACCTACAAAGCCAGTAGTGAGTGGCAGGCCTACAAGAGAGAGCATAAAAAGTACCATAGCAAAGGCCATGAACGGGTTTTTATCTTTAAGTCCTGCAATGCTATCTATCGTTGTCATATTTTTTCTTTCAAGTGTGGCAATTATAGCAAGAAGGCCTATGAATATGAATACGTGCGCAAAGATTTGGAACAGGGCGCCACTCATTCCATAAACACTTGCAGTAGCTATCCCTATCAATATATAACCAGCTTGAGCAATTGATGAGTAAGCCATAAGTCTCTTAAGATTTTTCTGCATCAATGCACCTATATTTCCATAAAACATTGTGAAAACCGATAAGATGGCTATTACTATAAAGGCAGAGTGATAAGCTATAAAAATAAGTATAAGCACTTGAATAAGTGCAGCAAATCCTACCTTTTTATTCACTCCTCCTAAAAGAGCAGTTATGTATCCGGGAGAGCCTTCGTATATATCCGGAACAAGCACATTGAAGGGAAAAATTGAGGCTTCAAATCCAAGCGATACTACAAAAAGTACAAAAGCTACCAGCATAATATTTGAGTACTGTGACTTTATAAGAGATAAAGTACCCAAGCCTCCATAAGTTATTGCCATAGCGAATGAGAATATGGCTATTGATATTGCAGCCAATATAAAAAGTTTTGTTGCAGCTTCAAGGCTTTTTTTAGATAAAAGAATTGAAAACACAGTAGGTATGCTCATAAGTTCAAGTCCTATGAATATTCCAGTCAACGAGTTTGATAGAGCAACAATATACATTCCAATAAGGGAAAAGCTAAGAAGCATAGAGAGCTCTCTGTAATCTTCTGCAAATGAAAAGTAAAGAAGGTTTATCAATGCTACTCCAACAGTGAATAAGAGTATAAAGAACTCTGAGAATGGGTTGAATGAGAACAATCCTAAAATGGACGAATAAGAATTATTATAATAAGCATAAAGTATTATTATTCCTATAAAGAACAGAAGTATAATATTAAATATTACCTGCACCCTTTTATTGGAAAAAATGTTCAGTAGAAGATCTCCGAATATCAGCGCGGCGCACAAAACTCCAAAAATATAAAATGTAAACATTTAAACCACATTAATCATATACACAAACACGAAAAGCAGTATAATTCCTACCGAAAGAATTAAGGCATAGCTATTTACATTGCCTACCGAGACCTTACGTACCTCCTTTCCAATATCGATAAACATATAGCCGACTCCATCGAGAAACTTTGAAAGCCCTTCCTCAAAAATATAAAAACCTTCTGCAAATCCATAAATTGCTTTGACAAAATAAAGGTATACTTCGTTTGTTAGAATGCCATTATTAATAAGTTTTATTAGATATGATGACCTTATTCTAAGTGATTTTTTATATATGACATATGCGATTAATAATCCTATTACGGCAAGAATGCTCTCGATTAGAACATCAAAGTAGTTAAGTGATGTTATGCTTAATGTCTGAAAAGAGTTAAAGCCAAATACTCCGAAGTAGAAAAATACAAGCGAGGCTACCAATGTTAACACTGCGCTTATTATCATGCTTATAACTATACTTTTTGGCATTGATAGATACTTTACAGTTACTGCTGCTGGGCTTTTCTTTCCATTTAGAAAGAACCATCTAAACGCATAAATGCTTGTAAGAACTCCAAAAATGTTCAATGCTAAATAGACAAGCAGGTTGCTTGAAAATGAAGAGCTTAAACCCATGCTTGCAAAAAAACCATCAAATGGTATAAATCCTGCTAAAGAGAGAACTCCGAACAATGTTGTTATGTAAATAAGTTTATTTGTTTTTAATCCTGATGTTTCATCTAAACTTGTTTTTTCAGTAGCCTCCATCACAGCTCCTGAGCTAAAAAATAGTAAAACTTTATAGAAGCTTTGGGCAAAGAAGAAGTACACTCCTGCCGCAACCGCGCCACCGCTAATTGCAAGCACCATAAGGCCAAGTTCTTGTATTGTTGAGTAAGCGATTACTTTTTTAATGTGCTTTTCTTTCAACGCATTCAGTGTGGCTAAAATTATTGTTATCAACGCAAAGTAAAATATCATAGTATTAAGGTTGGTTTGTATGAATATTGGGGACAATATCAAAAGCGCAAACACACCTGCTTTTACCATGGTACTTGAGTGAAGAAATGCCGATACTGGTGTAGGGCCTTCCATAGCATCTGGAAGCCACTCGCTGAATGGGAACTGTGCAGATTTAGTAAATATTGCTATACCTAGCAAAATAGCTACAAGTAGCTCTGCACTTGGTGCATTTTGTAACGATGTGAAAACTGTTGTAAAGTTAAGTGATCCTGATATAGCAAGCATAATTGCCATTGCGGCAAGTATGCAGATATCTCCTATAAAAACTGTAGTTATTGCTTTTCTTGCAGCAATATTCGCTACTTCATTGTTGTACCAAAACCCTATGAGTAAATAACTAGTTAAGCTGAGAAACTCCCAAGCTATGAACATTGTTATGAAACTGTAGCTCATCGCAAAAAGCAGCATTGCAGCTTCAAATGCAACTATCTCGATATAAAATCTCCTCTGCTCACTTCTTATGTTCATATATCCAAACGAGTAAAAAATCACCAAAGGTGCTATGATCAAAACTATACTTAACAAAAGAAGATTTAAGGCCGCAATATTTGTAGCTATCTGCAATGTATATCCGCCCAAACTTAATAATGTAATAAAGTAGCTGCCATTGTTTACTATTATAAGCAATACAAGGCTTATCACACTTGCTATTAGAGCTATGTACTTTACAAATTCTTTTCTTACAAAACTCATTGCTATTATTGAAAGCAACAGGGGCAATAATAAAAGTAATGCTTGCATTTTACCACTTGAATTTTGTAAGGATGCCTATATCAAAATTAAAACCACGCGCTTTCATATAGACATATATCGCTATAAGTGAGATTATCTCTACTGCTGCTACTGACCACACTGAAAATATTCCTATGAATGCCCAAGGTCCAGGTGCAGAGCTATACGAATAAAAACCTACAAACGCTATAGTACTTGCCATAAAAATGAGTTCAACTGCAAGCATTATTGTTATAAAGTTTTTTTCAATTATTACAGCTGCAATCCCTATGCTCACCATAGCAGCGCAAATGCCTATTATATAAAGTAAAGGTATCATGAAACCAAGGTTACAAATTTTCTTATAACTATAACGCTCCCTATGGCAGCAAGGAACAGCATTATAACTGCGGCTACTAACACTGGATAATACTCTTCAAACGCAGTAGCAAAGTATACGCTCATTCCTGGAGCAGTATTTGATGTGTTAAAGTTTATGACTGTAAATAACAAAGAAAAACTCATAGATATTATAATTGCAGCAACTCCTATTTTTATAAAATCAATTTTATTTATTTTTTTATATTCCGAAGACACTGCGACTATTAGGTATGTTGACATTCCTCCTACAAAAACAAAAAGTTGCAGTAAAGCAATAAACTGTTGATTTAAAATAAAGAATATCAATGAACTTGCAATAAACGATATACTCAATGCAATAACTGCACGCATTATGCTTTTTTGATAGAATATGCTTATGCCTGAGATTATCATAACGACAGAAACAATACTAAACAACTCAACGCTATACATATACTCTACTCAAGCTCCTCGGGTCTTTTTATAAATTTTCTTTTATCATATGCCTCAAGAACCTCATAATTTTTTGTGAGGGTAAGGCATTTGGGCGGGCATACCTCCGCACACAAAGCACAGAACAGGCATCTTTCTATTCCTATCTCAGGCATGACTTTGTTGCCTTTTTCAGTAATTATTCCTACCATTGTAATTGTGTTGTTTGGACAGATTCTTGCGCATGCTGAACAGCTAATACACGTTTCAATATCAAGTTTAAACATTGATCTGTAGCTGTCAGGTAAAGACTCCCTCTCTTCTGGGAACTGAGTGGTAAATCTTTCCCTTCCAAGAACCTTTATAGTTTCTATAATCGGTTTTATCAAGTAAATCATCTTATAATATTACAATTATTAATGTTAATAAAAGGTTTATTAATGATAGTGGAAGAAGATACATCCATCCTAACTTCAATATCTTGTCTATTCTCATCCTTACTACAGTAACCCTTACTATAATAATAAATACTGAGATTATAAACGCTTTTATTATCAACCAAAATATTCCTGGAAGAATCGGACCACTCCAGCCTGCAAAGAAAAGGATTGCTATTATAAGTGATCCCATGAACATTCTTGTATAATCAAGCATTAGTGCAAGGGCATAATATGGTGCACTTATATCGGTTAGCCATCCTGCTATTAATTCAGAATCTGCCTCTCTTAAATCGAAAGGAGGTCTCTCTAGTTCTGCTAGCATAGCTATAAAGAATATTATTAATCCTATTGGCATAAGAATAGCATAAGGCAAGGTGCTCTGCATTCTTATTATGCTGTTTAAGTTGTAAGAGCCAGCAGCAAATCCAACTGTAGCAACAACTATTATCATTGGAATTTCGTAACTTATTAACATAAGCACCGATCTCTGGGCGCCAAGCTCTGCAAACTTTCCACCACTAGAGTATCCTGCAACGAAAAGCAGTAGAGGAGTAAAGCCAAGAAACACAAATATTACCAGTAGCCCTAGCCCTAAGTTGCTTGCTTGCAAGTAAGGTGAAAACGGTATTAAAAATATAATGAAAACAGTTATGCTAACCAACAATACTGGTGCTACATTAAGTAAAAATCTATCTGCATTTCCAGGCACCATCTTCTCTTTAGAAAGAAGCTTTATAAAATCAGCAAGATTTTGAAATATTCCATACTTTCCAACATATGTCGGTCCATGCCTGTACTGTGTCTTTGCAATCATTTTTCTTTCAACCCAACCAAAGACATATGCAAAAACCGACATTAATATTGAAATTATTATTGCGTATATTATAACAAAAAGTATACTTACAAGTATGTTAGGAGAGTTTAGTCCTGAATAAAAGTATCCTGTTAAGTTATCTATCAACATCTGCCATCACCATATCCAGCGTTGCAAAGATTGAAAATAAATCAGCTAGCCTATGCCCTTTTGCAATATGATTCAAGGCTGCAAGATTTATGAATGTAGGTGATCTTATAGAAAGCCTGTATGGCTTTTGATCATCACAGACCAGATACATCATAGCTTCGCCTCTTGGAGCCTCTCTGCTTACCATTGCTATCTTATTTACCGGTTTAGGTGAAACCAATTTAACTGGCATGCCTACCATATTTCCATGCGCACTCTGCAATTTATAAAAAGAATCACGTATTATTCTAATACTTTCCTCTATCTCCATTATTCTTACTCTATATCTTGATAAATTATCTCCATCACTCAATATTTTAGGATGAAAGTTTAAGGTTTCATAATTGTAATAAGGATTGTTTTTTCTAACATCATACTTGACCCCACAAGCTCTTAAAACATGTCCTGTGACTCCTAGATTTATTGCATCATCTATACTTAAGACCCCAACTCCCTTCATTCTTTGTATAAATATTGGATTTTTCTCTATAAAATTTTCATACTCCTTCATTCTTTTTTCTAAGTATGCGAGAGTTTTTATTGTGTTCTCTTCAAAGTCTTTTGGAAACTCTCTTGTTATTCCGCCAAGTCTCATGTTTACATAGAACATTCTCTGTCCTGTTGCATCCTCTAAAAGTCTAAGAATTATATCCCTGTCTCTAAAGCCCCACATAAAGCCAGTAAATGACTGTCCAAGGTCATTAGTTACGCTTCCTATCCAAAATAAGTGGCTAGCTATTCTCTGCAGCTCAAGAAGTATCATCCTAGCATATCCTGCCTTTTCACTTACATCAATGCCTAATGCTTTTTCAACGGTTGCAACATAAAGTTCATCCATTGCCATAGGAGCAACATAATCTATTTTTTCCATATATGGAGGACTTTGCATATACATTCTTGTCTCAACTAGCTTTTCAACTCCTCTGTGGAGATATCCTATATGTGGCTCTATCTTAACTATTGTATCTCCATCAAGATCCACCACAAGTCTTGCAACCCCATGTGTGCTTGGGTGCACAGGTCCTATGTTTATTCTAGTCAATGCCATAATTATTCCTTATCATATGATTTATTCCAGACAAAATTCTTTCTTAACGGGAAGCCTTTTCCATCCCATTTCTCTAAAAGCAATCGTTTTGCTACTCTTCCCTTAATCTTCACTCCAAACATCTCCTGCAGCTCACGTTCATACCAATCAGCTCCTAGATAAAATTTCATTATACTCTCTATCCATGCATCAGTGGGGTCTATCTCAACCTCAAGAATCTCATCTTTGTTTTGTTCAAGGGATCTAAGTATATAAATCACATTTATTTTTTTAATATAATCTACCGCGGTTATTTTGACCAAGTAATCAAAACCACTCTGTTTCATCTTTTCAATCGTAGGTAAAAGCGCTGCTCTTTCAATATTCAATTTCTCCACCTATTTTTTTCTGCAGTTTAATTAACGCAGAGAAAAGATTCTCTGGCCTTGGAGGGCATCCTGCAACATAAACATCAACTGGAAGTACTTGGTCTATGCCTTTTACTATATTGTAACTTTCCCACCATGGACCACCGCATGTTGCGCACTCTCCAAACGCAATTACATATCTGGGACGTGACATCTGTTCATACAATCTTTTTATCTCTGGAACCATTGATTTAGTGACCCATCCTGCAACCAGCATAACATCTGCTTGCCTTGGAGTTGCTCTGAAAAGCAGAAAACCTTTTCTTTCAGCATCTACTCTGGAAGAGCCAAAGTCCATCAGCTCCATAGCACAGCATGCAAGACCGAACTGCAATGGCCACAACGAATTAACTCTTGACCACTCAATCATTCCTTTTGACATGACTTTGGCCAAATCAGAAAGCTTTCCAAAAGCTACATTAGGTTTTATTTTTTTACCGCTTAGCGAGTTTGCCACTAACGCGTCCATCTCTTTTCTTGCATTCTCTTTTATTACTTCCTCACTCATAATACTCACCTACTCTCCAAAAGCGTTTAAGGGCCAAAATAATTACAAATGCCTCAAATACCATGCATAAAATAACTATTCCTATAAAATACAAATTATCTATCAACTGCACGCTTCTTGCAACATACGCCCAGGCAAGTATCAACGCTGCAACTACCTCAAAAGCAAGAAAACCAGTGAAGTAATGGAAATACTCTGCCATGATCGATACATGCGATCCAATGCTTTCTTCTGCACTTTCAAAATTTAATTCAGATACCTTATTTTGTTGCTTTTTAATGCCTAATAGCATTGAGGTTATTACTAACGACATAGGTACAAATATTGAAAAAGCAATGAATATTATGATCGTTATATACTCTGAAAGCATGAATATAAGTGGAAGAATAACTTAATATTGCTATCTTTTTAAAGTATTGAAAACTTTACCCAATCTTTATTGTCTATGTACTTGCTTGTCTTTACTATTTTTTAATCTTAAAAGTTGCAGAGCAACACTTATGTTTGCACCTACAACCTTTCAATACCTTATCTCCTCTGCCACATTCCGCGCACATGCAGTCACAATTTTTTTCCATGAAGTTATTGAAATGCTTAGTATTAAATACTCTCTTTTTTAATATGTTTACGATAACGTGGAACTTTCAAATCTGGCTAAGGGCATTATTCAACGTGGCTCGGTAAAACTGCGAATTCTTAGGAGCGGTATGTATCAGCAGATTACTTTTGATGTGAAGGAGGTAAGATCTGGAAATGTGCAATACAAAGAACTTTTTACAAATAGGATGATAGATGTATCTGAGCTAACACGTGTTGCCAATGAGGTAGGCTTGCCTGTAGCCGCTCAAAATGCGGTTGCATTCCCTGAAGGTACTACTATGCAGGACTTTATTGACCCTTCATCTTCAGTGCCTACCCAAAGCACATGAACTACATATTCCTTTGCCTCCGGAATCTTTTTCGCAGAAAGGCTTTCCACACAAGACACATACCTTTTCAGCTATTTTTCCACAAATATGGCAAAGTTGAACTTTCATAAAATCATCTTTCAAAAATTACTGGATCATCAAGCAATTCCTTTGCCCTTTCTCTAGATAATGGTTTCATTCCTTTAGCTTTTGAGTATCTTACTTGATACCTTATATATGTCTCATTTACATTTGTGTCAGGATTTATCTCTTTACATTTGTCTATGTATTTATTAATTATTTTAACTGCATTTTCTTCATCAAGCCCTAGTATATTAGCAAGATAAGGTGCAAGAATAAGATTTACCGTCCTATGTCTTACATCTGCTATTGGGTGTGAAAGAAGTTTGTCTATCCATTCATACTGTTTTAAATTAGACGATTTAAACTTCACTTCAGATACTGGAATCTTTATTTTTTTAGCGTTCTGTATTATCTCTTCTGGAAGTTCACTTTTAGGTATTGGCAAATTTTTCAGAATCTCCTTCTCTATTCTACTGCCTAAAAATTTAGATATTTTTTCTTTAGATAAGTAAACATAACCTAAATCAATATTTTGTTTAGTTAATAAAAACTCCTGATCCTTTGGTTTATTTAAAAGGAACTTTGTAAAGTAAATCTTGAACTCATCACCTACCTTTTTAATCTCTGTTCCAATCTCTCCTGAAATTAAAAATATGCTTTCCTCACTATCATTTATAAGTGCGTTAACAGATCTTTTTGATTCGTACTTAGCAAAATTCTTTATAACTGTTGTATCCTTTAATGCGCTCGCAAGCATTCTTGCATAAACATAACTAGAAATATGAATGATTTTTATATTATCGGTCAAGCTTTGGTCTATGTCGGCCTTTTCATTATTTAGTGCTTTTTGAAGTCTAACTACTCCATATCCTATCATTTTTTGGTCTATTTCCTGCCTAACGTTTTTAATTATCTCTTTTGCTTCATTGGAAAATGGATATTTATAAGCCAAATCTATTGTTTTTTTGTCAAAACCTTCTACTCCATCCATAATATTATTTAAAGCCTTAAAGTAAAATATCTTTCTATGCAAAAACTGTTGAGTTATGCTTAATTAAAGATTTGAGAATTAAGAAGGCTAAAATATCTTTCTGTCCTTTATTATACTATAGGTGTTTTATTGGCAGCAAATGATCAAGCGAAGGAAA
>JAKACG010000010.1 GCA_021821605.1 Microcaldota archaeon | reverse complement strand
ATTGATTTTGATCATTAGAATTTTTTTAAATTAGGTAAACACTTAACTTTATGAAATTATTTTATTAATTAAAACAAGATAATTTACTGAAATTCAATTATTTAAATAAACATTGTGGCTTTTATTTATTCGTTGTTATATACTATTGTGTTATTATGTCAAATTATTATTTAAAAGGGGAAGAACGCTTCGGATATTTTATGTCTATTGCATATCTTGCAGTTACAAAGATAGGTTCGTACAAGAAATTTTCTAAGTTTATAGCAGAGGATATCTATAATAGTAGGGCAAATACCATTATTGATATAGGAACAGGTCCTGCTTCAATTCCTATAGAGATAACGCGCCTTTATAAAAATAATATATCAATCTTTGCAGTTGATCCTTCAAAACAGATGGTATTTCTTGCAAAAAGAAGGACAAAAAACTACAAAAACATAAATATTGCAATAGGTTCTAGCAGAAAAATTCCTTTTAATATTAAATTCGACATAATCTTCAGCTCACTTTCTTTTCATCATTGGAAAGAAAAGGAAAAATCCTTACGATATCTCAAGGGTTTTCTTAAAAAAGATGGAGAAATACGCATTTATGAATATAACAAAGCAAGGCTTAGTAAGATACATGCTCCTATATCTCAACATTCGGTTAGTAAAGAAGAACTTGAAGATATTGGAAAGAGTTCTAAAATGAAGACAAAGATAAAAATAAATGGAGAGTTTATATCTGCAAGATTTGTTCCGTAATTTTGTATATATTTTTATTAATATTTTGTTGAAATATACTATCTAAATACTACCTTGCGCTTTTCATTGAAGTTGTATTTGTTTTAGAGTTATTAATTTGTTAGTATACTCTTCTTCATATCCTTTAAGTATCTTTATCATTTCTTTTGAATCATTAATCTTCGCTATATCCATTGCTGTCATATTTGCTTCATTTTTTATAAATGGATTTGGATTACCATATATTATTACTAGAGCTAAGCCATCTATATCATCATTTCTTGCAGCTATCATTAGCAGTGTGATACCTTTTTTATTTTGTATATTTGCATTTGCGCCTTTTTGAAGAGCTGTTTTTACTATTAAATGCCTACCAAATTCCATGGCATACATAATGGCCGTATTTCCTAATGCATCCTTCATGTCAACATCAGCGCCTCTACTTAGAAATGCATTAAAGGCTGCTTCATTTCCTGCTATGCCAGCATTCATAAGCGGAGTTAATTTATCCCTTCCAAAAATATCAAGGTCTAATTTTTGAGTGGGACTCAAATTTAAGGTATGTATCGCCTTTTCAAACGATCCTAAGTCTGAAAGTTCGACAACTTTTTGCCCTATACCTTTTTCTACAATCTGAGATCGCATATACTCCCTATTTTCAATGGAGAAGTATTTGTATGTTAAGATATATAAATTTTTCAAGAATTAACAAAAGATATTTAAATCTATTTATATTTTTTACAAAATGCAAAACTTTAATGATATTATTCCTAAATAATAACTCAATTATATGTAACTTAATCATATATCGACATAACCTACCATTTAACATTTATTTAAATTATTATGTTCTGCTATTTATTTGGTGGTTTTATGTCAGGAAAAATGAAGGATCTTTTGGATGAATTTTATGGTTCTGTAGGTAAATGGCAAAAAGATAGTCCTGCTCAAATAGGCAAGTTCATGGAGCTTCTTGAGGCTATAGAAAAGCCAGGAGCTTTAGATAAAAAAACCAAGGAACTAATAGCCATTGCCTTATCAGTAACGAGCCATTGCGAATGGTGCATAGCTTATCATGTTAAAGCGGCTTTTGACTGCGGTGCTAATGAAAAAGAAGTACGTGAAGCTGGATGGGTAGCTGTTTTAATGGGAGGAGGCCCTGCATTATCTTACAGTCAGTTGGTTGATGAAGCAATAGACGAATTTGGAAAGTGAAAAATAAAAGAAAAAATAAATAAAAATAAGAAAAAATACATATATAAATGCAGACATATATGTAGACGTATACGCAGACGTATATAAAATTTTGTTTCAAAATCATGATAAAATTTTGATACCTGCTTAAAAAACCAACATTTAAATACTTGAATGGTTTAAAACTGAGTAATAGTTTCTATGTATAGGTATTGTAATGGAAGAAAAAAATATAAATATCGTGGAAGCTTTTGGGAATAGTAACCAAAAGATGGTAGTAAATATAAATAAACAGGATGCGATATCAAAAGAAGAGCGTAATCTTGCGCCGTATCACAGAACAATGGATGAGATAAACAAGATGCCTGTTTTGGAAAGAACCAAAACGGTATGTCCTGAATGTAAACTCATAGTAGACGGAACAATATACAAGGACTCTGAAAATGTAATGATACGAAAGTTTTGTCCTGAGCACGGTTGGGCCATAGAAAAGTACTGGGAAGATTATGATATGTATATGCGCATGAAAAATTACAATTACTTCGGAAGAGGCTTTGATAATCCTAATTACATAAATAAAGGAGAAAACTGCCCTTTTGATTGTGGTATATGTGAAAGGCATAAATCACATACGGGTCTTGCAAATGTAGTAATAACAAATAGATGCCATTTGAGCTGCTGGTACTGCTTCTTTTATGCAAAGGAAGGAGAGCCAATATACGAACCAACAAAAGAAGAGCTAAACAAGATATTTGTGGAGTTAAAATCGCAGAAACCTATACCTGCAAATGCACTTCAAATAACCGGCGGAGAGCCTACAATGAGAAGCGATTTAGTTGAGATAGTCGGTATGGCAAAGAAAGCTGGATTCGATCAGATACAGCTTAATACTACTGGAATAAATCTTGCTAATCATCCTGAGTATGCAATAAAATTAAGGCATGCTGGGGTAAGCACTCTTTACATGAGCTTTGACGGAGTAAGCAAAAGAGCAAATCCAAAGAATCACTGGGAAGCTCCTGCAACGCTAGATGCTGCAAGAAAAGCAGGCATTGGTATAGTTCTTGTACCTACAGTAATAAGGACTATAAATGATGGAGAGCTTTCAAACATAATAAACTTCGCGCTTAACAACTCAGATGTTGTAAAAGCAGTTAACTTCCAGCCTGTGTCTCTTGTAGGAAGAATGCCTACCAGACAAAGAGAAAGGCAGAGAATAACAATTCCAGGCGCAATAAAGTTAATAGAGGAGCAGACAGGCGGAGTAATAACAAAAGACGACTGGTTCTCAGTTCCTTACGTTGGCGGTATAAACAAGTTTATAGAGGCTCTTACTGGTGAATACAAGTACGATCTTTCAATACACTTTGCATGCGGAGCTGGTTCATACATCTTTACAGATAAAGACAACAAGATAATACCATTGACAAGGTTCCTAGACGCAGCAGGACTCTTAGAGCATCTACAGGAAGCTGTAAACGAGATGTCTGGAAAATCAAAGCTTCAAAGAAGATTGATAGCTCTTAAAGCTGTAACTGGCATGAAGAGATATATAGATAAGGAAAAACAGCCTAAGTCCGTAAACTTCACAAGAATGTTAATGTCGGTAATCTTCAAGCATGACTTTTCATCAATGGGATCATTCCAATTAAAATCTATGTTTCTAGGAATGATGCACTTCCAAGATGAGTACTCATATGATATAAAGAGAGTAGAAAAGTGCGACATACACTATTCTATGCCAGACGGAAGAGTACTTCCTTTCTGTACATTTAATGTATTCCCTGAGGTATATAGAGATAAGATACAAAAACAGTACAGTATACCATCAAAAGAGTGGGAAAACATGCATCATGATTGGACATACAGAAGCGACAAGTACATGAGAAATGTTAAGGAGATAGAAGCAACCGAGCCGTATCAAAGAACCTATGCAAAGATGCTAGATTACTTTACTCTTCCAGTAAATATGGCAGAGGCAGAAAGCATAAGGGCTGCAAAAGGCATAAAAACCCAAAATGCAGCAAAACCGGTTGTATCTCCAATTACAATGTCAACCTCTTCATCAACAAAGTCAGAAAAGCACTCAGATGAAGACTCTGGCTGTGCTTGTGGAAATTCCGGATCATGTGGCTGCGGAAACGGAGCAGAAAAGGACTCTAACGATGCATGTGGCTGCGGCGGTTCTGGTTGTGGCGGAGTATAATTAATCTTTATGTATTTTTTCTTTTATTTTTCATTTTTTAATTTAAGGTAAATTTGATAGGTAATTTAAATGGATCATAGGGAAACAATCGATGTAAATGCTTATGAAAAGGATCTAAAAAACGAGGACATCTACGATGAGTACGTTACAATAGATGGAAAACAGTTTAGAATACCATACAAGGTCGTTAAGGAGGTAACGTTCTCTGATGTTAAAAAAGAGGAGTTAATAAGCATAGAAAACTCAGGTAGATTGCAGTATAGATTCATGCTTCTAGAGCCGGTTCTAAGAGCAAAGGTTGAGTTCACAAAAGGAAAGATAACAGTTGTTTATAATCCAACCACTGCTAGGAACAGAAAGGAAAAAATGAGCAGAGAGGACATAATAAAATTTCTTGATAATGAAGGTGTTCATGTCTCAAACTGTCCAGTTTCAGAAAGAGATTTTGATTACTTTGTAGAGATGTACAGTTATCAGTTCGATCCACCTTCAATAAGGGAGAGGCCACCATATGGTTATACAGCAGCAGAGTGGCGCTTAATGAAAGATGAGTATACCTCAAAGATGCAGCTTGCAAAACAAAAAACAAGAAGCAAATTCGAAGAATGGCAGAACAATTATGCAGAGCAGCATCCTGATGTCTTGGGAGAACACATAAAAGAAAAACTTCCTGAAAAACTCACTTTGGTGCAGAAGATATTCGGCAAAAAAAATAAAGGAAAGAAGGACGATAAAGGTTTCTGGTTCCACGGAGTCTAATTTTTTGTTTTTTATTTTTAGAGTTTACTAATTTTGTACTAAGTATTATTCTACGCTAAGTGTTATTTTACGCTAAGTGTTATTATGTACTTTCTATAATTACTCTTTTTATTAGTTAGTGGTTTGAAACACGAAATATTTACTTATACCTTAAAATCGCTCCTAGTCCATGATATCCAAGAGTGAACTCCTTTCCATAAGAGCTCTCACTAGTTACAAACACGACCTCTACGCCACTGCTTTCTGCTTGATCTATTAACTCCTCTACAACATCTTCGGCCTTGATTATTTCTAAAGTTCCGCCACAATCATGTTTCTTTTGCCTTTCTGTTCCTATCTCTATTTTTTCTATCACATTGTTGCACGAGCTACATTTATATGTTATTCTATGCAGCTCTAGTTCATCGCTCATTATTAGGGTTTTTACCTGCTTATTGTCCAAAGCCTTTTTGATATTATCATAGCCAAAAGTTGCAAGTCCGTTTCTAACCCTCTCCTGCATGAAGTGTTCAATTATCTTTCTTTCTTTAGCTGCCGCTTCCTCTTTAAGTAAGTCCTGTGCTTTTTCTACAAGTTCATGCAATCCAAACTCGTCTGTGTATCCTACATCATAAGTTCCAAGAAGCTTAAGCTGATAATTTAATGTATTGCCCTTTATGAAACCCTCCTTAGCTGGACCTGGACCACCAAGTATAACACCTGTTATCTTTAGTTGCTGCTGTAAAAATACCTCATTTATGCTCTCACTTATCCTTTTTACATAATCATCTATGCTTTCTTCTATTGCACGTTCATATCTTCTTGCAGACTGTCCACCTTTTCGTACCTTTGCATGAGCAGTAGAGTTTAGCCTTCTAACTACTTGTATGTGTGCACCTTTTAGTGTTCCTATTGTAGCCTCTCTTCCATCCATAACTATTAAAAAGTACATATCCTTGTTATCTAAAATAAGCTCTAGTGGCTCAAGAAGAAATGAGGAGTCACATCTGTAAATATTAACATTTATAGGAGAAGGTGGTTCTATAGAAAAAAGCTCTATATCTACCTTGCTTTGATTGTCAGAGAGATTTCCGCAAAACACAGCTATGCCATTTTTAGGAGTTTCTCTGAAAAGTCTTAGGTATCCTATTATCTTGTCTATTGCACTAAGCACATTGCCTCTTGTTTGCTTTGATTTAATATTAGAAGACTCGCTATACTCCTGCCTTAATCTTGATATCTCCTCATTTATTTGGTATCCTGCTGGTATATAGACACTTATAAGCTCCGTTCCGTAACCTTTAATCGAACGTAATCTTTTCATCTCTTTTAATATATTGTAATCACTTTTCATTTCAATTCAACATTATTTCATTTTTATTTATTTTTATTTTATATATTATTTAAATAAATATATTTTTACATTTTACAAAATATAAAAATAAAAAAAGGTTCTTTGTATGCTATAGCATTCTAAGGCGTATGATTATTACTGCAAAGAGTATTATAACGGCAAAAATAGATATATATTCTGGCATCTGAGTTCCATATGTGTTTTTATTCTGATTTATATAACCGGTACTGTTATTTTGTGCAGTTATAACTACTCCACCAGGATTTACATTATTTGTTGTTTTTTCTGTTGAGGTGGTATTTGTTGTAGAAACTGCTGTTGTATTTGTTTTGTTGCTTGTATTTGCAGGTAAGATTGTGGTGCTTACATTTCCATTTATCTTAACTGTAAGTGCTACTGGGTTAGTTGTAGGATCATCACCTGTTGCTGCAAACAATACTGTATATGTTCCTACTTTTGTATTTGCATTACTGCTTATTGTAGCCGTTCCTGAAAATGGAGGGTCCTGCATTCCTGTACTTAAATTTATTATTATTCCATTTGAAAGTAATGACTGCGAATCGGTAACATTAACCACAGTTCCCCACGTACTTCCTGTACTTAAGTTAACATTATAACTAATTTTTGTGCTTTGCCCTTGGGTTATACTTATACTTGTAGTATTTAATGAAATAGTAGATGTACCAAGTCCGTAAGCATATACTGGCATTGTTACAAATAATAACGCAAAGAATGAAAGCAGTATAGATACTCTTGTTATATTTTTATTCATGAAATCATTTTTTTCTGAATCCTATGTCAATCCAAAGCCATACTATATCTGCAATAAATATTATGACTCCTAGTACTAACCATATAGTATTCAAGTAGCTAGTGTAAGTCCAATAAATATCAGCAAGACCTATTATCACTCCCATAAGTATGCTTAAATTGGATTTCATCATATTTCCCATCTTATCACACTGATAATACATTACAAGTTATTATTAATCTTTGCGAATTTTACTTTTTACCTATAGTTTTAATTCCATTCATATATGGTATAAGGACATCTGGAACCTTTATTGTTCCATCATCTAAATAGTAATTTTCCACTATAGCAACCAATGCTCTTCCTGTTGCAATTGCCGTAGAGTTAAGCGTATGTGCATATTTTCTTTCTCCTTTCTCATCATACTTTATATCTAGTCTTACACTTTGCCAGTCGGTGCAGTTAGAGCAAGAAACCACCTCCCTGAACTTATCCTGTCCTGGCATATACGCTTCTATATCATATTTCTTAGAGGCAACAGTGCCTATGTCTCCAGTGCAGATATTTATTATGTGATATGGTATCTCTAACTCCTTCCAAAGCTCTTCTGCATTTTTAATTAATTCATCAAACAGTTTTTCAGAGTCTTCCTGCCTTGATATTATGAACTGCTCTACCTTATTGAATTGATGCGTACGGAAGATTCCTTTAGTGTCTTTGCCATGAGAACCGGCCTCACGCCTAAAACATGGGCTAATGCCTATATACTTTTTAGGCAGATCACTGCTCGAAAAGAGTTTTCCTGAATTAAGTGCTGCAAGGGCATGCTCCGAAGTTGAAATTAGAAAGAGCTCATCTTCAATATGCTCATAATCTTTCCTAGCTTTTGACTCTGTTGTATCTGCCACCTTGTACAAAAGCTCCTCAAAGTCACCAAGAGCTGTAGCACCTCTGTAGTACTCTTTCTTAAGCATCAATGGTGGTGCAATAAGCTCATAGCCCTTTATTGTTAATTTGTCTATAGCAAAACGTATAAGTGCTTGTTCAAGAAGAGCGAGCCCTCCTTTAAAGTAATAAAACCTTGCTCCAGATACCTTTGCCGCTTGCTCAAGCTCTACAAGATCTAGCTTCTCAAGTATCTCGGAGTGAGTTGGCATCTGCTTCTTCTTTATGTTTCCTACTCTTTTAATCTCTATATTTTCGGTGTCGTCCTTTCCATAAGGTACGCTATCTTCTAGCGTGTTTGGCATATTCCATATTAATTCATCAATTCGCTCTCTTCCAGAAGCTGCTTTTTTTTCAAGCTCTGCTATTTGATCTCCTATGTTTGCAAGCTCATTGACCTTTGATTCATTAACATTAATGCCTGATTTCTTAGCCTCTGAAATTTCCTTGCTACCTTTATTCCTTTTCATTTGTAGTTCTTGTATCTGTTTTTGTATTGTTCTTGAGTTTTCATCAAGCATAAGTAGTTCATCTAATGGATAATTATTCTTACGTTTCTCCATTGAGGCTCTTATACTCTTTATATTATCTCTAACATACTTTGTATTAATCATGAAATGACCGTTAAATCCTATCAAATATCATAACTATACCTTTATGTAGATAAATTAATATAATACTTACTGACTAATAATCAAAATAACTTTATTAATAAGTTAAAGCACCGTAACTTGCAGGGGTGGCAGAGCTTGGCCAAATGCGACGGGCTTAGGACCCGTTCCTTTAGCGGGTGCGAGAGTTCAAATCTCTCCCCCTGCAAATAAAAATGCTCTTTTGCAAAAGTATTTATATATTAACATTTAGTTAATATACTATGAAATTAACAACAAGAATAAAAAATTATGTTGATTTGGCAAAAATTACTTACTTTCCACTCTTAGCCAGTCTTTCGTTAACTTCTGAGAGTTCATTACGTGTCACGCTCAATAGGTTAGTCAAAGCAAGCGAAATCTACAATCCAATTAAAGGAACATACGTTTCAAAAAATGCGGACATGTTCTGGATAGCGTGCCAACTACACCAAGGTTATATATCTCTCTCTACCTCTTTTTATCTCCACCATCTGATCGAAGAATTTCCATTTACCGTTTTTGTCGCATCTAACGTTAGGAAATCCGTGCATATGGGGAACATGGAATTCATTTATTTCAAGGCGCACGATTATGCTGGTATTGAGAAAGGTGATTATCCGCTTGCTTCGGTTGAGAAAGCAATCAGCGATTCCCTAATGCACTTGTCATTAACAAATTTTACAACGCTTGCAAAGGTACTGTACTACGCCGACATAGATTCTGACAAACTGATTCAATTATGTGACGCAGAAAACTCTGCATCTTTTCAAAGGCTTGGCTATTTGTTATCACTTCTCCCAAAACTTGATAAGGAAAAGTCAAAAATGCTTTCATTCTGCCGTAAAAATATAAAAGCAAACACATATCTTAGTGGAAAACGCAGCGGCAGGTATATATCAGAATGGAAAATTATAGATAATATAGGTAAAGATGTGATTCTGTCATGGTGGCAACAATAGCTTTTAAACTTGATGAGTTGCGAGATTATGCAGCAAGAGATGGACTAAGCTTGAACTTCGTTGTCAAGGAGGCCTTTCTTTTTGAGCTTATGGAATTTATTGGAGCGGAAAAGTTTGTGCTTAAGGGTGGCACTGCCATAAATAAAGGCTATTTGATCGGACATCAGCGGTTTTCTGAGGATCTTGATTATGATACTGATCTAGATAAAGGCGATGTCAAAAAACATATCAAACAGATTGGATGGGAAATCAAGAAGGAATTTTTCACAAAATATTCAATTGGCTTTTTGATGGCGTATAAGTTTGATAACATCAGAGATGTAGTTAGACTTGACATCTCATTTGGAATAAAAGAAAAAATAGAAAAGAGGCGAATCACATCAGATTTTATACCAGTATCAAAAATAGTTCCAATGTACAATTTCAGAGAACTCAATAATCAGAAGGAGTCTGTGTTTGAAGAAAGGAAGGAGTGGAAAGATATCTACGATTTATATTGGATGTATGAACTGTACCCTAATGAATTCAGGATAAAGAACAAGACAAAATTCATGGAAGCACTTTCAAATACAAACGTTCCGAAGATTGCAAATGCATACATACCTGCACAAAAAAGGTCTAACTGGGATGAAGTTATCGAGAGGTTGAAGCAAACAATCAAATAGTACTATAGCAAGAAAGGCAAGAAAGAGCAAGAAAGAATCGATCTTTCCATCGGATTTAAACATTGCAGAATTTAGTCAAATGCGACGTGCTTAGGACCCGTTCCTTTAGCGGGTGCGAGAGTTCAAATCTCACCCCCTGCAAATAAAATAAAAATGTTAAAATAGAGTTCGAATCCTTTGATATTCGTCTTTTAGTATCTGCGCGTTCAATAGTTTAATATTCTCTTCTGTAAAGTAAAGTATTAAATACTTTTTATTATAGAACTTCTTTGTGTTGTATGTGTGGATTAAGGATCACGCTTTGGAATTAATTGTGGTATTTTTTATATTTTTAGTAATATACCTAATGTTTTCATTTATTTTAGGCACGCTCTCAAGTTTTTACAAAACAGCTCCTGCATATATATACTCTAATACAATTTTTATTAACAAAGCAAACTCAAATTTATATAGTAATTTGACAATCTCCTCAAATACTCTTATGCTGATAAATGAAAGTTCAGCTACTATATCTGTTCTTGTTAAAAATGGGGCTACATTATATTTGAATTTATCTGGCAATTTTAACACTGTAACTTTGTTTGGCGATAATACTGGAATGTATGTAATGAAACTTACTGGAAATCAAAACAATATATATACCTATAATATAACGCAGATTGGGTTTAAAATTTCTGGAGTAAGTGATAGCCTTTACACATATCTCGATGGAAATTGTGCTTATACTGATTATCAATACTTCTTGCCAGGTCAAATAAAAATAATTTCGTCAGCATGTTAACTAAATTATTCTAGTTTTTAATCTAATTATTTACAACTAGCTATTTTTTACTTTTTTTAAGAGCATATACTTTATCAGTACATCTATTTAAACCTTTTTACAAACCTATATATATCTAAAAAACTAATGAATATCTGTTTTTAATGTAAAAATTAAAAATATTTTACGTTGATTTGGGTTTATTTCATGATATCAAAATTTAATATATTACTTGCTATATTCGCAGTTTTTACGTACTTGTCATTGTCTGCAACTTTTGCTATGAGTATACCACTTAATAATACTCCTTATTCTGCAATAGGTAATATTTGTCAGGGTTCATCTGGAGAGAGAGGGTACTCGGCATGTGGTACAATATTAATTAAAATATACATACCTCAAAACATTGCAGAGCAACAAACCCAAAATGGAAATTATGGTGCGGTAATTAACTATATGAATAATGTGGCATTAGCATGGTTTAACTCTGAAGGTTATAACTATGGAACAATAGGTTCTTACAATGTATATATTCAAAGCAACTCACAGCCTTTCAATTATGAACTTACAGTAGGATCATGGATATATGGTATTTTTATTCCAGAATCATCAGCACCTATGCCTTCAATATCTTTGGCTACTCCTACAGCAAGCCCTCCAGTTATAACACAAGGTGAATCTTCTAGTTTAGTAGATTCTGGCGCTTCTGGATCAACAGCTCCTTATACTTATCAATGGTATGAACAAATGCCTGGGCAGAGCACTATATTTTTAATACCTGGTGCAACATCAAAATACTATTCTTTTCAGACCTCAAGTTCAACTCCTCCTGGACAGTATACCTTTGGTTTAGTTGCAACTGCGGTAAATGGTGGCAATCAACAAGCTGCATATGTAAACGTAATGGTAAATGCACTAACAACAACTCAGACTACCTCAACAACCACTGTTCCAACAACCTCAACTACCTCATCTACAACTTCAACTACATCTTCAACAACCACAACAACTCAAAGTTCAAGTGGTATAGAAGGTATGATCTGTCAAGGTTCATCTGGGGAGAGAGGATACTCGGCATGTAGTGGTGGTGGAGGAACAACACTTCTTACTATGTGTATTCCAATCAGTGTAGCAAATAATCAAATAATCGATAATAATCCTTATCCTGTAATAACTTACATGAACCAGCAGGCACTGGTGTGGTTTAACGATAACAATTATTTTTCAAGTCCTGTAACTTTAATAGGGCAGTATAATTTATACTCTAATACAGGTGGAAATTTCAATTATGAACTTACAGTAGGATCATGGATATATGGTATTTTTTCAAGAAACACTCCATGTACAGTCTCGGTAACTACCATACCTACTACCTCAACAACTACTATACTCACAACTATTCCTACTACCTCAACAACATCAACAACTACTATACCCACAACTTCACCAACAACATCCTTAACTACTTCATTAACAACATCTACAACCTCAACCACCTCATCAACAACCACCTCTCCTACAACCTCTCCTACAACTTCTCCTACTACTTTACCAACAACTACCGTTCCTTCAAACAACGGTGGAGGACCACCTCCACAACCTCCAACAAATAACCTGAGGTTAGTTCCAATACTTGCATTTTCTTCAGTTAACAGCAGCTGTTATACTGTAATAAATTCTACAGAAAGCAGTGTCCAATCATTCAAACTAGGACAAACTAACTTCACTATCTTGAACAAATACCTATTCAACGGCTATGGCGATTTCATAATAAATGGTTCATATTATCCAATTAATAAAAACGAGCAGTATACATTATCAAATGTATCTGGAAACGGATTTTATATAAAACTTGTAAATATATCTTATATAAAACCTGTAAATTACACTAACAATGTAGGAGTTGCATCATATGATGTATGTTCTTATCAAAAGCCTACAGCACCTCCTCAGTTCAGAAAACCAACAACACCTGTATACTTAAACTTATCAATAATAAATTACACCGTTACTGTAGAAAGCACGCAGCTAAATGATACTGTAATAATAAGGTTTAATGGAAAACAAGTTTCACAAGGAACCGGAATAGCATTCTTCGATGCAAGCTGGCTTCCTGCAGGTAAGTACTTAGTTCAAGGTAAGGATATAGACTCTGGTACTTTTATAAATCAAACAATACTAAAGCCTTACTTCAAGCCAAGCTTAAGATTTACCAAGATATGCAAGAACAACACCGATTATAACTATAGTTGCACTACCTCAGCGCAGATACTTTCTCACAATAATATCCTTGCTGGAAGATTATATGTTAATGGCGTATTTGTTGGTTCTACTAATAATACAATAAATTATACTTCATACCTTCCTGGACAGTACAACTTTACATTTAACACCACAGGAAATTCATATTACTCCAGTAATACTATAGAGTATGAATATGAAAATGGCTCAAAAATAAACTTCCTTCCAATACTCTCTATTATAGTTGGCCTATGTGCATTAATTATTCTTTACAGGAAAAGAAAGATTACTTTTATAAAAAATACAACAAAAGATCTATAAAATTATGATTATAATAAGGTGTATATGAATGAATAAAATTAGCGAATACGTCGTGGCTGTACTTGTATTAATAGCACTTATTTTTGCTATATTTGCCATGGTAATGAACAATAAGGTTTACAGTATAGTTGCAGGAGCAATAGCTATAATTGCAGTATTGTACTCTATTTATTTGATACATTCAGAAGCTAGTTCTTTGCCTGATGAGTATACCTATCCACAAGAAAGTAAGGTTTCTCCCAAAAAATATTTTTCAGATAACGATGCAGATTATTACATGAAAAATACAAAGGACTCTGAAAGAGAAAATGATAAGGACAACTCAGAGAAAGAAGATGACTACTCATTTTCTTCAAATAACAATGAAACTTCAGAGACAGAGACTCAAGAAGAGGATCAAGGATGGTTATCTGGCAATAAAAAATCCCAAGGCACAGACGAAGATCTTGACACTAATTTAGAAGAGGAAACCTCACTTCAAGATCAAATATCACAATTAAGAGAGGAGTTAGATGAACTCAAGGCTAAAAAATCTTCAACAAATAACTCTATGGAATCTGAAGATAATGAAGACCTATCTTTATCAGATGATGAAGAAATGCCTAAAAAATCCAAAAGCCTAAAAAGATCACAGAAAACTTCATCAACAAAGAGAGTCAAACCAGAAGAAGAAGCATAATTAATAACTTGTTTTTTATTTCTTTCCTTTTTCCTTTTTTTCTTTATCATAATATAGGGCAGATAAGTAATCTCTAACGTGTAGTGCGCACTTAACTCCACTTGCGCTTGCTGTTGCTGCCTGCCTGTAATATTTATCCGCGACATCTCCTGCTATATAAACACCATCAATATCTGTTTTTACTTCGTCTATAGTTTCTATGTAGCCCTTCTCATCAAGCTTAAGTTGGCCCTTGAAGATATCAGTATTAGGTTTGTATCCTATAGCTACAAAAACACCATCTATCTTCATTTCTGTAATCTCATTAGTTATAAGATTTTTAATTTTTACTCCTTTCACTGTATTGTCTCCAAGTATCTCTTCTATTGCTGAGTTCCATATAAACTTTATTTTTTGATTTGATATCGCACGTTCCTGCATTATTTTACTTGCTCTTAATGTATCTTTTCTATGTACTATAGTGACTGACTTTGCAAACTTAGTAAGAAAGATTGAATCTTCCATAGCAGTATCTCCTCCACCAACGACAATAACATCTTTATTCTTAAAAAAGGGACCATCACATGTTCCACAGCTAGACACACCTTTGCCTATAAACTTACTTTCTGATTCTATGCCAAGCCATTTAGCGTTAGCTCCTGTGGCTATTATTATACTATCAGCTTCAAAGTCCTTATCCTCGATTGAGATCTTAAACGGCCTTGAAGATAAATCTACCTTACTTACATCTTTATTAAGAAATCTTGTTCCAAATCTCTCAGCTTGTTTTTTCAATAGTTTTACTATCTCTGGTCCATCTACTCCATCTGGAAAGCCAGGAAAGTTCTCAACCACACTTGTTAATTCAAGCTGTCCACCTCCTTTTGAACCGGCTAAAACCAACGGTTCAAAGCCTTCTCTAGACGCATATATAGCAGCAGAAAGACCAGCGGGACCAGATCCTATAATTATTACTTTTTCAGCCATACTAATACCTAAAATAGACTTTAAGTATTATTTTATTAAAGAAAATATATAAGCCTTCAGATGTTAAGAGTTTCCGGCGACTATGTATGGGACTGGCAGTTTCAGGGCATGAGATATCATTAGATGAGCGTGATGCGTCTTCTACAATAAATTTTGTTTCTCATGCCCATAGCGACCATACCGGTGCAGTAAACAAATCAAAGCCTATACTTGCTAGTGAGCTTACCTTAGATTTAATTGAGGCTAGAAAGGGAATAGAGGTAAAGCGGCAAAAAGAGCTTTCAGGAACAAAGCTTTTGCCATCTGGACATATAATGGGCTCTAAGCAGCTTTATGCTGAAACAAACAATGGCCTTTCAGTGCTTTATAGCGGAGATTTTCAAATGGATAAACCTATACTAGCTGAAAAGCTTGAGCCTATACAAGCAGATATATTGATAATAGACTCTACCTATCCTGATCCAGAGGTAAAGTTCGATGAAAAAGAAGAGGTAGTTATGGCAATGCAGCATTATGTGGCTTCAAAGCTAGAGAAGGGAATAGTTCTTTTCGGTGCATACTCTCTTGGAAAAGCCCAAGATATAATAAAAATACTTAATGACGTTGGCATCTCCCCAATAGTTGATCGTAAGATATCTAAAATAAACTCGATATATAAGAAAAATGGGTTCAATTTATCCTATTCATCAATATACGAAGATGAAGAGGACTTCAACAATGCCATAAAGGGAAACTTTGTAGGTATAGTTGAGAACTCTAAACTTAAAGAGTTAAGTATCTCTTTAAGCAGGGCATACTCAAAAAGAGTATTCACTGCTGTAGCTACTGGTTTTGCAAAAACCTTTAACATGGGCTGTGATGTACAGTTTCCATTGAGCGATCATGCTGACTTTTCACAATCCATCGATTACATAGAATCGTGCCGACCAAAGATAATCTATACCTTTGGACGAGGTTCAAATCCATCTATTTTTGCAAAAAAT
>JAKACG010000068.1 GCA_021821605.1 Microcaldota archaeon | reverse complement strand
ATAGTTTAAGTGCATCATTTCTAAACTCTATATATTTATCCACAATCTCCACTTTTTTATTTAACCGACTCCGCCTGTTGTGTCTAATTTTATAAGCCTTTTAAGTTCAAGGGAGTATTCCATTGGTAGCACTTTAGTAAGGTCATCTATAAATCCAAGAACAATCATAGCAACTGCATCTTCCTCTGAAATTCCCCTAGACATCATGTAAAATATCATGTCGTCGCTTATCTTGCCTATCTTAGCTTCGTGGCTTATTATTGCATCGCTCCTATTTATCTGATTATAAGGATATGTATTTGTCTTTGCTAATCCATCTAATAAAAGAGCATCGCAAGAAACATGAGACTTTGAGTTTTCAGCATTTTTTGCAACATGCAGCAAGCCTCTAAAGGTACTAACTCCACTTCCTTTTGAAACGCTTTTTGATATTATCTTTGATGTTGTATTGGGCGCAAGATGGTATATCTTTCCTCCAGAGTCTTGCACCTGTCCGTCTCCTGCTACTGCCACCGAAAGCACCTCTCCGCTAGCACCTTTTCCCATCAGAAAAATGCTAGGATACTTCATATTTATTTTACTGCCTATATTAGCATCTATCCACTCAACTCTTCCATTTTCTGATACGTGGGCTCTTTGCGTGACTAAATTATAGACATTTTTAGACCAGTTCTGTATTGTCACATAACGTATGTGTGCTCCTTTAAGTGCTACAAGTTCAACTATCGCAGAGTGTAATGAGTTTTTTGCATAAACCGGAGCTGTACATCCTTCTATATATGTTACATCAGCTCCTTCGTCTGCTATTATTAATGTTCTTTCAAACTGTCCAGAACCTTCGGCATTTATTCTAAAATAAGCATTTAGTGGCATGGTTGCTTTCACTCCTTTGGGAATGTATATGAAACTACCTCCTGACCAACATGCGGTATTAAGCGCTGCAAATTTGTTGTCATTAGAAGGTATAACTGTTCCAAAGTACTTTTTCACAAGTTCTGGGTATTTTTTAACTGCTGTGTCTGTATCTACAAATATTATTCCTTGTCGTTCAAGCTCTTTGTTTACATGCGAATATACTACTGAAGAGTCAAACTGTGCTTCTGCTCCTGCAAAAAACTTCTGCTCGGCTTCAGGGACACCTAATTTATCAAAGGTACGTTTTATATCTGCAGGAACATCTTCCCATTTATTTGCTTCAAGTGCTTTTGGACTTCTATAATAATAAACATCCTGAAAATCTATCCCACTTAGATCCGCGCCCCATTTTGGCATAGGTTTGCTTTCAAAGATCTTCAACGCAGCAAGCCTCTTCTCGAGCATCCAATCAGGTTCATTCTTAATCTCAGAGATTCTTCTCACAGTACCTTCAGAGAGTCCTTTATCGAAGTCATGATACTCTACTTTTTCATTGAATCCATATCTTTCTTTATACTCAGAAGACTGTTGCAGAACTCCTTCTCTTTCATCAATCATAAAAACACTTAAATATCATTTTTAATGGCAGAAAAAGCACATCCAAAATCATTTATAGAGTTGCAAATTTTACAAATACATCTCTGTGCTGTTTCCTTTCCTTCCACTATCTTTTTTGCATACTCTGTTATCAATTCCTTATCTATTGGTATTTCATTTTCAGAGCCTTTATTTTGAATACCTTTTTTAATTTTTTTACTAATTGCCGCTTGAGTTATGCCTAACATTTTTGCTATTTCCTCCTCTGTTTTGTCATATTTATACTTAAATTCTTCAACCAACGCATTCCTAACTATAGGCACTATCTTTTTTGTGGCAATTTCATAATTACTTTCCATAAAAAACCAAATATTATAATTTATAACCCAGTTATATATTACTGCAAAAAATATAAATATCTTCTTTAAAAACTGCCGCAGTATAATATACTGAATAATTATTTTATTTTAAAAATAAAACTATATATATCTGAAATGATAATATATACTTTAGGTATTAATATGCTATCGCACAGAAAAAGAAAAGAACAACAACAGGTAGATTTATCGGAGTCATCTCTTGGACCATTATTTGGAAACGTAACAAAACTTGATCTTACTTATAAAAATACATTAAAAGATATTAGAAGAAAGAGGCTAGAGAAAAGAGACAATCTTTTATCCGAGTACTATAATAAATTTAATGAACTTTCTTCAATACAGCCTAAGGTATGTTCTTCATTACGTTCATTAAGTCCAGAAACAAACTCTGCTGAGATTTCTGGTTTTATATTTAAAAGGCATCCTAACGGTGGTGGATGGGTTCAAAATACCTCTAAGGTAGACAGTTCGGTACTATTGCCTTCAAATGTAATAGTAATGGGTAATGTTGAGGTCTTACCGACTACTCACGTAGGAGAAAATGCAACTATAGGGTTTTTGGGCATGCGTAAAAGAGTTTATATGCGTGGAAACATATTCTAAACCCTTCTAAGCTGTGCTGATACAAAATAACAGATTTTTATTTTTTTGCTTCTAATTCTCTACTGTGTTTAGTTGATACTTGATTTAATTATCTTACTGTTCGTATTTATTCTTGTAGCCTTGACTGCTGGAAACAATCTCTCAGTTTCATCAGGTCCATTAATATCTGGAAAGATAATTAAAAAAAATACCGGAATACTGCTTACTATTCTGGGATATGCATCGGGATTTTTAGCAGAAGGGAGCTTTTTAAGAACAGGAGTGGCACAACTTTTTCCAACAACTTCAACAGTTCTTATACTTATAGTACTTAGTATATCTATAGGTATATTCATAATAGCACATAAAAAAAGGGTACCTGAATCATTGTCAATAACATTTACCTCTGCATTGATAGGGGTTTCTCTTGCATACAGAAGTGCAATAAATCTGTATTTTATATCATTTATAATTATATTCTGGATATTTGCAAGTCTTTTTTCAATAATACTCTCTTATTATTTAATGAAACGAATCAGAGTAGTTTTAGAAAATAAAAAAATATGGAGCTCAATTTTAATCATGCGTACTCTTTTGATAAT
>JAKACG010000067.1 GCA_021821605.1 Microcaldota archaeon | reverse complement strand
TTATCTCCAAGTATCTCCTCTATTGCTGAGTTCCATATAAACTTTATTTTTTGATTCGAGAGCGCACGTTCCTGCATTATTTTACTTGCTCTTAAAGTATCCTTTCTATGTACTATAGTGACCGACTTTGCAAATTTAGTAAGAAAAATAGAGTCTTCCATAGCGGTGTCGCCTCCACCAACAACAATTACATCTTTATTCTTAAAAAAAGGACCATCGCATGTTCCACAGCTAGACACACCTTTGCCTATAAATTTACTCTCGGATTCTATACCAAGCCATTTAGCGTTAGCTCCTGTGGCTATTATTATACTATCAGCTTCAAAGTCTTTATCCTCTACTGAGATCTTAAACGGCCTTGAAGATAAATCTACCTTACTTACATCTTTATTAAGAAATCTTGTTCCAAACTTCTCGGCTTGTTTTTTCAATAGTTTTACTATCTCTGGGCCATCTACTCCGTCTGGAAAGCCAGGAAAGTTTTCAACCACACTTGTTAACTCAAGTTGTCCTCCTCCTTTTGAACCTGCTAAGACCAACGGTTCAAAACCTTCTCTAGACGCGTATATAGCGGCAGAAAGGCCAGCAGGACCAGATCCTATAATTATTACTTTTTCAGCCATATTAATACCTAAAATAGACTTTAAGTATTATTTTATTAAAGAAAATATATAAGCCTTCAGATGTTAAAAGTTTCCGGCGACTATGTATGGGGCTTGCAGTTTCAGGTCATGAGATATCATTAGATGAACGTGATAAGTCCTCTACAATAAACTTTGTTTCTCACGCTCATAGCGACCATACTAGTGGAGTAAACAAATCAAAGCCCATACTTGCAAGTGACCTTACCTTAGATTTAATTGAGGCTAGGAAAGGAATAGAGATAAAGAGGCAAAAAGAGCTTTCAGGAACGAAGCTTTTGCCATCCGGACATATAATGGGTTCTAAGCAGCTTTACGCCGAAACAAATAACGGCTTTTCAGTGCTTTATAGTGGAGATTTCCAAATGGATAAGCCAATACTAGCTGAAAAGCTTGAGCCTATTCAAGCAGATATACTAATAATAGACTCTACATATCCTGATCCGGATGTAAAGTTCGATGAAAAAGAAGAGGTAGTTACCGCAATGCAACATTACGTGGCTTCAAAGTTAGAGAAAGGCATAGTTCTTTTTGGTGCATACTCTCTTGGAAAAGCCCAGGACATAATAAAAATACTTAATGACATTGGCATCTCTCCAATAGTAGACCGTAAGATATCCGAGATAAACTCTATATATAAAAAAAATGGATTCAATTTATCATATTCCTCAATATATGAAGACGAAGAGAACTTCAATAATGCGGTAAAAGGAAACTTTGTAGGTATAGTTGAAAACTCTAAGCTTAAGGAGCTAAGCGTCTCTTTAAGCAGGGCATACTCTAAAAGGATATTCACCGCTGTAGCTACTGGTTTTGCAAAAACCTTTAATATGGGTGCTGATGTGCAGTTTCCATTGAGTGATCATGCTGATTTTTCGCAATCTATTGATTACATAGAGCTATGTCGCCCAAAGGTCATTTATACATTCGGAAGAGGTTCAAATCCATCTATTTTTGCAAAAAATCTTTCAAAAATTGGATATAATGCACATAGGTTCATAACTTATGCCAAACTCTCAGAGTCAGCTCTTATCGAAAAATCGTGTAGCATAATATGACCTGTGATCTTTCCCATAGTAAACGATGTTATGGGCTTTTTCATTCACATTGTTAAGTAAAAGTTAAGTTAAGCAAAAGTTAAGATTTAAGCTCTAAGGTATCAGAACGGTTATGTCGTTGCATATTTTAGATACTTTCGTTTATTGTCTAACAATAATAAAACTATTTATATGCTCCTGCTTAGAGTTTATTTAATATAAGTGAAATATATGGCAAAATCTGCAAATAAACAATCTGGAAATGGTGCCTTGGGCTTCATCCTAGCTTTTCTTGGATCCTTGGCATATCTATATGTCGCATACTCCCTTTTAATGGGTTTACAATCTGGATGGACACCTAGCAGTGTTTTGTTCGGAGGAGTAGGTTCATTCTTCCTGCCTCTATTCGTGGGAGTCGGTGTAATAAGTTCTATAGGACTGTTCCTTGCAAGCTTTGGCTTGATAAAGAATGCAGCTAACTCCAAACATTGGGTGTCAAAAACATCTATGGTAGGAGGTATTACCTTAATAGCTCTCTTTGCAGGCAGTGTATCAGCACCAGCATTGGTATGGTATGCAATACTTGGATTTGTCTTGTCTATGATAGGTAGCATAGCAGCAGAAATGTAAGTACGTTTTATTTTATTTTATTTTTTTATTTGTTTTTTCTTTTATTTATTTTTTATAATCCTACTATTATGCAAATCTAATATTCAACTTCAAAAAATAACTTAACAACAACTTACATAAATATAAATACACAAATGTTTTAATATTTTTTATGTTTAACCTTAATAAATCCTATAAAAAATTAAATCAAAAACTCAAAGTCCAATTTTCAATTGAGCATCTAAATCTTTTCTTAAAAGGTTCATCAAAAGCGCAGTCTGCCATGGAGTATCTAATGACTTATGGTTGGTCGATACTTGTAATTGCAATAGGGCTTGTCGCTCTTTTTGCTTTAGGTGTTTTCAATGGCAACTCTTCGACAGGCAACAGCGGTTGCATAGCGCAGTCAGGATATCTATGCACAAAACTAACACTTGCAACCAATGGAACCCTAAATACGACGATTGGAACAGAATACAGCGGAATAACTATAACTGGAGTTGCATGTTCAAATTCTACTGCTACTCCAACTACATTTAATACCATTACACCTTCATTAACTATAAATACAGGTCAAGAGGACAACCTAAATTTCCAATGTCCTTTATCATCTAATACGCTTGGCACAGGCTTTGCAGGAACGTTATGGATACAATACAACTCCGGCTCAGAAACTGGGCAGATAAGTACTATAGGAAGGGTATCGGTGAAAAGCACAAGAGTTGGTAGCATGCTTTTGGTATCAA
>JAKACG010000009.1 GCA_021821605.1 Microcaldota archaeon | reverse complement strand
CCAGTCGAAGAACCTCCATTAAAAACGCCTAAAGCAAAAAGAGTTACAAGTCCTATTGCAATTACTAGAATCGACCATCCATAAGTCATTAAATACTCCATGGCCGACTGCGCTCTGAATGAGCTTATTTTAAAAATATTTTTATAATTAATTGATGAACTGTCTGTTTTTGTATTTGAAAAGATGTTTTTTAAAAATCTATGGACTTTTTGCATTAATACTCCTTTACTTTTATTCGACTTTATACTGCTTTATATAAGTTGCAAAAGGTTAAAAAACTTATTAAAAATACTTAAATAGAATGCCGGTTCATAAAACAAGAAGTTAATAAGTTATTTAATTTGTCAAGTTTTATGCTTAAAGTTAAAAGAAGCCAAACTTTTTCTTATCCGTACCATTTTTATCATTTAGTTCCTTGAATTTTTTGATTGCTTCCTCTTCTTCAGAACTTAAAGATTTTGGTATGTCTATATTTATTGTTATTATTTCATCGCCGTAGTAATTAGTGCCTAGATGCTTTATTCCAGAGTTTTTGAGTTTTATTTCTGTGCCTTGCTGAGTTCCTTGGCTTAATGTTATCTTTTTTGTACCGTCAAGTGTAGGTACGCTAACCTCTCCACCTAGAATTGCTATGTAAAAAGGAATATTTATTTTTGTGTGTACATCATCCCCTTCACGCTCGAATGTTTTGTCTTTTGATACAGATATTTCTATATACATATCTCCGGAACCATTTTTGCTGAAGTCCCCCATTCCGTCAAGTTTTAAGCGCATATTATCCTTAACTCCAGCGGGTATTGAAACATCAACCTTTTCGTTAGATACAATACCGCCCTTACCTCTGCAATCTTTGCATTTTTTTTCATAAAAGCTTCCAGCTCCGCCACAATCGTTGCAGGTTGTTATTGTCTGCATCGCTCCAAAAAAGGTATTTACAGTTCTTCTTACACGTCCAGCCCCATGGCACATGCTGCACTTGACTATTTTTGCACCTACCTCACCTCCAGTCCCATTGCACCTCTTGCATCTTGCGATGTGTTTTATCTCTATTGTTTTGTTTGCGCCTTTCGCAGCCTCCATGAAACTGATTCTCATTCTATAAAGTATATCTCCTCCAGAGTCTTCTGTATTTGAGCTAAACCTACCATTTCCGAAATCTATATTGAAACCAAAATCTTTGAAGATATCATTTATGTTGAAGCCCCTGAAAATATCTTCTTCGCTGTACTGTTGATTGAACTGTTCTGGCCCGTAAGTATCATACTTCTTTTTCTTATCTTCATTGCTAAGAACAGCATATGCTTCATTAATTTTTTTGAACTTTTCTTCAGCATCCTTTCCGCTGTTCCTATCAGGATGATACTTTAAGGCTAGTTCACGGTATGCTTTTTTGATTTCGTCAGGAGTTGCGTTTTTGCTCACTCCGAGAATTTCATAGAAATCATCGGTCATTTTTCTACCTTGTAATCTGCATTTACAGTACCGTCAGGATTAGGGCCTGAGCCCTTACCATCATCTCCGGTAGTGGAATTTGCTTCACCTTCAGATCCTTTATACATGCTCTCGCCTATTTTTTTAAGAGCATCGTTTAGAGCATCGCTTTTTTCTTTTATCGATTGTAGATCTTCTTTTTTCAAAGCTTCTTTTAACTGAGTATACGCTTTATCTACTTCTTCATATACTTCTTTTGGTATTTTGTCTTTGTACTCCTTTAATGTTTTGTCAGTAGTATATGATAATGATTCTGCATTGTTTTTAGCTTCCACTTTCTCAAAAAGTTCTCTGTCCTGCTCTGCAAATTGTTCTGCGTCTTTTATTTTCTTTTCTATCTCTTCTCTACTCATTTTGTTCTTTGCAACTACCTGCATCTTCTGCTCTTTTCCGGTAGCTTTGTCCTTTGCAGTAACATGTATTATGCCGTTAGCGTCTATATCAAAGGTTACCTCTATTTGAGGTGTTCCTCTAGCCGCAGGAGGTATACCAGTAAGCTGGAATCTTCCTAGCTCAACATTATCCTTTGCCATCTTTCTTTCTCCTTGAAGTATGTGTATATCTACGGTTGTTTGATTATCCTCTGCGGTAGTAAACACCTGGGATTTTTTTATTGGTATTGTTGTGTTTCTTTCTATAAGCGTAGTGGTAACCCCGCCATATGTTTCAAGTCCTAAAGACAAAGGAGTTACATCAAGAAGAACTATGTCCTTAACCTCTCCAGTAAGAACCCCTGCTTGAACAGCAGCACCGAATGCTACGGCTTCCATAGGATCTACTCCGCGTTCTATCTTCTTGCCTAATAGCTGCTCTACATATCTTTGGACTATAGGCATTCTTGTAGGACCTCCTACCAATATTACCTTGTCTATGTCCTTAGGCTCAAGTTTTGCATCTTTTAGTGCCTGCATTACAGGCTTTGTGGTTCTTTCAACTATAGGAAGTACTATTTCCTCAAGCTTTGCCCTTGTCATAGTATATGTAAAGTGTATTGGCGCATTTCCAGGACCCATAGTTAAAAATGGCAAGTTTATCTCGCTATTTAAGGTAGTTGAAAGCTCGATCTTTGCTTTCTCTGCCGCTTCTTTTATTCTTTGCATAGCTTGGCTGTCCTTTGTTATATCAACTCCTTTTTTCATAACTTCGTCTGTAAGAAACTTGGTCATTGCATTGTCCATATCGGTTCCACCTAACTGAGTATCGCCGCTTGTAGACTTTACTTCGAACACGCCCTTTCCAAACTCCATAATGGTTACATCCAATGTTCCTCCTCCAAAGTCATAAACTATTATCTTCATATCCTTTCCAGTTTTATCGACACCGTAAGCAAGTGCAGCTGCAGTAGGTTCATTTACAAGCCTAACTACCTCTAATCCTGCTATCTCTCCGGCATCTTTTGTTGCCTGCCTTTGATTATCGTCAAAGTAAGCAGGTACTGTTATTACTGCTTTTTTAACCTCTTCGCCCAAAAAGGCTTCTGCATCTGTCTTTATCTTTTGAAGAATCATTGCAGATAATTCCTGAGGAGAGTACTCTTTTCCGAAGACTTTGTACTTAAAGTTTGTTCCCATCTTTCTTTTAAAAGCGTTAAGAGTTCCGTCAGGATTTGCTACTGCCTGTCTTTTTGCAGGCTCTCCCATTAGTCTCTGGCCATCCTTTGTAAATGCCACGTAGCTTGGAAATGACTTTCCATATAATGAAGTTCCTTCTGCACTTGGTATAAGAACCGGCCTTCCTCCTTCCAAAACAGCTGCTGCTGAGTTCGATGTACCTAAATCTATTCCTATTATTTTCATATTTTCACCTTTATTTTATATTCTGGTTTTTTTCTTTTTCCTGTGTGTCTTTCTCGCCATTAGAGATTATTACAGACACAGGCCTTATCATTATTCCATTTATAGTATAACCTTTCCTAACTATTTGTATTATTGTACCATGAGGTAAATCGGAGTTTTTTGATAACATTATTTCATGTTTGTATGGATCGAACTGACCTTTTGCATCTATTTCTTTTATACCTTCTTTTTTCAAAGCCTCTATTAAATTTGAAAAGACCATAGCAACTCCTTTTTCACTTTCGCTATTTATCTTCATCGCATCTATTGCAAGTTCAAACTCATCTACAATTGGAAGTATTTTTGAAGCAAACTCTATTTTTCCTAGGATTTTTGAGTTTTCAACGTCCTTGGATGTTCGTTTTTTATAGTTATCAAACTCTGCAGCTAACCTGAGTAATCTATCTTTTAATTCTAGAGCTTCGTCTTTGTTTTCAGTTTTATCATTAACTTCGTTTTTATTTTTTTCTTTATTTTCCTTTTGTTCTTTTTTTTCTTTTTTATTATCTTGAATGTCTTCTTTCTCTTCCTCTTCTTCTACCATTATAATCAACCTCTAACATATCATCCATTCTTTGGGCTAGATCTATTAGCCTGTTAAACTCCCTAAACATCTCTGCTTGTATGTCCTCTATTGTACTGGCAAGATCATCTGATCTTAAGTAATACTTTCTGCCTTTTCTTATTATTAGTCCTGAATAAATAAACCTATTTAGATGGTATATTACTGTGCTTCTTGGGAGTTCAAGTTTCTTGTTAAGTTCTTTACTTGTTACTCCAGAGCCATTTATGCTGTTTATTATTATTTCTTTAAGCAACATTGGTTCAAGCTCGTCGTTTTTGTTTCCAAGATCAAATACTTCACAAAACCATGTTGAAATGTTATCTATATCCTCTCTTTGTGGCCTGTTTACTGATTTAATAACTATGCGTTCTATGCTTGTCATATTTTATTATTATGTTAAAATAAATATATAAATCTTTGCTTTCTTTCAATAAAAAGTTGAAAGATTCAACATTTAATCTATAAATCCATTAATAACTAAGAAGGATAGATTATTATAGATATTCATCATTAGAATATTAGGTGTTAAAATGAAACAAATGCACAATAAGATACTAAGTAGCGTAGTTGTCGCTGCTTTCATTTTGGTAGGATTTATAACTATAATGAGCTTGTTATACATACCTATTGGTTCTACTTCAATATCAGGAGTTATGCTGGTAATGCTTGTGTTCTTGATACTTCTTTGGGGAATGTTGCTCATATTAATGGCAAAAGCAAATTACCACAACGCATCAAACAGCCCTGAAATGACATTAAAGAACAGGTATGCAAATGGAGAGATCTCTAAAAAAGAGTACTTGAACATGCTTAAGGATATTCAAACAAAAGCGTAATTTCTTGAGTGATACGGTTCCATGGGAGGCACCAACCTCCACCAACAATTCCGGTGCCGGATATCTTTCCGGTTCCGGAAGTGAGAAAAAAGGTATCTTTGAAAAACATAAGATACCTATATTTTTTTCTATATTTTTAGCAGTTATACTAATAGCACTCGTATTTTTAATACTTACAGGAAATATAACAAAACAGGTAAGTTCTTTGCTTTTAACACAGTCACAAGCAGATGCGTTATTTAACTCTGGAACCTATTATTCTTATACGGCCAATGCTTTGCAGCTTAACGCTTCTAATGGTTCTTACTTATCTATTCTTTTAGGGAATAAAACAGCATATGTAGCACAGTTTTCAGGGGGAAATGAACTTTTTCAAGAGTTTGTAATAAATAGAAGTGGAGTAAACTCGTTATTTTCAGGAGTTTATGCCAACCTTTCAAGAGAAAATCCAAGTTCTAAAATAGAGAATGGAAGTTCTGGAAACCTTACATATTTTTATATGATAACCCCTGAAAATTCATCTTATAATATAATTAATCTTATAGGAAAAAGTAACAAAGATATCGTAGTATTCTCTGCGTTATACTCAAATCTTTCGATAAGTAACTTAACAAAATATTTATCTAACGACGTTTCTTGAATATGAAACTAAAAAGAACATATTTTTATATAAAAGTTCATATATTAAAAATAAATTCCTGTTAATTGAAGATAATATGATAGTATTAGGTATAGAAAGCAGCGCACATACTTTTGGCGTAGGAGTTGTAAAAGAAGGAAAAATACTTTCCAATGTTAAATCTATGTATAAAATAACAAATAAAGGCATGATACCTATGGAGGTCGCTGAGCATCATGTAGATATTGCTGCAATTACAATAAAAGAGTCGCTTGAAAAGGCAAAGGTTGATTTTGAGGAGCTTGATGGAGTTGGATACACCATGGGACCAGGACTTGGTCCTTGCCTACAAGTTGGACAATTAAGTGCAAAAACAATTGCGTATAAATTAGGAATACCAATAATACCAATCAATCATGGATTAGCCCACGTGGAAATAGCAAAACACACAAAGAAACTAAACGACCCACTTGCGCTATATGTAAGTGGAGGCAACTCCCAGATACTTGTTTTTAACCAGATAGAAAAAAAGTACCAGATACTTGGCGAAACCTTTGATATGGGAGTTGGTAATGCCATAGATTCCTTTGCCAGAGAGCTTAAGCTTGAACACGCTTGGGGCTCAGAGATAGAAAAGCTGGCTAAAAATGGCAAGTATATAGAAATGCCATATACAGTAAAGGGCATGGACTTTTCATTCACAGGCTTGCTTACAAACGCAGTGAAACAGCTAGAAAAAAACATAAAAGAGGACGTTTGCTATTCCTTCCAGGAGACTGCCTTTGCAATGCTCTGCGAAGCTACAGAAAGAGCCTTACTGCTTACAAAGAAAAAAGAGTTATGCTTGTGTGGTGGAGTTGCACAAAACAACAGGCTTGCATACATGCTTGAAGAGATGGCAAATGAGCATAATGTAAGATTTGCCCGTGCAGAAAATGAATTTAACTCTGATAACGGAGCAATGATTGCAGTTGTAGCTGAAAAGCTACTACAAAAAGGCGTAAGGTATCAAATAAAAAAGTGTATAGTAAAACAGAAATACAGAATAGATGAGGTTATTTTTAATGTATAAATTTGATGAAGGAGCAGAAGCTACAACTTATTTAGATGAACTTTTCGGAGTAGAAGTTATAATAAAAATTAGAGCTGAAAAAAGATACAGGGTAGTTGAACTAGACGAAAAACTGCGTATTTTTAGAACAAAAAGAGAGGCTAAGATTCTTGCTATTTTGCAAAAAGCAATGCTACCGGTTCCAGAATTAATAGCCGTAGGCAAATATACTATAATAATGAAAAAACTTGATGGTGTATTGCTTAGAGATATAGACCAAAAGATAACTTTTATGAAAGATATAGGAAAGGTAGTTAAAAAAATGCATGAGAATGGTGTGGTGCATGGAGATCTTACCCCTGCAAATATCATGATCAAAGAAAATAAACCAAGTATAATAGATTTTGGACTTGGAGAGATAACAAAAAGCCCTGAAGAAAGAGCAATAGATATATTATTATTCAAACGTTCCTTGAATAAGAAAGAATTTTCCGCGTTTCTACAAGCTTACTCAGAAAATAACAAAGATTACTCCAATACCTTAATCAAATTGCAGGAGATTGAAAAAAGAGGAAGGTACCAAATAAGAACCTTGATATAAGTACCTTAAAGAATATAGCCAAAGCTAACAAAAATAAATTAGAAGGAAAAATAAAAAAATAAAAGAAAAACTAAAGATCTCCTACTCTTCTCTTTTGGGCTCTCTTAATTCTTTTTCTTCTTTTCTTTACCCATTTCCAGCGCATTCTGCCTTTCTTTTTCCATTTTCTAGGTATGCTTCCCAGTTAAACACCAGTTATCAACTTTCATACTCTTTTGTGGCGTAAGAATAATAATACTTGCGTTAAATATATTCTAAATGAATATAAGTGATTTAATGGAAAAAACAGCTTTAATAGGTATAATTGTAGTGGTTATAGTCGTAATAGCCATAGGAATTTATTTTTTATATGGTAAAGGCAACTTAACTACGCTGATAGGAAGTGGTGTTAGTACAACGGTAAAGGCAAATACAACTGTAAATGCAACCACCTCTGTAATAGTTCAAAGTACAGTTCAGACAACTACACAGCAAAATATAAATCTTAGCGATTGTCTTTCTAACTCACCCATAGTTAACTTGTACAATGGTAACTTTAGCACCGGAACATACGCAGGTTGGAACGTTACAGGATTAGGTTTTGGTTCTACTCCAGCAAATATTACTAAATACAATGACAACAACGAGTATTATAATAGCCAATGGGCAGGATATAATGGTAATTTCTTTGCTACAACATACCAAGGAGGTTTTGTAATAAGCCCGGGGAATCTAACTTCTGATACCTTCCAAGTAACAGAGCCGTATCTTAACTTTCAAATAATCTCGCCTCAAAGCAACTTGCTTTATGTTGAGGTATTAAGTAATGGAGTACCTGTAATAACAAAACAATTTGATACGTATGGGAGCTCTGGTTCGCCATCTAGTGACTTTAAAAATGCAAGCATTTCATTAACATCCTTATTATGTAAGTATGTAAGCGTGAGAGTTGTTTCTGGGGTAGTTTATACACCAGCTACAAAGTACGACATAATAGCAGCAGGAGATTTCTATCTTGCAAAGGCACCAATACAAAGCCCTGGAATATCAACAGGATAAAATGTTTCTTTTCTTTTATTTTTTGTTTTTTTAATGATTTAATTTAAGGATATAATGAAACTTTATGACACATTAGAAAGAAAGGAATTGCAGTTTAAACCTATTGAGGATCATAAAGTTAGAATGTATGCGTGTGGACCTACAGTTTATTTTTATGCCCATATAGGAAATATGAGAACATACATAAGCATTGATTTTTTAAAAAGAGCCCTAATACACAAAGGATACGAAGTAGAGCATGTTATGAATATAACAGATGTAGGACATAATATAGGAGATGGAGATTTAGGCGAAGATAAAATAAGAGACGAGGCTAAAAAAGAGCATAAATCCCCCGAGGAAATAATACAATTTTATATGAAGGCTTTTGAAGATGATTCAAAAAAACTATTTATACTTAAACCAACAGTCGTTTCAAGAGCTTCTTTTAATATAGATCCGATGATAGAGTTGATAAACACCCTTAATCAAAAAGGTTATTTGTATAATACAAAAAGTGGCATATACTTTGATACCTCAAAGTTCAAGGACTATGGAGCATTATCGGGAAGTACTTTTGAAAAATTAAATAAGGAGCTTGTTGCAGGAGCAAGAGTAGAACGACCGGAAGGTTTGAAGAGTATAACAGATTTTGCAGTTTGGAGATTCTCAAAACCTGAAGAAAAAGAAATGGTTTGGAATACTTCTTTTGGAAAAGGATTTCCAGGCTGGCATATAGAATGTAGTGCAATGTCAATGAAGTTTTTAGGTGAGCAGTTAGATATACACTGCGGTGGAACTGACCACATACCAATACACCATACAAATGAAATAGCGCAAAGCGAAGCAGCTACAGGTAAAAAATTTGTTAGATATTGGTTTCATGTGGCTTTTCTCATAGTTGATGGTAAAAAAATGAGCAAGTCGCTTAGAAATGTTTATACCGTAAGTGATTTACAGAAAAAAGGTTTTTCACCTTTATCATTTAGGTATCTTGCGCTTACGGTTCATTATAGAAATATGCTTAACTTTACATTTGATTCTTTGAAAAAAGCAGAAGACTCACTTAAGGCAATTTATATTTTTATAAGTAAAACAAGCGCAGTAGAAAAAGAAGGTATTCTGGAAAAAACATTTATAAAAAGCATTGAAAAAAAGAAGGATGAGTTCTTTAATGAAGTTTATGATGATTTAAATACACCAAAGGCAATAGCAAAGATGCATGAAATAATAAACATATCAAATAAAAAGTCATTGACAAAAAATGAAGCAGAGTATGTAATACAAACTATGTTAGATTTTGATAGTATTTTAGGACTTGATATGAATATGCATCTTAGCACAGCTTTACCTAAAAATGCCTTAGAGCTTATAGAAAAAAGAGAAGCATTTAGAAAAATTAAGGACTTTTCAAATGCAGACAATATAAGAAAAGAGTTATTAGAGAAATATAAAATAACGCTTGAAGACTCTGTAGAAGGCACAGTATGGTACAGATCTACCGATTAGATGTGTTGTTTGTATTATTTTCGCTTTCTTCTTTATAGGTATTTACCCTTCTGCTTTTCTGTCTGCCAGTTTTAGCCGTCACAAAAAGCAGGGAAGGATCCTCTTTTTTATTATCTTCAATCCAGGACTTTATATAAACAGGTATGTTTTTGAATGGTTTAGTGTATCTGTCTGTAAAGCTATACGCACCACTTTCATGTTTTAATATTCCTACAGTAACTCCGAAATCTAGATATCTTTTCCAAGTAGCTATAGGTAAAAGGTTGCTGCAATCTTTGAGTCGTAGTTGATTTTTATCTTTTACTTCTAGAAGTGCCATAGCAAATCTGTAAGCGCGTGTTTCATTTTCAAAGTATATCTTTGCTACTTCACGCACCGTAGGATTTTTCAGCTTTTCCTTAAGTGGAGCATCTTCATATTCCCAGTATTTTATTGGCATTATATCAATTAGATATTATAGCTAAAAATTATAAACTCTTCCGATTGAGATCTTTCGATTTGAATTATTTAAAAAAGAAGTATAAAAAGAGAAAATGCACATTATTTAAAGTTATTAGATGTAAAGAATATATGGAAAATACAGAAAATCAAGATCCTGCAACGCAAGATACAAAAGATACAATAGATTATGAAAAATTAAGAATCCCAGAAAAAAATGATAAAAAATCTTATAATAATAGCCTAGAAAGGTTTGTTCTTATATCTGGAGTATCTCTTCTTTCTTCGTCGCTTTTGTTTATTATATATTTCATTATAATGACATTAAGTTATAATTTAGTTAATTTCCAGGATCAACTTTCTGTTATTTTAAGCTGGAGTATTTTATTTTTTCTATTATATGGGATTATAGAACTTTTATTGTCAATAAAGATACTGTTAATTTATAAGAACATTAAAAACAGCTCTGATGCCGAAAAGGCATACTTCTGGTCAGCAGGATTGTGGTACTCTTTTTTAGCTGTTTTCATATTTTTAATACTTCCAGGAGTTATTTTTCTTGGATATAAAATATCACCATATAATGTCGTAGATGTTTTTAGTATTGCATCAAAAAGCATAATGCCGATTATTTCTAGCGTTAATGGCAGCGTAGGCATAACCACACAATATAATTCTTTTAATTATTATATCTCTTATATTTCATTTATATTTGAAGTATTAGGAGTAATGATTTTGTTTTTAACCACATTTTATGAAGTATTAAAATTTGATAAAAAATACTTTGTTGTTGCAGTACTTTCTTTAGTTGCTACTTTTATATTACTTAGTTTTATTACTTCATATTGGATAAACAGTTCTAATACAAATGCATTCACTAACATTAACAATAAAATAAATCAATATGATAGTAATGTAAGGTACATGATCTCAAACTATACGCTCTTTTCACTTGATACAAATACAAATTTTAGCACTTATGAACAATTAAATAATCTGAACACACAGCAAGGCACTTTGAGTAATATGTTAAATAATTATCAATTGCCTAATTATTCGAATTTCGGAAATGAATATTTAGATTATGGAATTTTAAGGTACTCTGATTTGATATCGATAGAAAATTCAGGTTTTCAAATAAGTAATTCTGAGTTTGGTAATGGAACATTGTTGGTTTCAACATACCCTTCAGTTTTAGAGGACCTTTATGTTTTGAGATATTTGAAGATGGACTCTGTTTTAAAAAATGTTTCTTTGTCATCCTTATTGAATGAGGGTATTTTCTTAAATAATAGCTTTGTAAATCTTTTTGGTATAGCAGAAAATTATATTCCTGAAGAAAATGTTTATACAACACCAATACAAAACCACAATATAGGTTTAGAGCCTTCAGACATAGTAAGCAATATGTTAGAGAATGAGTTTTATACCAATCCAAAAGACATTTCTAATTTTATAAATTTCTTTAATAAAAATTCTAGTTCAAACAATCTTGCGGCTAATAGATTTTTTTATTTATATTCTTTAAACCAATATTATAGATATGCATTAGAAGAATTTATTTATAATAAAACAATAAATCCCAATATTACTTTTATAGGATACTCAAACAGAACTATGTTAATTAACCTCGGAAATGTAGCTCCGAATTATAATTATATTAATTTAAATATAGATAATAAAGCAATATCTTATAAAAAATATTTTAATTTCATAGCTATTTCAAATATTGATCTAAGCGTAGGAATGCATAATATAAGCATAGAGCTTCCAGGATATAATTTTGTTAAAAAGGAACAATTTTATGTATCGCCTTATTTAAGGATTTCTTCTTCGGTGAATAGCTTTTTAAAAAATAACAGCTCCGAATTAGAAATAAAAATAAATAACCCTACTCAAAGAACAGATATAATTTCCAAAATAAATGTAACATTATATGGAAATAATAGCAGTATAGTTGGAACTTCAAAAATATTTGTCGGAAATATAATAAAACAAAACTTAAGTGTTTTTAGTGTTGCTCCAAAACAAAATATAACACTTTATTATAATCTTACTGCTTTGGCAAATATAGGAGAAGATTATTTTTATCGTATTGAACTGAATACAAATTATGGCACAGGGCAGTACTTGATATCAGGAAAAACATTAAGATGCTGTGCCGTATTTAATGCAACAGGAACAGATGCGACAATAATTTCTACCACAACCTCTACAACATCTACCACATCTACTACAAGCACCAACTCCGCAGGCACCACAAGTTCAGTAAATATAGGAGCATATACTTCTTCTGTTCAGACCACTACAATTGCGCAAACAACTGTATCTTCGACTATTGTAGCTGTAGAAAATCCAACCAAAAACAACACAGGATTCAAAACTTATTATTCTTTTTTATTTACAGGAGAACCTTCTTTATCACAGTATAATATGATGCCAGCTTTTGTTTCAGGAACAGGATTTAATAGTTTAGGTGAGTATGGCCCAGGAGTAAATCCAGATGTGCAAAGCGTTTACTCTACGGCAAATTACGTTGCTTCTTCAGGAAATGAGCTATTTAATGGTGATTTAGAGGCGTGGCCAATAGATTATAGATCTGGTCAACCACAGCAGATTGCAGAAAATATTTCTAAATTTGAAGAGATTGTAAAATGGGTTCATGAAGTACAACCCCAATTATTAGTAGGCTTCTATGGACTTGTCCCTCTAGGATTATGGTCTCCGGCTTGGGGTGAGGTTAATTATGTTACCGATTCTGCTGCTTTCAGTGCTTGGAAGAATGCAAACGAAGAGTTAACTGGATTAGTAGAAAACCTTAGTTATCTTTCTCCTAGCTTATACAACGATATTCAAACACCTTATAATTGGTCGCAATATGCAATAGCAACAATAAACGAAGGCCATGCACTAGGAAAACCAGTTTATCCGTTTTTATCAATGTATTATTATACCTACCCTCAAAGCGGTGTTCTTGTTCCTCCATATATATGGGCATTGAATTTATACGTAGTAGGAAGGCATGCTAATGGCACAATATTATGGGGAGGATATCAAGACCAATGGTCCAATACAGCTCCATGGTGGGAAATTACTCAAAGTTTTATAAAGTCTAACTCAAGTACACCGATACCTAATGCACCTACAAACTTGAAAATTTCAGACCAGAATACACCACATTTATCTTGGAATGGACCAACATTTACTAATAATTTAGGAGAGTTTGTTGTAGAAAGATCTGAAGGAAATCAAAATAACTTTTTACCTATAGCAGTAGTTAATACTACTAGCTATATAGACAATTACACCTCTGCCGGTACATATTATTATCTAGTCAAATCTACAAATTGGTATCAAGACTCTTCAGCTAGTAATATTGAAAGTATTAATACTACAAGAAACGCTTTGTCAGAAATCTACTCTGGAAGTTATAATTCGTGTTTGAACTGTGAATTTTGGGGACAGTATGTGGTTTGGATAGGAAATATGGGATCTTATGATTCTTTTGAAGAACTTGCATCGTACGGAGGAAATATGGGATATCTTGAGTTTAATAATGTTAACTTTTCATCTAATGGAGTAAATAAAATAATTGCAAACCTATCATTAAGCTCTCAATTTAAAAAAGCCCAGATATATGTACAGCTTGATAATCTAAGTTCCGGTAAGATTGTAGGTATTTTTAACATAACTCCCACTTATGACCAAAACTCACAGCAACTCTTTTCTTTTGAAAGTGGCGCAATAAATACAACAACTGGTGTACATAATTTATATTTGAAAATACTACCAAACGCAGGTACTTATGAACTTAATATAACATCTGTAGAGTTTGGGAATTCAGGCCAGACACCATATAAAAAACCAATTTTTTATAAAAGTAGTGTAAATAGTAGGCATGTTGGCTTTAAATTGTAGAAAGTTTATGAAAATTTATTATAATAAACAAATAACAAGCATAAGCCAATAAAGTTTAATTATAATATTGATGAAATAAACCAAGATGAAAAACGGAGATAAGTTATAAGATATTTTTATAAAGATTTATGCGGAATATACAATGCAGCACATACATAGAAAGATATATATAGGTTATTGCAATATAAAATATTTACATTTAAAGCGTTCAGCTAAAACGGCTTAGTTTTTGGCTAATTATATTAAAAAATATTTATTTAGGTGAATTAAATGGCAGAAAAACCACACATGAACTTGATCTTTATAGGTCACGTTGACCACGGAAAGTCAACTACAGTAGGAAGGTTGCTTTATGATACAAAAGCAGTTACAGAGCAGGATATGAAAAAAATCAAGGATGAGGTAACAAAATACAACAGACCTTCATTCGAGTTTGCTTTCGTAATGGATCAGCTTAAGGAAGAGAGAGAAAGAGGAATAACAATAGACATTATGCACAAAGACTTCCAAACACAAAAGTACTACTTCACAATAATTGATGCGCCTGGACACAGAGACTTCGTAAAGAATATGATTACAGGAGCAAGCCAAGCAGACGCAGCGGTATTGGTAGTTTCAGCAATAGATGGAATACAAAGCCAAACAAGAGAGCACGCATACCTTGCAAGAGTTCTAGGAATAGCACAATTAGTAGTAGGAATAAACAAGATGGACGCTGCAGGATATGATAAAGCAAAGTTTGAAGAGGCAAAAACAAAAGTAACTGAGCTTTTAAAAACAGTAGGATATGATGTAAGCAAGATAACATTTATACCATACTCCGCTTTGCAAGGAGACAATATGGTAGTAAAGTCAGAAAAGATGGGATGGTACACAGGCCCTACATTATTACAGTGTCTTGATAACTTTACAGTTCCAAACAAGCCAACAGACAAAGCATTAAGATTGCCTATTCAAGACGTACACAGCGTTGCAGGATTCGGAACAGTTCCAGTAGGAAAGGTTGAAACTGGAATAATGAAACCTGGAGATCAGATAATAATAATGCCTTCTGGAGTAAAAACAGATGTTAAGAGCATAGAAATGCACCACCAACAATTGCAGCAGGCAATACCAGGAGACAATGTAGGATTTAACGTTAAGGGAATAGATAAAAAAGATATTAAAAGAGGAGACGTGGTAGGTCCAGCAAATAACCCACCTACAGTTGCACAGGAGTTCACAGCGCAGATAGTGGTAATAAACCACAAGAACGCAATAGCACCGGGATACACGCCAGTGTTCCATATACACACAGCGCAGATAGCAGCAACAATAGTAGAGATAATTGAAAAGAAGGATCCTAAAACTGGACAGACCCTGCAGAAAAACCCAGAGTTCATAAAGAACGGAGATGTTGCAATAGTAAGAATAAAACCTTCAAAGCCAACAGTAGTAGAGAAGTTCAGCGACTTCCCACAGTTAGGAAGATTTGCAATAAGAGATATGGGACAAACGGTTGCAGCAGGAGTAGTTCTTGATGTTGTAAAAAGACAAGGATAAGAAGTGACTTAATGCCAGTAGCAAAAATAAAATTAATAAGCAGAAACAAGAACGACGCTAGAGATATTGCAAGACAGATTGTAGAGATTGCAAAGGTATCAGGAGTGAAGTATAAAGGTCCAATACCATTGCCTACAAGAGTTTTGGATATATCTACTAGAAAAACACCATGTGGCGACGGTTCACATACATTTGAACACTGGCAAATGCGAATACATAAATGGATAGTCCAAATAGATGGAAGTGAGCAGGCGCTTAGACAAGTAATGAGAATATTAGTGCCTGACACAGTCCAGATAGAAATGTCGCTTTAATTTTTTATTTTTACAACCATTTCTTTTTCTCTTTTTATACTTCTTTCTTCTTTTTTAGCTTTTTTTATACTTTAAAAAATGCTTAGCTTTTTATTGTTTACAGTAAATAAATAAACACGCTGGTGATAAAATTTCAAATAAAAAGCAAGGCTACAGCTGGATGAGTACTATTATACCTATAACCGCAATTAGCAGCGGTCTTGGGATATTTTTACCTCTATACATCCTATATCTTAAAGGAAATGTTTTTGATATTGGACTTGCTTTTGCACTTTATAATCTAGTCAGCATACCATCATCCTTGTTCTGGGGTAAAATAACAGACAAATATGGAAAGAGTAAACCTTTCATAATGATGTCTGTATTGCTTACATTACCAATACTGCTTCTTTTCCATTTTTTTCAAGGACAGTATAACGCTTATTTGTATTACTCACTTTTTGCAGTTGTAGCTACAGCTGCATCTCCTGCGTTAAACATACTAGTCATGGGAACTAAAAGAAGCAGAACATTACCTAAGTATTTTAGCAGATATAGTATATTTGGACTCTTAGGATCTATAGTTGCTTATGGTTTTGGCTCTGCTCTTGCAGTTAACAGCCCTTCAGAGTATCTTTATTTGTTAGTTTATCTTAATATAGCAGCAATAATACTCGCTTTGTTGTTGATAAAAGACCAACCAAGACCAGTTAAGGAACATAAAGAGATAAAACTTGCAACTCGTTTGCTTCCTCTCCTTAATACCCTA
>JAKACG010000008.1 GCA_021821605.1 Microcaldota archaeon | reverse complement strand
ATAATAAAAGAGACATGTGTTATAATTGAAAGTTTTGGATATGACTTTACTGCAATATGGCCTAATGCCGATCTTAACTTTGTAAGAATATCTGCTGGCACTGAGGAAGAAGAAAAGGTAAAAGAGCTTGGATATGCAATAAGAGACTCATTAAGAGCTATTTAGTAAGAGTGTTTAATGCATCTTTAAGAAGTTTTCTTGATTTAATATCTGAAGGGCTTATTGTTTTTTCAAGAAGATATGAAACTGCTTTTGTAGAATAATTATCTGCTATTTCAAATTTATTTCTTGAAGGAATAAAATGAAGTATGTCTTCCTGAAGTTCATCTCCATGCCTATTTTTAAAATGGCGTTCTTGTTTTGCGACCATTTCCAGACCTGAGGCTCCAGATGCTATTGAATATAACAACTCAGAGTTATGAACTTTAATTTTATTTATTTCCGATTCACGATTCATTATAAGTATAAGCCTTCCATCCTCTTTCAAAACCCGTCTCATTTCGATCAGAGCCTTATTCATATCGCTCATATAGTTTATTAAATCTAAAAATTTATTTCCTGTTCCTTTGCCATGTCCTATCTCTTTTTTTGATGTTTCTGAAATAAACCACCCGGCAAGATACATTATTTTTTTATAATTTTTATAATAATCAAAAACATTAGGATAAGGAGGAGAGGTAATAATTAGATCAACGCTCTTACTTTTTAATGGTAATTCTCTTGCATCAGAATTAAAAACCCTGCAACTTTTACTGTTATATGGAAGTTCTTCTATTATTTTACTATGTATCTGAAATGATTTAATCAGCCCTGTTATAGTGTATTTGTCTTCTGATATTGACAAACGCATTAGAATATTTAAAAAAAGATTACGCATGTTTTGGTCTTTGATAGAATTAATTTTAAGTTTTATGGAGGTGTAATCATTTGTTGTGAATTTACCACCCATCTTTGTTTGTTTGTCAAATGACTCTATTAATTTTTTAATAATTAAGTATATTTTTTCTAAGTATTCCTTTCTTGATTCGAGGTTCATGTTACAAAACTTTACAGTCTTAGATAATGTTATAGCTGCAGGATTTATGTCTGTGCCTACACAATCTAACGAACGTTTGGCTGCTTCAAATAGTACTGTACCGCTGCCCATAAACGGATCAAGTACTGTATCGCCTTTTTTTGAATATAAATCAAGAAGCACTCCTGCAAGCTTGCTTGGAAACTGTCCACTCCATCTAAATGTGCTTTTTGATTCGCTGTTTTCTGGAAATAGATATTCGTTAGAAGTTATTCTATCAATTTTAAACTCTTGAAACTTGGTGAACAATTGTGAAATTATAGACGCGGTGGTATCCATAAAATATCTTCTATATAAAGAATTATATTAACTTTTGTGCTGGAGCGTTTTTACTTTTAATAGTAGGACTTTAATATTTTTAGAAATAATTAAAGTATATAATAGAATATAGTAAACATAAACAACATAATCACAAAGGTAATATTGTAGTTTGCAATTTGTGTAGAGTATTTGAAACTTTACCTGAAGAAGAACAAAAAATAATAAAAGAGGTTGTCTTGAAATTGCCTGGCAAGTTGATAGATAAATTTTTTATAATCCAGGAAGCACCTTCAAACATCAAAACAAACATAAATAATTCCAGCTTTATGAACTGTAGCATTTCCCAAACAATCTATATAAGCAGGTAGTTTCAGTTTCATCAGAAAACTGAACCCTAAATTAATAAGCTTTTAAGTCAGTTGAACTGGACATACATTATATAATTCTACAATAAAATAGGTGGCTATTTGTGTTACTGATGTGCACCATTTGGATTCAAGGTATTGTGATACATTTATATTAGGTCCAGGTATTTCTGGCACGGAATTGCACAGTTTAGGACAGCAGATAGAGGAATATCGATATCGGCATCGATGCCCTTTTTCCTTCTAGAATCGGTGCACCGGACTTGGTAAGCACATATCCTTTTTCGGTGTACAGATCCGAAATCCTCCCATTTCCGTATTTTACTTCTATGCCCACCCCGTTCACAATGAAATCGACCTCTTTGTCCTGCTTAGTGTGCAGATAGTTCAGCCGATCTGAATATCTCCTGCTAAGCATGGATCCGACCACCCCTTCCACTATCTTCGGCTTGTCACTTTCCGATATGGCATTCGCCCCAGTTGAATAGAAGCGCATCACCCGGTAAATGAAAGGGTCGACGAAGTAGCTCTTTTTGTTGCTCCTGTACATTACTTTTTTCTCCTGTATCTTGTAAATTGTATTCAGTATGAAGAGCTTGCCCATCGCTTCGATATAAGCTTCAACGGTCTTGTGGGATCCGATTGAGGTGCGTTTTGCTATGCTGTTTGATGAATAGCGCGAGCCGTAGTTTTCGAATATGCCGTACAGAGTCTCTTTAAATGTGGTTTCGCTAAGCCCAGTCTTGAAAAGGTCACTCAAAAGCGCATCCTTGTATACTTCACTGTATATATCGAAAGGGTCCTTCTTCGTATTGAAAAACATATACGATGTTGAAAGCAATCCTCCAGTGATAAATGAGTAGCTTTCGAACAGTCTATTTATCTCTGCGAGATATGGCATCAGAGTTATAGACGCTCTATACGTCTCTCCTACGTCGTTGATATCAGTAATCTTGGCATTTTTTATCTTCCCATAGAACATATCAACATATTCCCTGAAGTTCAAGGGATAAAAATACTTCTTCTTTATGTTCCTGCCCGGCAGTGTTTCCCTCTGCAGAGACATAGAGGAAGAGCCGGTCACCCAGATGGTCTTATCTTTTAAGTAATTGGAGTTGAACAAAGCTAGCAGCGCGATATTCCAGTCTTTCACAAATGTGATTTCATCTAGGAAAAGGTAACGTCTAGAGGTTTTATCGCTTATGCTGTCAAAATATTGCACAAGCTCCAGGATGTCTTGCTTCTCGGAGAGTGCGTCGCAAGAAAAGAATAACACGTTTTTTGGATCTACGTGATTTTTCTCGAGAAGTTCAAGTACTGCCAGCTTCATATAGGTGGTTTTGCCCACCTGCCTGGGCCCCAGTATTATCAGATTCTCCTCTGTAGGGAAGTCGTACTGCCTGCCTGGCTTATTGAGAAGAGCTGCCTTTACCTTTTCATCCCTCTCTATTGTGTGGTAGTCGATCCACCAAGGGTTCTGCTCATTCACGAAACTTGTATTCAACATATTTGGTATTTGGATACCAGAATATAAATGCTTTTTGGTATTCTATTACCAAATGTGCTCCCACCGGGATTTGAACCCGGGTTGCGGGATTGAAAGCCCCGCGTCCTTGGCCGAGCTAGACGATAGGAGCGTTGTAATATATTTGCGTATATAGTTATTTATTCAGTAATATAAATATTGCTGTGTAATATCATTACTACTTATTGGTGTGGCTTGTGGAGGGCTTGTTCGTGTGTATAGAAGGTATAGATGGTTCTGGAAAAACTACGCAGGCAAAACTTTTAATAGATAGGCTTAAAGGAGATGGAAAAAAGGTTTCTTTATATTCTTATCCTACTCACGATTCTAGATATGGCAAAATAATACGAGACGAGTTCCTTGCTGGAAAAATAGAGATGAGCGTTGAGGAACAGTTTCTTCTGTATTTGCTGGACATGCAATCAGATAAAAAGAAAATTATAGGTGAGCTCTCTTCTGGTAGTATAGTCATGAGTGAAAGATACTTTATCTCTACTATAGCATATCAATCTGCAGGAAACTTTGAGTATGAAAAGGCAAAGGCTGTTGAAGAGATTATGGCACTTCCAAGGCCAGATATAATTTTCTATATAGATTTAGAGCCTGAAATTGCTTTTGAAAGAAAAAAGAAGCAAAAGGGCAAAACAGATAGATTTGAAAGCGCACAAGAGTATATGAATAAAGTAAGAAATGTTTATGAAAAACTTTATTCGGAAAGGTATGGAGCTAAAACATGGATAAGAGTAGACGGTACAAAAAGTGAAAAGGAGATATCGGATCTCATATTTGCTGCCGTAATAAATTCTATTAAAAAAGAGAAACAACAAAGTTTAGTATAGGTGTTTTTTTGATATTATCGGACTATGATTTAGAAAATATGATAAGAAGTGGAAGGCTTGAGATTAAACCATTTAAAAAAGACATAATAAGAGAGAATGGCGTAGATTTTAGGTTATATAATGAAGTTGCAAAACATAATCAAAAGCTTGGGAAGAACTTCGTACTTGATCCTTCTAATGCGGAGCATGTCAAAAAGGAGTATATTCTTGAAAAAAATAATAAAAATATAGTAATAGAAGCTCACGAACAGGTCCTTATGTCTACAATCGAGTATTTGAAGATGCCGGATAATGTAATGGGTTTTGTAGAGCTTAGAAGCACATGGGCAAGGCATGGTTTAATGATGCCACCAACAATAATAGATGCTGGTTTTGCAGGTAATGTAACTCTTGAGGTATTCAATGCTAGCTCTAACGCAATAATGCTAAAACCAGGATTAAGATTTGCCCATGTAATTTTTGCTACAACCCTCAATAGAGTAAGTAATCCTTATTCTGGAGCGTATCTAGGTCAAAGAGGAGTAAGATTACCTAAAGTTTTGAAGTTAAAATAGACAATAATATTAAAATTTAAAATATAAAGAAATAAAACAAGAAATAAAATAAAAAATTAATGTTTATCTTGAAAGATCATTTATCTCTTCTCTGCTTGCAGGTTCTTCTTTAGAGCCTGAAGGACCAGATACCAAAACTACATCTCCAATGTTCTTTACACTCTTATAAAGAATACTTTTTTTCTTAAGAACAACATTTGCATCATTCTTTGCGCTTTTCCAAGGAGTCATAAGTAGTCTGCTTATTTCTCCCTTTTCGAGATCTATTATAACGTCTTGTACGTCTCCAAGGTACTGCCCTTCATCGCTGTATATATCCATTCTATATATTTCAGATATCTTCATCTAATCGCCTCTTTAATACTACAAAGAGCAGTTATTTAAAACTTTTCTATGTTTTTATAATAGAGGAACTCTAAGGCTGCATCCAATCTATTTCGTAATAATCAGCTTCGCTGCCCTTAAGTTTTATTTGTCTAACTTTATAATAAGTCACGGCAGTCTCTCTGTCAGCTATTGCAACAATAAGCTCTAGTTTTTTTTCTTTGGCTTTAAGTATTGCTCCTGCAAACTCTTTACCACCTATATATTCCTCCTCACTTAAAGAGAGCATAGCATACTTTGGAGGAAATACATCAGGGCTTTCTGCTTCACCGCCTCGTCTGTGATAGAGGATAAAATCTATCTCAACCTTCTTTGCAAAAGCATTACCAGGAACAGCAAGAATGAATGTTTTTCTTACTGAATGTGCAACTCTTATTGCCCTTGCCCATTCAGAAATTAAAAGCCTTGACTCTTTTGGAAATACATGTATTACATGTTTTGAATGAATCCAGTTTTTATTATCGTTTTTCATTGGTGTAGCTCCTGGAAAATAAACCCTGAAATGGGTTCCAAACTTAAAGCCTGTTTTTATAACATAGCCTTTTTCCATCCAGTCTTTATATACCTCAAACAACTTAGGAAAGTCTTTTCTTCTTGAGGTAGCTATTTTTATTATCTGTTTCTTAGTAAATTCCTTAATTTCAAGTATATTGTGCTCAATTAAAAAGACCGTTTCATAGATGTCAAGTTTGTTTAATTTTCCTCTTTCTGCTGCTTTGTATGAACCATACTGCCCTATCCAAAAATTTTGATAAATAAATTTTCCTTGTTCGTCATCTTCAAGAATAGTAGTTAAATCTGAGGGGAAAAAAATGCCGGTAAGTTTAATGTTTGGCAGTGTAAGTTTTGAAGAAGGATATTGTTTTATTGGATTTTTATTTGGTTCATTTAATGAAATAACAGATTCTTTGGCTACAAGCCCCCTATCTCTCCAGTCTTTGTAAGTAAGATACTTAGCAAGAAATTTCTTTGATTTGTTGAACAGTAAAAACATCTCGCTGAAGGTAATATTTTTGTTTTTATTTCTGCAAGAAGCATTCCTTACATCCATTAGATAAAGAGATTCGTATATATTTAATTTTAGATTTTTTTTCTCTATATTACCGAAAAAACCTTTTTTAAGTATGTCTAAAGTAGATTGATCTGCAGCAGTTATGTTTTTTTTAGAGGTATATTTTAATTCAAGCATTAAACCAGTATCTTAAATGTTATTTGTTTTATACTTATTTTATAGTTATGTTAGTAAATATATATAGTATATATAATAACTTTAACTCTTCTTTTCAACAAGTCTTTCTGAAAAGACAATTATGCTTGAACCGGCCGTGTAGGTTATATCGGACATTTGTTTTTTAGTTTTGTCATCCAACTCCAACTCCTCCACAAACCTTAGTATCTCTTTTGATTGCGCAACAAGCTTTTCGGAAAATTTAATTAGTGGCACAGCTTCTGAAGCTATCATATCTTGTATATCCGTATATGCGGCCTTGTTTTTAATGGAGTTTTCAGCTAATTCGAGCTCATCTTTTCTTCTTGTTTCCTTTGCATCCATCATAGATATGTACTTCCAGTTGTCTGGAAAATTAAAACCTATGGCAAGACGCGCGCGATATAGGTTAAATCCAGTCTGAGCTATATTTTTTGATATTATTAAAGAAAGATGTATGTTACTTTCAAACTCAGTAAGCTCACATATCGCCTCTGCTTCCTGTTGAGTTTTTTTAACTAATGAAGTAAATCTAGCCATAACGGTTTCTTTTTTATTTTTTTGTGGTTTTTGAGAATCTGAGTTGTTCTTAAAGCTTTCTGTCAAGTGACTCACAGTAAGGAGGTTTTATTTTTATGGTATTTATGCTTTTGTTTTTATATTTCATATTGTCTTATCCCGTAATAAGGTACTGTTTAAATTGTTAATTGTTAACAATATTTAGATTAATGAAAAAGGTGTTGATTTATAGTTTATTATTTTGTTATACTATGTTTCCAAAATTAAATGATGGCATAATGTCGTTTGGTGGATAATACCTAACACGAGAGTATTGAATAAATATTGAGTTAGGATTTATCGATGATGAAAACACCAAATCATAACCTACATAACCACTTTGGAATGTGTTCTCTATGGTATTTGCTAATGTTGTTCCTGCATCATAAACAGATAGCCCTGTTGTGTTTTGAGAGAACGTTTCCATAGAGATATAAGGATAGCTTCCTGATGCACCTGATTGTGCTAAAATAGTATTGCATAAAAGTAATTGGTAGAAATTCCCAGGAATATCGCGCCTTGCAATATACCAGTTTTGTCCGCAGGTTCCACCAGATATTTCTTGGTCTATATCTGAAGATGCATCTATAATTTGTCCTTCCTGAAAGTTACCTGCGCCCCCTTTGTTTTCAGACGTAATTAATGATTGATAAATAAATGGAGAGGTTAAATCCCAATTAGTTAATATTGAATATCCTGTATCAATAGAATTTACACCAATGGTTAATCCATTATTTTGAACCACATAAGCTCCATCACCTGCAATATGTGATATTCCAGTTGTTAATCCACTCCATAAAGTTGTGCCTGCGTAGTTTTCATAGTTATTAAACACGCTTGCCCCATTATCATACTGCGCGTATGAGGTCTGGAAGCATCCAGACGCGCAGTACAACTGCGGCGCATATCCTGTGTAACCAGAGGTAACTGGGGAGTTGTTTGGCAAAAAGTTCATGTATATTGTAAGCGTGTTTGCTCCGCCTGCTGCGCCAAGAGTATTACTTGCAAGATTCACCCATGCAATTGTGTTTGTTGCAGTTGATGAAGCGCCGCTTTCTATCCATGCATATAATGGAACATTTCCAGAGGTTCCTATCGGTGCACCTGCAGTAAACTCTATATTGCTAAGATTTGCCATTTCATTTGAGGAGTACGTAGAAGGATTAAAGTATATCATCTGCTGGAATCCAGAGGCTGTTGCGGAGCTTTGCTGATTTGAAAGAGTTATCGGAGTATAATATATTTGACTACTGCTAGAACCGCCAGGTGTTTGAGAGAAAGATAATGATAATGAATTTGAACAGGTACTGTAAAAGGTTGCTGTTATTGTATTGCTTCCTGTTGAGGTAGAGGTAACATAAGTCGTTGCGGTACCATTTGTTTCGGTGTTTATAAAAGATGGAGACACTTTCAAAGAGCTTGATGTTGAACTGAAATTAACAGTAGCTCCAGGAATTGGATTGTTGTTTATCTTTACCGTTGCATAAACTGGATAAGCTATATTAATGCCAGGGTTTTCAGTGTTTGAAGAAACTGAAATACTGCATTGTTGTGGTGTATAACTAACGGCCCTAGTATAAATAGTGCCACTGTAGTTTATAGGGTATTTTTTATTGCAAGATACTGGATTTGAAATATCTGTACATACCGTAGAGTTAACTGAGATTTTACCTCCAACTGAGAGCGTGTTTGAGAAGGTTTGTGATAATAAAGCTGTGCATAGCATATCCCCTCCTGGAAGTACAAAGTTAGGGCTACATTTTGCGGTTATAGTTCCAACTGAACTAATATTTGCGGTAACTGTGGTTCCTTTCACAGGATACTGTTGTATGTTATTTAAAAAGAATAACGCTGTTGAAGAGATAGTATTTGACTCCATAAGAAACTCGGTGCATTTGAAGCCAGAGTTTATTGTACAGATTGTAGAAACTATAGTGGCTTGAGATGAAAGAAGATAAAAGGCGAAGGCTAATACTATCATTAAAATCATTATTGCCCAACCATAAGTAGTTAAGAACTCTATAGCTGCCTGGGCCTTTATTGATGAGTTGTAAACCATAAATACACACTTATATACACAATAACATTTATATCTAAAGTTATAAATCTTTCTTTATTAAATAAATAAATAGTGATGGTTTTGCAAACTGAACAAAAAACAGAGCAAATTATTAAAAGTACTGAAGAGCCTCATATGCCCAAGGGACTTGCCAAAATGATGAAAGGCCAAGGATATCATTTTGTAGGAAAGCACTCTGCAACAAAGATATGTAATTACACCTCAGATAGTCTTAAAGGAGGTGAAAGTTGTTACAAACATAGATTTTATGGCATACGCAGCTGGAGATGTATACAAGCTACTCCTGCAATAGGCTGCAACCTAGCTTGTACTTTTTGCTGGAGAATAATACCCGATGAGGTCGGCTTCAACTGGAATGAATTAAACGCTGTAGATAAATGGGATGAGCCAGAAAAGATAGTTGAAGGATTAATAAATGAACATAAAAGAATAGTTAGTGGTTATAAAGGCAATGAAAATGTTGATTTAAAAAGATGGAACGAGTCTAATGATCCGGCTCATGTCGCTTTTAGCCTTACTGGAGAGCCGCTTTTTTATCCTAAAATGAATCAGCTGCTAGAAGCGTTTCATTTAAGAGGCATAAGCACATTCGTAGTTACAAACGGTACCATGATCAATGCTTTAAAAGCACTAAAGATTATGCCGACACAGCTTTATGTTTCAATACAAGCACCAAACAAAGAACTTTATGGTAAAATAACAAGAGCTAAGAACTTGACCGCAACGTGGGATAATTTTTTAAGCTTCTTAGATGTTTTTTCTACATTAAAAACACGAAGAGTTTTCAGGCTTACATTAGTAAAACGTTTAAGTATGGAAGATGTAGAAGGTTATTGCGAGCTTATAAAGAAAGGCAAGCCACATTATGTTGAGGTAAAAGGCTTCTCGTTTGTAGGAGGAGCAAGAAATGAAAAAAGAGGATTGTCATATGAACAGATGCCAAGAACAGAAGAACTTAAGGAGTTTGCTAAAGAGATAGCAAATAAATCCGGTTATCAATTTGTAGACTACCATGAAAAAAGCGCAGTTGCACTATTATGTATTGATAAAAAAGCTGCTTCTGAAAGAATAATAAAGTTTAAAAAGTAGTAGAACCTAAAAGAGTATCGTGAAAAGGAAAAAAAGACGATTTATAGAAGAGCTGGACGAAAACGCTAAAAATGTAGCTAGAGCTAAAAAGATAATTTTTATAGTCATGAGTGTAAGTCTTCTTGTTTTTTTAGTCATAGCAGCATTTGCAGTTATCAATGAAGGTTATCAAAAGTTTGTAGACTCACTTCTTTCAGTGAACCTGTTTTATTTCCTTCTGGCTTTTATTGTTTTGTTTATAGGGTATCTTATTAGATATCCCAAATGGGAATTATATCTTAAAAGATTAGGAGTACATATAGAAAGGACAAAAAGTTTGGTGATATATTTATCTATGTATTCAATGGATATAACTCCAGGAAGGTGGGGTAGGGCGGTTGTAGCGTATACAATAAATAAAGTATCAAATACAAGGTTTGCAAAGGTATTTCCAGCGGTTGTTGCTGACAACTTTACGGATTTTTTTGGTTTTGTAGCCTTGTCTTTGATTATGGCAGTTCTTGTGCAAAAATACATTTTATTATCATTAATCATAACATTTTTACTAATGCTTCCGTTTATATTTATTTATAACAAAGGCCCTTTTGAGCTAATTAAAAAAAGATTCGGAAATATTAGGAGCTTAAGGGGATTTTTCAAACAAGGAAGTATGTATTTTAGAAACAGCAAGATGCTTGGTCTTGATGTTTATATTTACTCAATGATTTATACAATACCATCAATGTTCATGAATGGACTAGCTCTTTACTTTGTAATACTTAGTGTTGGAGTTAGTATAGGAGTTACTTATCTTCCGCAGGTCGTTTTCATATACACCTCATCATTACTAATAGGAATGATAACGGGAATACCTGGAACAATAGGGGTCACAGATGCTGCTTTGATTAGTTATCTTACTTTATTTTTTTCAGGATTAGGAATAGATTTTGGTCTTGCCTCTGTAATAACAATACTTTTCAGGATTGTTAGCTTGTGGTTTGTAGAAGGTTTTGGTTTTGCATCGCTAATATATTCATTTAAGTATTGGGATTGATTTTTTATTTTTATATTAAAAGAAAAAGCTAAAAAAATGTAAAGTTATTTTTATTATCAAGTTTTCTTATTGAAACTTCAATAAAGAGTTCAATAAATATTCATGAAAAAAGCTCTAAAAGCTCTTGTTCTGCAAAGCTAGGTTCTCCAGGAACTATCATGCAAAGTTTTTTGCTTTTTACCTTCTTTAACTTTTCTGAGAGCAGCAATTCATATAAAATCTTTTTATCACTTGATCCTATATCACTTAATAAAAGTACTTTCCTATCTTGCAGGAGTTTTTTTTGGGACTTTATCTCAGAGTCAAGTATTATCTGTACTGCCTCTTCCATGGACAGAGTTCTTTCCCCATTGTTTATTATGTCAAAAAGCACCAGAGTATGCAAGTTTCTTTCAAGGTTTTTTTCAATTACATCAAGAAAAGCAACAGGTTTGTAATTACTGCTCCAGTTAGTTATTGTTGTGGTAGGACCGAATTTGTATATATCAAGACCACTTTCTGCTATTGCTGCAGAAAAGATCGATGATGAATGGAGTATTGATACCTCAACTCCAAAGTTTTTAGCTATTATCAACAAAAGATGATGGGTTGTTGCTATTAAAGGATCCCCAGGGACAAGAACGGCTATCTTTTCTTTTTTTGCACGTAAGAGTAATGTTTTGGCGTTTTCTTCTAAATCAGATCTTTTAAGCTCAGTTATCTCCTTTCCAAAGGATTGTAAGAATAATAAGTATTTTTTAGACACAGGAGTAGTATAATTTTCAAGAAATATCTTTTCTGAGCTTTTGAGTGCTTCAAGAGCATTCAATGAGAGCTCCCCTTCTGCTATCCCAAGACCTATTAGATATAGCATACTAACAGCCTAATCTTTTATTCCGTTTGTTGTTATTTTCATTACCGCTTCTCCTTCAGGCATGTTAGGAGAATCTACAAGTCGAATAATCCTTTTGTCTTCCTTGCTCTTTCTTAAATATAACCTTGTTGTCGCTGCATGGGCTATTATGTTGCCACCTACCGGAGTTGTAGGATCACCAAAAAGTATAGCAGGGTTATCCATTACTTGATTTGTTATATAAACTGCTAGAGAGTATGTGTCAGCAAGGTTTTGAAGTTTGTGTATATGCGCATTTAACTTTTGCTGTCGTTCCCCTAAGGCGCCCCTTCCCGCGAACTCTGACCTGAAAAGAGACATCATAGAATCTATAACTATTAGCTTTACGTTCTTTTCACGTACAAGCTTATCGGCTCTTTCCACAGTAAGTATTTGCTGGCTGGTGTTCTCAGCCCTAACCACAAAGATGTTGTTTAATGTCTCTGTTGGATCTAATCCGGCTGCCTTTGCTATGGACTCGATGCGCTCTGGTCTGAAGGTTCCTTCGGTATCTACAAAAAGGACCGCTCCGCCAAGGCCGCCTTTCCCTATAGGTAGCTGGGCATTAACTGATAATTGAAAGCCTAATTGAGACTTTCCTGAAGCGAACTTACCATAAGCTTCGGTTATTCCTTTAGCTTCTACGCCTCCACCTAGTAGTTCGTCTAGCTCCTTTGAGCCGGTAACTATTCTTCCTATTGCTTTTCGTTCATCATAAACCTCTGTTCCAGTATTATACTCTAAGGTTGTGGCTTGTTTTGCGGCTTCTGTGGCTTTTTTAGCACTATCAACACTCATACCAGAGATCTCTGAAAGCTCATGTGGAGAAAGAACGGCTATCTTTTCTAGATCATCATAGCCTGCATCCTTTAGCTTCTCTGCAGTGGTAGGACCGATGCCTGGAAGATCCTCTATAGTTTTAATCCCCTTGTCTTTAGCCATTTTAATACCTAAAATTTGATAAATATGTTATAAAGTATAGTTATTACGCAAAGATATAAATAAACATTTATACATACAACTCTAAGTACAATTAAGTAAGCGTTTAATATTTAATTAAAAAGCTAGGAAGAGGCCAGTGCAACTTAATGCACTGGCAAGGCGACCAGTATACCCTTCCTAATAGAATTCGTAGTATTATAACTGAGGTTAGATTTATAAACCTTTGTAAATAGTGGAAATATAGGATTTGATGATATGTCGGCATTTCTCACATTAGATAAAGAAGGTATCTTATCCGCATTGCTATTAGCGTTATTTTTCATAGTTTTAGGAGGCAGCCTTTGGTGGTTCTTTCTATCAGTTATGCTTGTTTTTCTAATATCCTCAGCTTTGGTTACAAGGTTTGAAAAGAGTAAAAAAATAGCTTATGGTATATATGAAGGTAGTAGAGGGTGGAAAAACGTAGCCGCTAATGGAATAGTACCTGCGTTTATGGTACTTTTATATGCGTTAAGAGGCTTTTTAGGAATAAACCCAATGTTTGCTATTTTTGCGTTCTCAGCTAGCGTTGCAGCAATAACCGCAGATAAATTTTCAAGCGAGATAGGAGTTTTGCAGAAAAAAGCCATTATGTTATTTAGTATGAGAAAGGTAAATGCAGGTACTTCTGGTGCGGTTTCATTGCTTGGTTTTGTTGCTGGACTTATAGGAGCATTGATAATAGGTATTTTTGCCTACTTAATAACAGGAAGCACACTTATATTGATAATATCAATGGTTGCCGGTTTCTTTGGGGATTTAATAGACTCGATTTTCGGATATTATGAAGAACTAGGGATAGGAAGCAAGTTCACCACCAACATATTATGTTCGGCTTCCGCTGCGTTACTTGCCATTATTTTGATACTAATATGAAATGGTAGTATTTTGCAGTAAAAATACTTTTGCAAGCTACATAATAGCCAGTATAATAATATGATGCTATTAGACTAAAACATCCCACAATACCTAAAATGCTCCTTATAAAACACACTACCTTATAATATCTTTACCTTATATATGTAAGATTGTCTTTGTTGTGCGGTGCGGCGCCTGGGAGCTGATCTGGATTTCCTTTTGAGGCTTCTTCTAGCTCCTTCATCAATTTTTCAGTTTCTTTCTTTATTTTATCAAGATTAGAAGGATTTATGTTTATATCAAGAACTTTATTTAAGATCTCAAGAACTGCCTTTGCCGCATTGGCATCTATCTCTAAAAGGCCGGTTTCACCCATTAAACATGCAGAGTTTATACCATATTTTGATGCCATTACAGGTAAAAGCCCAGCTGCACCAAATATGCTTCCTGATGCCTTGCCAAAAACTATGCCGAACTGACTTAGCTTTTCTATTGTTTTTTTATTTGAAGCAACGCCAAAGACACGGGGTTTTTCTATATAATGATTGCTTATACTATAACCACCAACAGCATATACCTCTTTGCCGCCTAATTTGTTGAAAAACCTTGCAATCTTCCCATTTACAGCGTACTGTCCTTTTGTTGTCATAGGTTGCGTGTCTCCAAGTAAGATAAGTATACTTGTGCCTTTCTTGTTTTTAAAATGATAAAGCCTATTACTTAGCATCCTTGCTTTCCCTGAACTTTCCATTATTACATGTGGTGGAAAAAAAGGTGAGTATAGCACACCGAACTTTTCTGCTTTAGATTCGTTCTTAATGTGCTCTGCAACTAAACTTCCAACACTACCAATGCCAGGCAGTCCAACTAGAAGTATAGGATTTTTGAGTTTTATTTTCTTATTATAAAAAATTATAGATCGTTCCATTTTTACACCTTGTCATTTTTCATTGAAAAAAACACCGACCTGTTTTTTTCTAATATTTTTTTTGATTCTTTTATCTTTTCCTCAGCACTTATATAATCCTGTCCTTCTGCGGTAAATCTATACTTAGGAGCCCCAAGATAAAGGATATCTATACCGAGCTTATTAATTTCTAAAAGGAGAGCCTTTATCTTTTTTATACTTTCTTTAGGGTCTATTATCTTTAATTCTACAGTATAAGACACAATATATTTTTTAGGTTTGATGTTTTTTGATATTATTTCCAATAAAGCCTCGGCAAACCCTTTGTTTTTAATAAAATCTATGGCTTTGTTGTCTTCTAAAAGAGTATTGAAGAGATTAGTATAGGTTATAAATTTATTACCAAGCTCTTCTTTTATTTTATCTTTTTTTTGCTCTTGTTTAGAGTTTATTATTGCTTGATCAAAAAGCTTTTCATATCTTTTCTCTAAATTAAACTCGTTTAGTTTATCATCTTTTTCTTTTTGTGTTGCTTTTTTTAATGATATATCTATTGTGTTTTTTTGCTTATCTACAGATAGTACCTTTCCTACTGTTTTTTGACCTTCTTTTATAAACTCGTGTATGTTTTTTATCCAACCAGAAGCTATTTCAGATATTGGAAGATATGCATCTTTTTTATACTCTTGAAGTTCGCAGTAGGCTCCATACTGCATTATCTTTGTTATTTTTACTAAAACAAGCTCTTTTTCTTCCGGAAGCTGTTTTGGAATTATCGTTCAGTTCACCTTTTAATTTCTATCTTCTTTTTTGTTCTCTTACCAAAAACTCTTTCTGCCTTCTTTTTACAGGTAGTGCACTCAATTATAACCTTTTGTTTTTTACCTAATTTTTTAGGATGTATTTTTGGTTCTACGCTTCCAACATAACCTTTAATCGCCCTGTTGTGTCTTCTTGTTGCCTTGCTTAATCCTCTTTGTTTGCCTTTTGATACATTTTTCACGGCATGTGGTGTGTGTTTATTGCAGGTTGGACAAAAAGTGTTTATCTCTTTTGCTATTTTCATAAAATCACAGTTATATTATTTCTCCTATTTTATTTTTTAGTATAAACTCAATTTCTAATTCTGATTCTGGAAGTATTGTTTCTCCTTTTATAAAAGGTCCTAGTTTTTTGCCTTCTGGAGTAATTACTTCAGGTATCGTATTTATTATTTTAATTTTTCTGAATGTTGCGGCATCGGTTGTTTTGTTTAATATATTCTTAATATATTTATAAAGACTTTCCTCTTCTTTTGGTATAGGTGTTGGTAATTTACGATCATATGCTAAATACAACAAAACCTTTTGATTTCGTAATTTTTTGATGTTTTCAAGTAATTTTTTGATGTTTTTTTCAATTTTTTCTGATTTTTCTGTTTCTTCTGTTAAACTTTTGGTTTTTTCTGAATTTAAAATTATTTTTTCATAAAAATCTTCAGGTAAAGGTAATAACTCTCTTGTTTTTTTCTCTTCTGATATTTTATTAAATAATTCTTCTAAATAATTTTTATCTGCCATTTACTCATACCAGGGTTCATTTCCGCTATTATTCTAATATATTTTGTTTCGAGTCCTTATATTATTATTGTATGTTCTTTGATTCATTCACTATATATACATTAAAAGAACGAATAGTGGAAATATGGGGTCTTCTGGGTTAATAGCGAGGGGTGGATTTGAACCACCGACCTCCGGGTTATGAGCCCGGCGGGCACTCCGAGCTACCCTACCTCGCTTTAAAACTCAATTTAGATTTTGCTTGTTGATTTATATAACTCTTCTGCTTTTACCTTATCTATCATTATCATACCTTTGCCACATATACATTTAAACTCTGCTTCAAATGCAGTTTCAAAAGGCACTACCAAAGCATGAGTCTTTGAGCAATCTTTGC
>JAKACG010000066.1 GCA_021821605.1 Microcaldota archaeon | reverse complement strand
GAATCTGATATATTAACAAAACTTTCTACAGATAAAGCAGATCAAGTAAGATCAGAAGTCGCCTTAAATATAAACACTCCCAAAAAAATAAGAAAGATTTTATTTTTTGATCCTTCAGAAACCGTCAGAGCCGATTCGCTTTTAGTTCCAGATGTGCCATTATGGCTATTAAAATCTAGATACACAGATAAATCAAAGCTAGTCAGGTTATGTGTTGCTAGTATAGATAGAACTCCTGTAGAGATAATAGAGAAGCTTTCAAATGATTCGGATTTGGATGTTGCTTTTGCCGCAAAGCAAAAACTATTAAGAATAGAATCGTTTAAATCTGAAATTCGTGTTGCATAGCTTTAAATTTAACAGCTACAACTCTCATATTGAGATAATACATATATACCACTCCTTTTATATATTTTTGTTAATAAATATATATGCTATTTAATAATAGATTATCTGAAAATTAAGTGAGTTTATGTCAAATATACTAGAAGCTGAAGGTTCAAAATTGATAATAAAAACGGCAGAAAAGCTAAAGGAAAGTGGCAGTGTTAAAAGGCCAGAGTATGTTTTATATGTTAAGTCTGGAGCTGGAAGAGAAAGAGTACCTAGCGACAGTGATTTTTGGTATCTTAGATGCGCCTCAATATTAAGACAAACATATTTAAATGGGCCGATAGGCGTTTCAAAATTAAGATCACGATACAGCAACAGAAAGAGACATGTTGTTCATAGACATCATAATATGCGTGCAGGAGGAAGCATAATAAAAGATGCTTTTGATGCTCTTGAAAGTGCAGGTTTTGTAAAAAAAACAAAAAGCGGAAGAGAGCTTACACCTAAAGGAAGATCATTTTTAGATAAAACTGCAGGAGAGGTATTAAAAACTGGTGTATGAAGTGCCTGAATCACAGGAACAAAATGAGGACAAAATGAGAAAGGAGTTCTCAAGGCGCCTGAAATCAATGCAAATAGAACAACAAAAAAGAGAACTTGCAAAAAAATTTACAACAACAGAAGCATACGAACGCCTTATGAATGTGAGAATATCAAATAAAGAGCTTTATGATCAAATAATAAATTTAATAATAAATATGGCGCAAAGCAATAGGATAGTAAATAAACTTACTGAAGAACAACTTAAAAGCATCTTAAGTAAGTTAACCTATAGGCCAGAGCCAAAAATAGAGTTTAAACATAAATAGGTTTTAAAATGGGTAAAAAATCAGCTAAGAAAAAACAAATGCTTGGAAAGAAGTTAAAGCAAAATAGGAGAATTCCTGTTCTTGCGGTTCTTAGAACACACAGGCGTGTTCAATTCAATAGGTTCCAAAGAGATTGGAGAAAAAGGAAGTTAGGTTTAAAGGGTTGATTTTTTGGCAGTACAATTATCTAGGACAATAGCGTTGAGAAAGAAACTTGTAAAGATACATGAATCGAGAAGATTAAAAAAAGCAGTTTCATACTTAAAAGATGACATAGCAAGACATACCAAATCAGATGTTAATTCAATAAGATTTACTGGAGAGCTTAATGGCTATTTAATGCAAGAAGTTGCTAAACAAATGTCCAGAGTATCTGTTGTTATAAATAAAGATGCAGGGTTAGTGAAGGTTGACTTATCTCCTGAGCTTAAAAAAACTAGGATAAAGCCTGTTCAAGTTTCTTCTTCAAAATCAGATAAAAAAACTGGAGCAAAGGAGCAAGATGTTAAAAAAACATCAAAGGCAACTGTTGAGGCTTCACCAAAGGAATTGAACTCTGAAAAAGCTAAAAAAGCAAAATCAGATAAAAAACAAGATTCTGAAAGTAAAACTGCTGTACATGCTGGAAACAAAGACGAAACTGCTTCTCAGACCCAGCAAAAATAGGTTTAATAAATGGGAGGAGCTGCAAAATTAAGCATACATGGTGATAATTTTATTGGTGCATACTGTGTTGTATCAGAAAATATCTCTATGACTGGCTATGAACTTAGGAAAAAGGATATCGATACATTTTTATCTACGCTAAAAACAACTCCAGAACACTTTACCTTAGGCGGATCTGACTTAATAGGGCTTTTTTCACGTGTAAACTCAAATGGAATACTTTTATCTAATGTATCCTATGCCTCTGAAGTTAAAAAAATAAAAGATAAATACAAAGACTTAAATGTTAAAGTTCTTGAAAGTGATCTCAACGCTATAGGAAATAATATACTCCTTAATGATAAACTAGCTATAGTAAATCCGGATTATAAAGAAACTGATCTAAAAATAATAAGTGATATTTTTGGAGTTGAGGTATTGAAGATGGAAATAGCTGGATACAAAACTGTCGGTGCGCACAACATACTTACAAATAAAGGAATGGTAGTAAATAATAACGTTGAAGACGATGAGTTTAAAAAACTAAAAGAAATATCAAAAAACATATCACAATCAACTGCAAATCTTGGTTCTTTAAGCATAGGGCTTTGTGCAATTGCAAACTCTAAAGGTATAATATTTGGAAAAGATACCTCTGGATATGAAATGGCAAGTATACAAGAAGGATTGGATATTGAGTAGTAATTGCCAGTGCCAATAAGCCTATTATATAGTTGTATATTTATAATTATATTTCAAAATATATTTGATGTGTTAAAATGTCAGACGCTAGGATTACAAGTGTGGACCAATCGAAAACAAACGAGGCAATAAGTCAGCTTAGATATCTTCAAAATATATACTCACAGCAATATGAACTTTTAGAGAGCCAGATCTCAACTTATATGATATCTATTGATGCCATATTAAAAGGTTTGGAGGTACTTAATAATACTACAATGATAAACGGTTCTCAGATACTTGTTAATACTGGACCTGGTATATATGTAGAAGGTAAAATAGGAAGCACAAAGAGCATGTTGGTGTATATTGGAGCTGGCTATATAGTAGAAAAATCAGCAGAAGAGGCAAAAATATTTATAGAGTCAAATAAGCAAAAACAAGAGGAGGTACTTAAAAAGATGAGCTCAGAAAAAAGCAAGATACAAAGCGAACTTTTAGATATATTATATAAATTAGAGGCTCTGCAACAACAGGTTGTTTAATGTTCGATGGTATAAAAAAGAAATTTTCTAATTTTATAAAATC
>JAKACG010000065.1 GCA_021821605.1 Microcaldota archaeon | reverse complement strand
AAGGAATGGGCTGCACGATAGATGTCATACTCTACAATGGAAGCTTTAAGGTGAATGACACCATAGCATTTGCAACTGAAGCTGGAATAAAGAGCTCTAAAATCAAGGCTTTGTTAAAGCCTAGGCCGTTGCAAGAGCTGCGAGAGTCATCTAACAAGTTTTATAATGTAGAGTCTGTAAGTGCAGCTTCTGGAATTAAGATAAGCGGAAGCGGTCTTGAAGAAGCACTGCCAGGTTCTCTAGTTATCTCTGTCGAGAAAAAAGGATACGAGAATGAGATAAAATCTGAGATGCAGGAGGTCTTCAAGGTAGAGAAGAATGGAGTCATACTTAAAGCAGATTCAATAGGAGGAATAGAAGCAATCTCAAAACTTCTATCCAGCATAAATGTTAAGATAAGCAAAAAGGAGATAGGCAAGGTAACTAAAAGGGACGTTATGGACGCTTTCTCTATGAGAGCTATTGATCCAGACTCTGCAGTAGTTATGGCATTTAATGTTTCTATAGAGGATGATGCAGAACAAGAGTCTTATGCAACAGGAATAAAGGTCATTAAAGGACAAATAATATACAGGATAATAGAGGAGTATAAGGAATGGCTAGACAATGAGAAAAAACGCGGAAAGGAACTTCTTGAAAAGGCTTTGATCTTTCCTGGTGCCATATTTCTTTTGCCAAATCACTGCTTTAGAGTTTCACATCCGGCCATCTTTGGAGCAGATGTAAAAAGAGGTAGAATAAAGCCAGGAACGCAGTTGATTAATGAGTTTGGAGATATTGTAGGCAGAGTCAAGGAGATACAAAATAATGGGATAAGCATGCAAGAAGCCAAGGCTGGCGATAGCGTTGCAATTTCAGTAGAGGGTGCAACGTATGGAAGGCAGATAAACCAGAATGACACACTTTATGTTTTTCTAAATGACGATGAGGTTCGCGCATTAAAGTATAAATTCAACACTCTTTTGAACGATGATGAAACTGACCTTCTTGATGTATTAGTAAAAATAAAGGAAAAAAGAAAGGACAAACAGAATAACGATACACTCTAAAATTGTTTTATAGATCCAGAAGCTCCTGACCGAAGTTTTACATTTTCAAGTACAGTTCCATTTATAGAACCTGCCCCAATAAGTTCTGAGTTGCCAAAAACAATTGAGTCCTTGCTTACTATGAACATAGGGTCTACAAAGGCTGAACTTTCAACCCATCCGCCTCCGTTAGGATGTCTTTTGAATATAACTATTTCCTTTCTTGAGAGTTCTTCAGTTATCTGAGCAGTTTTAAGAGGTATGAAAACAGTAACAGTACTTTCTGGAAGCTTTCTTAATAATGAAGATATGTCTTTTTTGAACTCTAGATCACGTTCAGTGTTTGTTGTTGAGTATCTTTTTAGCTCAACCATACTAAAATCTTCTCTTTTTTTAGACTTCGAATCCATAGCAATCACATACCCACCAAAAGTATTTGAATGTTAAAAGATAAAAACCTTTTTATTTTATCAAGAGTTTGAATAAAAAATTAATAAATTAGTGCTTATTTAGATTTTTTATATCTACAAAATGTATTCTTTTTCTATTTTTAAAGATTTTTTTATTATTGCAATCAATGCAAAGAAATACGTTTACATTTAAGTTAAATTATATAGTATAAAAAGTAAAGTATTGTATAAAATAGCAAAGTATTATATATTAAAGTAAAGTAATATAATAATAAAAGAATATAATAAAAAGCACAAGAAGCATAATAAGCCATTATGATTTGGGGATGCTGAAGTTATGATAAAAAATTAATTTCTAAGGCTTATGGCCTTGGTAATTAAAGTTAATTGGTAATTTAATGGTCGATATACTTAGAGATATAAAGAGATTTGATACAGCACATGACAATACAAGGTTAGAGAAGTTGCCGTTTGATTTACAAAAAAATGAAAAGATAATAAGAGAGTTGAAACCGCAGTTCTTAGGATTTATAATATCTATGCAGTTCAATAGTTATATTGCAATACTAATTTTTGTTTTATTAGCCATACCTACTCTTATATTGATAAACTATGCAGCAATAGGTTTTCTAGTAGGTATTATAGCAGTACCAGTATTGATCTTGTTGGTTTCTATAGGGCCTTTAATTTCATATGGAAAATCTTGGTACTGGATAACAAACCACAGAGTTATTGGAAAACGTGGTTTTTTAAGTTATGATATACATTCAATACCATTAGACAATGTAACAGATATAGTTCTTTCCAGAACTCTTTTAGACCGAGTCCTTGGATTATCATCATTGATAATAGTACCAATGGGCGGAAACTCACAGATGAGCAATGGAACCTTTGATGAAAAATCGCAAAACACCAATTTTTTTCCTGCATTGACAGAAAAGATGGCACGAGAATTACAACGAGTGTTGTTCAATCTTAGAGACGAGTTAAATGAGGATCATGCAAGTAAAGGAGATGAAAACTCCAAAAAAGATAATAGCTCAGAAAAGGCGCAGCCAAAAAGCGATTTTCCTAGAGGTACATAAAAACTCAGAAAGTATCAAAAGTACAAGAAGATCAATTTTTAATTTTAAATCAAATGGAGACACAGGGAATCGAACCCAGGCTTGCAGAATGTCAATCTGCCGTCCTACCATTAGACTATGCCTCCAAATTAAATAATAAATATTGCGCAAATACGAATAAATATGATATAGATATGTCATAAAACTATTTTATAGCCATCTGTTCCTGCTTTTGTATTTTTGAATATGGTTGTTGCTTCGTTTATTAATTCAAACTCATCTTTATATCTTGCGCTGAAATGTGTCAATACAAGAAACTTTACTCTTGAATTTTTTGCTACAGTTGCAGCTTCAATAGAGGTAGAGTGTTTTCTAGACTTTGCAAGTTCTAGGTACTGGTTTGTATAAGATGATTCATGTATTAAAAGATCGGCGTTCTTTGAAGCTTTCTCGGTCTCTTTAGACGGCCTTGTATCAGAAGCATATACTAACTTTCTTCCATGTTTTATAAAAGAAAGATCCTTTAGATACCTTTTTTTCTCGTTTATGAAGATATGTCCTTTCAGTTCTAGCTCCTTGTACATCTCGCCTTTTATGCCAAGTTTTTTGCATTCTTTAATATTGAATCTTATGCTATCATTTTCCTTGAAAACAAAGCCATATGTAGGAACGGTGTGATTAAGCTTAAAAGAACTTATTGAAAAGTTCTTTCCCTTAAAGAGCTCTCCTTTTTTT
>JAKACG010000064.1 GCA_021821605.1 Microcaldota archaeon | reverse complement strand
GAATTTCCTAGCAACATTCCTTCAAGCTTTATTCCATCGGTAGCAGTAAATTTTATTAATTTTGAATTGAATATTTTTTGCATAAATATATTTCTCTTTATGTATTTATATCCCTTTCTAAAATTTTATCTTTTTTTATTTTTTGTTTGATATCTTTAGTTTTTCTTAAATTTTTCAATCTTCTTATTGCTAAGAAATAAGATGGTATTGCGACTACTATTACCGTTGTCATAACGAGAAGAATTCCTAAATTTATTGAGTCAAGATTAGGTATATTTATTCCAGTCAGTACACTAAAATTTGCTATTCCTGGAAATAAAAGTAAGAATGCACCACCAAGTACAAATGCCATTCCCCCATACGCGAGCATGCTTCCGGAAGTTTCTCTACCTATAAAAACTATTTCCTTTTCAGAGTATTTTCTCATTTTCATCCACTTTCCTATGGCTGCACCAAACAACACTTGCATGATCATAGTTCCAACACCAAAAAGAGCTCCTGGAATCCATGCTACATATGCATTGGGCATCATTGGAGCTATTACTGTATAGAGAATAAGTGCAAAAGCACCAAATCCAAAACCTGCTATTAATCCGTGTAATACGGTTAGCTTTAATGGTATGGGCTTTGGTTCTTCAAGTTCATCATGTTTATCTTTACTAAAAAATTCATGTCCATGCATCTCCTCTTCATATTTGTGCCCTTTTGGATCAATTACCTTATGTATATAGTGTGCTAATTTATGGAAGTGTATATATGCTCCTTTTTTCAATATATAAAATCCTGAAATTGCCATAACGCTTCCTACGACGATATATATTATGCTATTTATTGAGTCGAGCCTTAGAAAAGGAGCTAGTACAAGAAATGCCAATTCAGACATAATTGCTCTCTGTGCCGTAAATCCTAATGAAAAGAAAAGCCCAGCCTTTGCACCTTTCTTGGTACTCATAGCTCCAACCGCATAACTAAATGTTATAGGCCATGTATGCTCATCTGGGGTTACTCCATGTACCAATCCTAAAATTAATGACAGCAGCAATGCAGATCCAAGGCTTAATCCTGCTGCCGTAGGGCTAAAGATGTTGGTATTATAAAAAAATACGGTATATGCATCGTAAAATAAGATTGCTAAACATACAAAAATTACGCCAATTAAAATATATCTCATAGATTTACTTTTCATATAATTACCTAAAAACTAAATTTTTATGAGTATGTTGTACTCAAGTAACAATATTATGTAAGTAAAGATTAATAAATATTTAGGTAAAAGTTATTAACTATTAAACATAGGGTTTTGTGGTTATTATGAAAATACTAAGTATCTCTATAGATGAAAAAACCTTGGCGCAATTAAATAACATTCAGAAAACGTTAGGCTTTAAAAGCAGATCAAAACTTCTCCGAAGCGCAATACTTGGAATAACAAAGGAATATCAAAACTTAGATTCATTATCCGGCGAAGTAGAGTGTATATTTGTTATAACCTATACGGAAAATGAAAAGAACCATGTTTCTGATTTAATACATAATTTTAAGGGCATAATAAACACCGAGATGCATCACCATAGTTACGGTATGGGAGTTGATATACTAATAGTAACATCATCTCCTGCTGAGGCAAAAACTCTTCTATCTACTATGAAAAAAAGTAAATGCATCTACTCGGTAACATACTCTATAATAGGCGGAGTAAAAAAGCATAGTGCAAAAATACCTTAAAGTAATTTATTTTCCCGTTGGGGAGAGTCGAACTCCCAACCTATCGGTTTCCTCCTTGAAAACTACAAGAAGTTTGCAGACTACAGCCGATCGCTCTGCCATTGAGCTACAACGGGATAAAAGCAACTATATATAAGCATTAGATAACTATAAAAATTATGCCTGAATCAAAAAAGTATAAAATATCCGGCCCAAAGTATATGGGTAACGTAAATAAGATAGAAGTTAGCTCTAACTTGAACTCTAAAAAAGTTAATTATCAAACAAAGGACATCAAAACATCAATAAAAAAAGAGATAGAAAACTCTACTAAAAAAGAACGAAAAAATGAACAGATAGCAGTTCCATTGACTTTTTATTGGTTTAAGGAATGGCTAAGAGAGTTTGCTAATAATAAATACTTCCCTGACGCTATGCTCTCATTTTTTGCACTTCTAAGCGTTTCAATAGCATTTCCATTTTATCCTATTATAATATTAATACCACTTCTTGTACTTACTTTTTTCCTCTCAAGATATCATCCGCTTGCGGGCTTAATGGCTCTTTTGTTCATAACCTTTCCGATATATATGTACCAAGCACCTTTGCTAGCATGGTTTTATGCGTTCTTTCTTACTATAGCATTGGTCTTTGGTTTTAAGCATTACCGTTCTATAATCTTCGCATATACATTGATTGTACTTCCATTCTCAGCTATAGGTTACGTTATAGAAATACCAATTTTTGTATTGGGAATTTTATATATAGGAATGAAGCGTTCTTTAATAGCTACTACGTTGGCAATAATGGCCATACCTGTTATTTCGGCTCTTACTGGAATAACTGCGTTTGCTCCTATAACTTATAATGTCGCGGGCTTTAGATCAATGACCGGTGCTACTCCTGCATTTCAGCTACTATCTCCTTCAAAGACAATGCCTACATTATCCGCATTTCCTTCTGATATGATAACCGGTATTGAGAGCTTTCTTATATCTTATTCTTATATAACTGAGGGTATTTATCTTGCCTTTTCTGCTTTTGCTTATGGTTCTGCTTATATTCTAATACAATTAGTTGTTTGGCTTGTAGTAGTTCTCTCAATTAGTTTATATGTAATGAAACATCGTTCCATATACAAAAGCTCAGAGTCAAGTCTTTATGCGCTTGCTATACTTGTTGTTTATGCGGTTCTGCTTTATTATTTAGGCGGATCCATAACTCTTCTTTCAATATCTGGGTTTATAGTAGCTCCATTATTTTTATTAATCTTAGAATTTAATGATATAGATATAGTAAGGGTTCTAGATGTAATGAAAAGAGATTTTCTCAGTACTTTTGGGGAGTCTTTTGAGGAGCTTTCATACGGTGTAAAAGAGAGTTTAAGCGACATAGGTAATTATGACCAAACCAAAAATGAGCTTACAGAAGCTATATTACAACCAATTGAGCATAAAGGAATCTCCGGTGCATATAATATAAAACCATCAAAAGGCATACTTCTTTTTGGTCCTCCTGGAACTGGAAAAACAATGCTTATGCGTGCAATATCAAAAGAAATACGTGCAAGATTCATTTATGTAAAAGCATCCTCAATAATCTCATCAAGTCCAGGAGATAGCTCAAAG
>JAKACG010000063.1 GCA_021821605.1 Microcaldota archaeon | reverse complement strand
TGAGAGCCAGTTGGGATTTTCCCTTCGTAGGTTCGAATCCTGCACCCAGCGCACTTTTATTAGTTAATTTTTTCCCTTGCTGTTTTTAAATAAAGTAATTGAAGAGGATAAAAACCCAAGGTTAAACTAAATAGATTAAAATGGATTAGTTGTAGTTACTAGTAAAAAATGCTCCATTATAGACTAAATCAAATCCATGGCCGCTGTAATCTTTCAAGGTCCCATTAAGTGGCCAAAATGCAACTAAACCATTAGAAGTAATCGGACCTCCGGTTATACCTTCCTTATAAATGCTCATTAATTCCTGAGAAGACAAAGAGGAGTTATAAAGCTGCAAGTCAGCCAAGTCTCCAATTAATCCAAAATCTGAACAATAAAATGAAGCACCAACTACTACATATCCGTTACTAGCTCTGTAATTAGAGTAGTCACTAACAACTGATTGAGTTTGCCCAAGCTGAAAAAGACCATAAGTACTGTTTATAGACGCAGCAAAGAAATACCAGCTGTTATTGAAAACATTTACAGAAAAAGAATTAGAGTGTATATCATTATAACAAGTATGTATTACTTCTTGAAGTGGTGGTGGAGTAAATATAAAAGCAGCATAACGATTGTTACTAGGAGAAGAAGGACCAAAGTAGAATAACGCATCTGCCATCCATTGACCGGTGTTTCCAGGCCCATTCTCTTTTGGCATCTTAACCCAGCCAGTTATTGTAAATGTAAAGTTAACCACATTGGCTAAACCTGTAGAAGTTGGTAGAGTATAATACATATAACTATTATCATTAGAGGGTGTTGCTGAAATATTATAAGGAGCAGCAAAACTAGCAACAAAAGCAGGCAAAACTGTAGATGTGCTGGTACCAGTTATTGATCCTAAGGACTGATAAGGCCCTGGAAGAGGCTGACCGGGTTCGGTGTAATTAACTGCTACTGTTATAGCGTAATGCGTACCTGCTGATGGACATATGTTTGGTACGGAAAAGATGTAAGATGAACCGGATCTTATCAGAGGATTTGGATCTACTGTTGAATTTGGCTTGAAATTTGATATTTTGGTTATTGCTGGGTCTTTTGCTGTTATGCCTGTTATGTTTATTAGATTGCCGGTTGAGTCTCCTACGCTTATCCTTAATACTCCATTAGCTGTGCATTGTGCTGTTACACTTCCTAAACCTGAGAATCCTGTTACTGTTGATGTTATGCTTGAACTTGGGTTGAAAATACCCATTGAATAGAGGATTACGGCTACTATGACTATTATTAAGATAGCCCAGCCATATGTCATCATATACTCTAAAGCTGACTGAGAACGCTTGCTTTTTACTGTAAAATTTAAGTGCTTAGTTGTGTGTGAATATATATAGGAATGCCCTGTCTTTTCTTCTCTTTTATTGTTTAAGGCTTTAAATGACATATTATTAGATGGAAAATATTCAATATAAATATTTCTTTGAAATAAGGTATAACAATAAAACCATAAATCTTGGATATTAAAATTAGAAAGCAAAAACTGTTAATTTAGATTTAGCAGCCATCTCCACAGTGGTACAAATTTAATTTTCTTTCCTTCTATTTTTTCTTCGTTTTCATAATCCCAAGTTATAACAAGTAGATCATTGCATCTTAGCTCATTAGCTGCTTTAAGCAAAGCTTTTGTTTCTCTTGGTTTTATATCTATATTACTGCTGGCATAAGTCACTTGTATAAGTTGTTTTACAATGCCTTTGGATTTTAACAAAAAGTCGACTTCATTTCCGACATTATCTTTCCAATAGTATAACTCAAAATCAGCATTGAAATAATTTTTTCTTGCGTATAAATCTATAGCAACAACATTTTCCATTAATTTACCCTTACTTTCTGCAGATTCTGACATAATTGCATTAAGAATACCGGTATCAATAGCATAGATTTTTTTAGGTGCGATATATCTCTCTTTAAGCTTAAAAGAGAATCTCTCCAGCTTAAAAAGAAGGTATGCGTCTTCTGCATATTTTAACCAATTATCTACAGTATGATCTCCTTTTAGATTAAAAATATTTTTAAGCTTGTTTAAAGTTATCTCACCGGAAAAATTAGATAATGCGTATTTAATTAGTTCTCTAATTTTTGAGATATATTTTATGTTATGCCTGGTTATTATGTCCTTTTCTATTATATCACTATAAAGATTTACTAGATACTGCTTGCTTTTAGAGTAACTAAGTGGAAAGCCTCCTTTTATAAAAAACTCCTCCAAATTGTCTTTAAGCACGGCTTTATTTTCTGTAAGATAAATATCTTCTTTGCTGAATCTTATATTTTTATATTTTAGCAATTCCCGAAAGCTAAATGGCATAAGTATATGATCTATGTGCCTTCCTGTAAGAAATGTCCCCAATTCTTTGCTCATTAATTTAGAATTACTTCCAGTTATAACAACACGATTAGAGGGTACTAATCTAGAGACAAATCGCTCCCAACCATCTATATTTTGGATTTCATCAAAGACGAGATTTTTTGTTTTTCCTTTTATTGAATATATCGCCTCTAATACGCTATTAAGTTCATGACCATTTATTCTTAGTCTCTCATCCTCAAAATTTACATATCCAAATTTTTCTCCTTTAAACAACTGAAAAGCAAAGATCGACTTGCCTGCCCTTCTCGGCCCTGTAATTATATTTGCAGCTCCAAATCCAATCTCTTTTCTATTCAACTTTAATTCTCTATCTATTATGTTCTCATTGGCAAATATATCCAATATCTCACGTTCTCTTTCTATTATAGCAGATTTTATATCGGACATTTGAACCATAATATACTTAAGAATTTAAGTCTATTTAAATATTTGCTCTAGCAGAGCAAACTATTATTAAAAGTTAGCTTTATTGTATTACTATACATAAACGAGGATAAAACCCATTGTACACTTGTTTCCACTTATTGTTCAAATTTTATGTATTCTTTATATTTTTGTATAAAACGCAATCGAGCTACTAAACTGAATTTAACTAAAAGGCAAATATAAGCATTAAGTGAATCTCATTTTCTTATCTATAAATTAATAGGATATACAAGACTTATCCACTTTGTCTTTATTGAATTTAATATTGTCACTTATCAATTTTTTCTTTTTAATCTCTAATGTACTGGAATCATTTCTATTTCCAATTGTATAACCTCCTAAACTCCCATCTGATCTTACTACCTTGTAGCATGGAAACTTATCTGGATGTTCATTCTTGCTGAGTATCCTGCCTACTTCTCTTGCGGATATGCCAAGTTTTTTGGCTATTTTACCATAAGTAGTCACTTTTCCTTTTGGTATCTTTGTCAATAAATTGTATACTTTGTCTTCTTTAGTTTTCATCTTTCCAGCCTATTTCAT
>JAKACG010000062.1 GCA_021821605.1 Microcaldota archaeon | reverse complement strand
AAGCACCTTTGCCGAGCCTTCCTCATCTTCTATATTAAGCATTATATTTCCTTTTTTAGTTATTATCTTGCTGTTAACTATTCCTACAATGCTTATTTCCTTTCCGTTTGTATACTCTGCTATTTTGTCAGTAGTTATTATCATGCCTACATTTCTTCTATATGATAAAATCTCTTTAAGCTTTTTAAATCTGTCATTGAAGTAACTTGTAAAGTCTCCTATGCTAGTTCCAGTTTTCTCTACACGAGAAACCCTTATCTTATAATCAGCATCAACATCTTTTGCTATCGGCTTAAATGATATTGGCTGATAAACCTCTACGATCTCTGGTTTTTTTTCTTCGTCCTTTTTCATTATTAGATCAAGCGTTTCATTATTTAAAATCTTGATTCCATCCTTTCCTTCAAAAAAAGACACTATTTTGGAGTGGAGCTCCTCTAAGGTATACTTTTCAAGCATATCGTCGTTTACATCGTTGGATATTATGGCTATACCACTGAGCCGCTTTGCAAGTTCAGTTGTAATCTTCATATTTTCCACATATATCACAACATAGTAACTGTATTTTATCATAATTATTATTTAATAATATGTGATTTTTTAGCGCAGTAGTTGTAAATTTTTTTAAGAAGTAAAGTCCATCACATATCTTAAGTTTTTATTATATCTAATAACATCTAGTGCCTAAATTAGACAAAAGCTAGACGAAAAAGCTAGGGGACTCACACCCGTTCGCAACGAAAAGGTCGCTGGTGCGATTCCCGCCGAGTCCAATTCAATATGGGCTTCTCAGTTTGCCCCAGTCTGCAGAGCGCTTATATCTCTTTATGAAATTAAGTACGGCAATAGTGGTGTGTCTGTCATATGCCTTTAGGTATTTATTTATCTTCTTGACATCTATGGACCGTAGCAGCCCTTCATAGTTCTGAATTGGCAGTTTTACTTTGTAATAGAATAGATCTATCAGCGTCTTCTCCGGATCTGAGACAGGCAGCTTCATTGCCCCATAAGTTATTACATCAAATCCAAAAAAATATCTTGTTGGTATATGGTGTACAAATATCACATCTTTAGGATCATCAAATATCGGTATACTGTTTGAACGCACCTTTTTTATAGTCATTATTTCTGGCCTGGAATTCTGCGTCCAGAGTTCCCTTAGGGTTAACGCAGATAATAGTCCATAATAGAAAGGTGCGTATGCGAAGCCAGATACCATATCATTCTTTTTAAAAGTGTATACTCCTTTTTTCAAAGCATATAAGTGGTCATTACTTTTCATATATGATAAAATCCTTGTGAGATTTGATGGTTTTATTCCTCTCCTGCCGCTAAAGTATATCCTAAGGTCCCTGTACGTGAAAACCGGATAGTCTGAGAAATGGTTCTTGATTTCATTAACTATTGTCATTTACCCACTCTTTAAGCCTCTTTATCATGAATTCGAACGAAGGTGGCAGACCCGTTATTATCATATGGTCCAGGCTTGAGATATCTGGAGGAGGCTTATTCTCTATTTTGGCAACCAGCTCTCTCATTTTTTTAACAGTTTTTGGATCTACATTTCTTATTAGCGAGACCAGATACCACATGTCGTAAAGATCGTGGGCCTCTGGATGCTTGAAACCGCTCTCGTTATTGAACTTGTCGCTATATGTTATTATCTTTTCGTCCAATAGATTGGCTGGGCTTAGAGACAGCACTATGATTTTGCTTCCATCAATCTTGGAATAATCGGCGTGGATGCCTTTCTTATACTTAAAATTGATGTCAATCTTCATTTTTGTGCCAGCTAATTCCACAATAAAATGCATGGTGTCGTTAGACCTACTGTATCCCTTTTCTTTTACTGTAAATTCATTGTCTTGTAGAAACTTTGAGACTTCCCGATACTCTTGCATCTTTTCTGCAGATGTTTTCGCTTCCATGTAGAAATCAAGATCCCTCGAGAATCTATTTCCCGAATAGCAACGCCATATTGCCGTGCCACCGTGGAACACGAGATTTGTATATCTACTATATAGAACCTCTATTAATGTATCTTCAAGTTTTGCTTTTTCAATCTGTGTTGGGTCTCTTAGTTCCATTTTATTCACAACTACGTTTTATTACATATTTATGTAATGATGCACATTTATATACTTATGCACCATAGTGAATCTTTTGTATATTATCATGTTGCAAAACCTTTTTACTAAAAGCTTTATCAAAAAGTCTGGGTGTGATTAAGGCTAGAATCGCACCGCATCCATTTATATTTCTAAATGCGCTATAATCTGTGTGCGAAGACACAGATATTCGCATTTAACGAAAATAAAATCTAGTGCCTAAATTAAACAAAAGCTATAATGGTAGGTAAACTGTATGCAAACTTATGCACCTGCAAAGTGTATAATGCATCCAATTACCTAATGTAAAGGTGCAACCGTCACTTGAAGACCACCTATCGCCGAGTCCATTTTATTTACATCAGCTTGAGCAAATGAGCAGTGTTGAAAGTTTTTATTACTTCTTTGTTTTCAAAGTCAGAATCATTAGTCCAGATACCGTCACAGTCCAATGAGAAATAACAGGCAACGTATGCAGCATCATTAACATCATTTGATATGGCCTTCTTTGCTTGTACAAGTTTGTCTCTGTATTCTTCGTGTGGAATAATCTTGATGTGCCTTAGCAATAAGGTTATGACGATTTGAAATTCTTCGATGGATATCTTGGCTTTCTTGGTTATGTAGTTTTTATTTTTCTCCAATTCCTCCAATAAATAATCTGGAGACGCAAGTTCAAATTTCCCACTTACTATTATCTGCCTAGTCTTGCTATCTTTAAGTAGAGCTGCGATGACAATATTCGCATCTACAACAAACATTCATAACAACCCATGTCTCTTTGCTATACCTTCCTTTATTTTTCTCCCAATTTCTATGGCATCCTTCTCTGTAAGCTTGCTGTTTGCCAGTATCTTATCCATTAGCTCTAATTCACTTGCCTTTTTCGCAAGAGCTTCTCTAGCAACTTCGCTCCACTTTATCTCCTTGTGCTTCTTCATAACCACCATAAGTTGGTCAGGAACAGCTAGTGTCATATTTGTCAATTCAATCACCTAAGTATATTAAGTAAGTTAAGTATAAATACATATTGGTATTTATTGTGAATAAACGGTTCATTATGAATAAAAGGTTAGATAATATGGACAAGAAAGTGCGGCTACCGCCTAGTCTATAAAACTTCTTGGGAAGAAGTTTTATCAAGAAGCTGAGGGAAAATCTAGTGAAAACTCAGCAAGCTGGTCTGCGTTTGAATCACCGTCACGCTTGAATAATAAGTATTAAATATGTTTATTCACATAATAATTATGTGATTTATATGCCAAATATCACTCTTTCAATAAGCGAGGAGTTGAAAAAGGAGATGGAGAAGTACTCT
>JAKACG010000007.1 GCA_021821605.1 Microcaldota archaeon | reverse complement strand
GCAGCAGAAACTACCGGATATCTTGCATCTGCCTTATGCTCGGAAATTATCTTTATCTTTTCCTTATTTTTTCTTTCTTCTGCAGAGTATTTAATACCATCGACTAACATCTTGTTCTTTGAGAAGAGACTTACCCTAACGCCAAATCTTTCAGAGATTACATCAGGAGAGTCTAGGAATATACGCTCAGGATTACTTTCGAATGAATCTATAAGTTTAGCAAAATTAAGCGCTTCAAGCTCGTTTATTGAGATTTTGCTTGACATAGCTTTGTTTATCTCTGTGTTTGTTATTTTATAGATCTTTATTTCTTCTGCCAAAGAGTATATTTCATCAAACAAAAAAAGTCTTTTCCTACGTGTTAGCAGTTTAGAGTCCCTGACCCCTATCTTTGCAAGCTTACTCTCCTTTCCTTTAGATATACTAACTAAGCTTATTACTAATGGACCTACAACTGCTCCACGACCGGCTTCGTCGCCACCGGCAATTAAAATTTAAATCACCTTAGACTAATCCTTTTCTATCCACTACTATGAAGTCATTGACAGCTAGAACACTAGTATATGGAACACTTAACTTTCCACTCTTTACTGACATCTTGCTTACTAGCTCGCTATCTACATTAGGCTCTATGAAAAGAATATTCAACTTTCCACTGCCTTCGTTTACTTCAGCATCTACGAATTTGCCAAGATCAAAACCATCGCTGGTTACCACTTCTTTACCTACAAGCTGTTCTGCTATCATATACTTTACCATATATACACCTTAATTGGGAATATCTAAAAATATATAATGAAGTATATTTATATACTTATCTAAGAAATCAATGTTATTAATTACCTCTGCCTTTGAGTATAAAATTGGATATTATGAACGAAAATAGTATATTGATATTTAAAGAAAAACAAATTAGGATACTTATTGCACTTTTAAAACAGGATAAAAAGTTGTATATTTCAGATATAGCGAAGATTACTGGCGTTACTTATGTACATACAAGCAGATTCTTAGCCTCTTGTGAGAAAGTAGGTATAATATTATCTGAAAAACATGGAAGGATAAAGGAAATAATGCTTACAAAAAAAGGAAGAGAAATAACAGAACAAATACAAAAAATTACCGAGTCTATAAAAACTCCATTGCCAGATAAAAAGGAGGATGACAGAAAAGTCATATAGCTTCAAGAATTGATCTTTTCCTCATTTCGTTTATTACATGGGCATAATCTCTATAATGTATAAATGCAGTAAAGGTAATGGTATAGTTCCCTTTATCCGTAGCAATGCCACCATATATATCTATTGATGAAAATTTCTCTTCGTTTGGACCTATATTTCCTACTCTTAGTTCTTTTTGTTTTGAGATACCCATAGCATCAAAGCTTAGTTGTTTTGGTAGTTCTATTATTATAGAACTTAACACAGATTCCGGAGTAATGTTTTTTAATTTTATATTTACAACGCAGCTGTTTTTTTCCTTCGATTTTATATGATATGGAACAAACTCAGTTGTAAGAATAAAGGGCGTTTTTTTGCTAAGATCTTCAGATACATTTTTCTTGCCGAATAAATCAAATATTCCCATATTATCACTTTAGTATATTTTAATTTTTTTATTTTATTAATAGTTAATTCTAGTATATTTTACACTGCAGTAATGTTTTTATTAAATGCAATAGCATTATTGCCTATAACCCATATAGTATAATTATTGTTTTGAATAGGTATAAATATACTATTCCCTGCAAAGGTTATACTTCCATAATATGTAAAGGTTGTTGCTTCTTTTGGCAGCAGATAAGCACCTCCTAGATATATAGAGCTCATATTTGAAGAAGGAACCAGTAATGTTTTGTTCATTTCAGGAATGAACACAGCAGTTGCAAGTTGACTTTCTTTATAATCTAAAGAGTTTAAATACCCATCTTCAATATTTTTAGCTATATATGTTATATTTTGAGAGATATTTTTAGGTATGTTTTTTCCTATATAAGAGTAATTGATACTTTCTAGTTTATTTATTAATGATGATGATAAATTTTGACCTATATAGCCGGTTATTCCAGATAAAGAATTAGATATTGAACTTAATGGAAGTTTTGATGATATTGGTTTTAAATAATTAAGTATGCTTGAAAGATATCCGTTTAATCCTGAAGTGTTTACATTTTTTGTAATGTTGTTTATAAAACTGTAATTTATTATGTTTTTTAACTTTCCTATTTCAGATATGTTTAATGTGCTTGAGTTTTTCAAACCAGATACCTCCATTTGGCCCGATATCGATATAGTATTTATAAAAACAGGCAATGATGAATTATCTACCAATGTTATAACAAATGATGTCATATTTCCTTCCGAAGACAATTTAGCATTTTCAATAGAGACTTTTTGCGTACTTATGTTTTTATAATAAATTATTGGTTGTGTTTTTTTATTAGAGTTATTTGAGCTAAATGATGTTGCTATTGCGGAAGGTTCTGAAAAAAATCTAATACTATTATTTAAAAATATTGGGAGTATTGCTCCGGAAAAATATGCAACTACGGTCGTATTTTGAGTTATAGTTCCATTACTTAGTATAATTGCATGGACAGTCTTATTTGGAATGCTTAAATTGTAAAAGGTATTGTTTATCTCTACCACTGCGCCATTTAATTTTATTGTTAGATTGTTAAGTGTAGAATTTAACGGCACATAAACATATCCCAAAAGTGTTGTTGTGTTTTCTGATCTGTAAAACTCAGCATATCCATTAGATATTAAACTTGTACTATTTTGTTTATTTGAAACTGTTGAGAATAAAGTAATTTCAGAATAATTAAGTATTATTGCGTTAGTTCCCGCAGGTAAAGAAAATGGATCTGATAAAAATAATGATATTATTTTATGAGTGCTTGAAAAATTAGAGGATATTCCAGAGTTATCATAAAAAACTGAAACTGCTATGATTAAGATTAAGACCAATAGTATTAATATTGAAAATTTGCCTTTTTTTGACATTTAAACAATATAAAATATAGCTCATATTATTTATTCTTTTGTCATGAAAACATGCCACTATGGTGTCAAAAAACTGCTTAAAAACTACCAATAAAAAATATGACCATTGCAGGGGGTGAGATTTGAACTCACGAAGGCGCTAAGCCACAGGATCTTAAGTCCTGCGCGTTTTTCCGTGGCTTTTGAGCCAGACCAGACTCTGCCACCCCTGCAAGATAATTAAGCATACATAGATGGTCCTTGCTCAGAAACATTATCGCTTGATGCGTATGTTTCATGAGTATCCTTTACCTTTTTGAGCATCTCCTTTATCTTTGTTTCTACATCTTTAGCTTCTTTGTCTAGTTCTGTTAAATCTATATTTATATCCAAAAGCTTATTTAAACCATTTATTGCTATTTCGGCATATATTGGATCCATTAGATTTGGATTTACCTCAACAAGAATATTTAATGCAGAAATTTTATATTGTGGAGCCTTTACAAGAAGTCCTGCGCTGACTCCAGCTACAACTCCTTCCTGTATTAATTTTATCCCTGTTTTTACAGCTTTTTTTACAACATCTTTATCGCAAGATGTAACGTATATTGTATTGGTAGGTTTTTCTGAAGGCATGCCTCCTACAGAAATTATCTCGTTTATAGAGTACTTTCTAGCAAAAGCAAGTATCTCATCTGAAAGTTGATGTACAAGAACAGGAGGTATTGTGAACTCAGATATAAAAAGAATTAATTTGTATTTATCAGCCTTGTATATTCTAGCTGGGAACATAGGCATATTTTTATGTATTGCAGTGATTGGTGGAAATAGCTCACTTTCTATTCTGCCGACATATTCCATCTCCAACTTTTCTATCATATAACTGCCAGCCATAGGACCTACCAAGCCTATACCTGGAAATGCTTCTATTATGGTATAGCCAGCTATGTGCTGTTCTTTGTTTAATGTTATCTCTATCATACAATCAAGTTATATTAATGTAGATAACATTTAAAAAATGCACAGCAAATTAAGGTTATATTTTAATGACGTTATTACGTCGATATATATAAAAACATATATGCTTTATTAATTATTGGTGAAATTAATGAATGAAAAGATGTCGAAGGAAAAAGTAGAAAGAGAAGACGGCTACCTTTACTTTGTTGGAAAGGATGGGTACGCATGGAGAACTCCTATGAAGAACAACCCTAGAGGAAGAAAATCAAAGGTTGGTTCTGAAAAGATATCAAGAGTAGATGGCTATCTTTATTTCGTCGACAAAAATGGATATATAGCAAGAACAAAGATGAATAGAAAAGGTAGAATAAGCAGAAAGAGAAAAAGATAAATTTTAATTTTATTTTTACAGCCTTTTAGTTATTTCTTTTATTTTTATATTTTTTATTCTAAATTTTTATTTGTTTAAAATTCTTTTAATTGAGTTTTACTAATTTCAGAATGTTTCTATTTTTGGCCATTCTATTCCTTCTGTAACTTCAGAAACACTCATACTGCCTATATTTGACATCTTGCCTAATGCAACTATAGATATCGATAATACATATAAGATAAATGCATATAGAAGATAATTCACACTGCTTTCTAGATAAGTATAACTTACAACCAACGTTATTATTACAAGTAAAAGTACAGAAAGTATTACTGCCTTGTTGCTTCTAAAGAAAAGCAGCAAACCGCCTATTATACTAAAAACTACTAAAAGAGTATTTTCTAATGAGTATATATAAGGCAAGGATATACTTTTTACAAAATTCACTATGCCTATTCCTTTTACAGTGCTTATTATCAAATTAACCGAGTAATGTATTTGAGGGTATGAATTGTAAAGTATTATGCCAGCCCCAATAAGAAATATCAAACCGGCGATATAGTTATATGCAAAGATTCTTTTTGATTTTATGGCAGGAGTTCTGGTCACTTGATCTATATCTTCTAAGCAGTAATTTTTACCATCGCGCTTTGTCATATCAGCAAAGCAAAAAGGACGGTGGCAGTACGCGCACATTGCATATGCACTACGCCATGGATGATTTATACAAGATAGACCTTTAACAGGCTCTTTTGCTGTTTTTTCCTGATTCATTTTAGAAGGAATATTTTGAGGTTCATCCCAACCTGAAGTCTTTATAGTCATAAGGTCATTTTCAGACAATAAAGTTGAGGCTACTTCCTGCTTTTTTTTATCTTTTAAAAGTTCAAATGCTACCGATTCAGTATTTATTTGCTTTGTTATATGATGTTCTAAATCTTTTTTCTTTGCTGCCGTCTTTTTTTGAGATTTTTTTTCTTCTTTGGTTATATTCTCTTTTTTGTTTTTTTGAGTCTTTGATATAGTAGTATTTGTAGTGTTTACATTGCCAAAGGCAGTCGAAGCTCGCATTGTGCTTGGAGTAGTTAAATTACCAGAAGTAATTGGAGCATTTAATGGATTTGTAGTTGTAATAGCTTTTTTTGCCTGAATTTTAGCTTTTTGTTCTTTCTCTTTCTTAATATTATTGGATCTGATTCTGCTAAAGAAACCTATTCTTTGTTTTTTAGGAGTTAGAGTATTGGAAGCTGCATTACTAACAACGGTACTTCCTACGATGGTAGAAGCAGAATTAGCAGTAGGTATCACTACAGGAAGCTCTGAACTATTCTGTGTGTTAGAGGTACTTTGAACTTTGGCTTGTGTTTCGTTCCTGATGTCTGCCCTCTTTTTGAAGATTAAAAGATCATCAGGATTTATAGCCAACTCAAAACACCTATAAATTTCTCTTTGATGCCGCTCTTTCTGCCGCTTCTTTTTTGCGCTCGAATATCCCTCTATGCTTTGCACAGCTTATACAGTAGTAAACCTTCCTAGTTGACATAAACTTAGCGGATATTTGTGTAGAAGGATCTCCTCCGAAACGTATTACTTTTTCAAACGTCACGCCTTTGTTTCTTGGCATTTTTCTACCGCAACTGTCGCATGTTACAAGTGGTTCTTTTCCTCTCAAATAAACACCTATCTATATTATTAGAATAACAAGATTAATAAGACGTATGCATATTGTAAGAACAGCATAATATAATCAATAACCATAAAAATAAGAAAGATTTTAATATATGCATAAATCATAGTTAAATGATAAAATGAAGGTATTAGTCATAGGGAGCGATGAAAAAAAGCTCGAGGAAATTATTGACGAGCTTGAAGGGCTAAATTTGAGCGTTATTGGAAAAATAATTGAGAATAGTAGCTCTGAGATGTTAATTAAAAATGTTAATGAAGGATTAAATAAAGGTTATGAACTTCTCTTTGTAGGATTAAAAGACAACATTGGCGCAGGAATTTTATTGAATAGAGAAAAAAGAATACGTGCAGCGCCGTGTTCCAACCATATGGATATAGAACTTGCAATAGGCAACAGGGCAAATGTAATACTCATTAATAATAAAATGGAGCTGCCTAAAGGTATTTTTAAATTATTTAGGCAAGGATCTGAAGAGAAAATAAAGGAAAAACAAGATAGAAATGACGAAAAAAATGAGAAAGTAGTAAAAACAAGGGAAATGCCTCCTAAAGAACAAAAAGAACGCAGATTTGTTGAAGAAGAGACAGAACAAAAAAATAAAAGTAACGTAGGATTTTTAAAAAATATAAAAGATTCTTTAGGAATTATAGATGAATAAAATGGATCAGGAATGTGGCATAATAACTAAAACAATACTTCCTGCAATAAGAGCTTCAGTTGCACAGGCAATGGTAAGTGAGTATGGATATACACAAGAAAAAGTAGCAAAAGAGTTAGGAGTTGTCCAGGTTGCAGTGAGTAAGTACTTGAATAAAAAATATTCGAAGGAAGTTAAAACTGTCAATAAATATTTTAATGATAATGGAATAGGCAAAACAATAGCGAAGGAGATATTCGATGGTAAAAATAGAGCTTATGTTAGAGCTAGAATAGACAAAGTATGTGCAGAGGTTATGTTAAAAAATATTGGTGTATTAGATGGTAGAAGAACTTGATCCTTTTAAAATAAGTCAGGAGCAGCTCGATAAAGCTGCTGGAATAATGAATCTTCAAAAAGAAGCACATGCTATATTAAGAGAACCTATGCGAACGCTCGAAGTATCAATACCAGTAAAGATGCGTGATGGAGAACTAAAAATGTTTAATGGATTTAGAGTCCAATACAATACAGCTCGCGGTCCTGGAAAAGGAGGTATACGATACCACCCAGCAGAGACGCTAGATACAGTAAAAGCGCTTTCAGCATGGATGACATGGAAATGCTCTCTTGCTAACATACCGTATGGTGGAGCTAAAGGAGGAGTAATATGTGATCCTAAATCAATGAATGAGCTTGAACTGGAAAATCTTTCACGAGCATATATACAGGCTTTAGGAGACTTTATAGGACCTAAGGTAGATATACCAGCTCCGGATGTATATACAAACTCGCAGACAATGGCATGGATGATGGACGAGTATAGCAAAATAGTTGGCCATAATGAGTTTGGAATGATAACCGGTAAGCCGTTAGAGATAGGAGGTTCTGAAGGAAGATTTGATTCAACTGCGATGGGAGGCATGTATGTCTTAAGAGAGGCAGCTAAACTAAAAAAAATAGATCTTAAAAAAGCAAAGATAGCAATACAAGGCTTTGGAAATGCGGGAAACTTTGCATTTGATCTTTCAAAAAAACTTTTTGGCTCAAAAATAGTAGCAATAAGCGACTCTGAAGGAGGAGTTTATTCAGATAAAGGTCTTGATTATGATAAATTAAAGGAAGCTAAGGCAAAAACGGGCAGCGTTGAGGGTTATAAAGGAGCTGAGAAAATAACAAATGAAGAACTATTAGAGTTAGATGTGGATATACTTATACCTTCAGCCATAGAAAATCAAATAACAGAAAAAAACGCCGATAAGATAAATACAAAAATACTTCTCGAGCTAGCAAACGGACCTGTTACTCCAGGAGCTGATGAAATATTATTTAATAATGGAGTGTTTGATCTTCCTGACTTTCTAGTTAACTCAGGTGGAGTAATAGTATCTTACTTTGAGTGGGTGCAGAATATACAAAGTTTCTATTGGACAGAAGAGGATGTATATCGTAGACTTGATAATATAATAACAAAATCATTTAATGATGTTATAAAAACCCAAAAGGAATATAAGGCTAAAGGAAAGGCTATAAGTCCAAGAATGTCAGCTTATATAATAGCAGTAAGCAGAGTCGCAAATGCAATGAAGATAAGAGGATGGTATTAAACTGCTATCTTAATAGGCCTAAGATTTTATTAAAATCTAATCCGAAATACACCTAGGAAGGTATATATACCTAAAGTGCGATAATACTATTACTTTTTATAAGAAAGGTATTTTTACAGTAAAATGTATACCGAGCAATAGCCATACAAAAGGCGATTTATTGAAACATGATCAAACTAGACATAAAAAACGGAGTGTTGAAAGCTTGAAGCTTCATAAAGAAGCATTAGAGTTATTCAAAAAAATTGAAAGGCCTACTGAGGACAATGAAAAAGATGTTGTTCATAAAAAAAGTTTTAAAGAAGCGATTTATAAATTGAGCAGGCACTTGGAAGAAACAGAAGCAGAAACTCGAAAAGAAAGATATGGAACTGCAAGAGATGCTACAGAAGTAGATAAAAAATTATTGGAAGCAGTAACAGAAAGCAACACAGGACTTGTTCAGAAGTATATAGATGAAGGAGCAGAAGTTAACTCCTTGTTCCATAACGAGTTCGGCAATGGGACTACTAGCCCATTAATATTTGAAGCTTTAAAAAATCTAAATAAAAAATATAAAAAAATAAGTTTAGACACTGTTAGAATATTATTAGAGAACAACTTAAATACAAACGTAATAGATGTAAATGGAAACCCATTAATAAATACCTTAATAATCAAAAAATATGGAGTAGAGTATCTTAAATTGTTTGTAGAAAATGGAAAAACAAGAATAGATGTAAATGATGATTCAGGAATTACTCCATTTATGGCAGCTAGTTTTGTTTCTGACTTCAAAAGCATGGAGTATCTAATCTGCAAAGGAGCAAATGTTGATGCAAAGGATAACTTTGGAATGAGTGCACTACATCATGCTGTAGATAGTAATAACTTAAAAAACATTGACTTTCTAGTGAGTAACAGAGCAAAGTTATTTGATAAAGACGAATTTTATGAATTTTGTAATAATATGTTTTTTGTTAATGATGATACTGAAGAGCTTTATTTAAAGCTGCTAGAAAATAGTAAACAAAAAATATAAATATAAAAACATACATATAATATTAAAGTTTAAATTTTAAAGGTCTTAAAGCATTAGGTGGGATTTATGCGTGGAGAAAAAGCTATAGTAGTAAGTAAAAATGAAGAGGACATAAGTAGAATAAAGAGAGTATTAGAGATTATACGCAAAATTGAAAAGGAAGTAGTAAAGGATTCATCTACCTTATATTCTTTAGTTTCAGAAGAAAAAACGCCAACGTTATCCAAGATAGTTTCAGATAATTTAAAATCTGCCTCACAGAATATGTATAAAACACATGTTGTATTGAGCATGGGCTTCCCTCCAGAATGGATTGAAGAAAATGAACCTAGTATTAAGCTAAAAGAACTTTGTAGAGATACTAAAGGTTTAGCTATAGACGATATGATGAGCGCGGTGTGTTTGCCATATTTAAGGCTTTCTGAAAAAATAATTACAGATACTGAAAATATACTAAGTGTTAGCAGAAATTTAAGGGTAATTTTAATAGAAAATGAAGTATCGGATAACACCTTTGCTGTGGCAACAAATCTCAGAGTGCTTTCAGAGACATTAAGCGAGAACAATACTCAATAATTAAGATTAAAAATAAGCTAATAACCAATAGGTATGTTTCTTCTTTTTCTTAATTTAATTAATATATAGTTATTTAATGTTAATTTGAGGCATGCTTGATTATTTTATTAATCTTATTAACTCTTTAAAAGTTTTTATGCGTAATTTTAACGCTTTTCCTTCATCTTTTACTCCGACTATCATTGGAGCAACAAGTTCTGGATAGAAATGAGCATATAGACTAAAACGCTTTATATCAAAACTTGAAGTCGAATTAGTGCTAACCCCAAGAGCTAATGGCTTATTTCCAATGTAAACATAAATTGTTTTTTCTAAATCTTTGTTTTGTTGTATGATTTTACCTTGATTGTCAAATGAATAATACCCTAACTTTTTGAGGCCCTTTCCACTTAAATAAAACCATTTGCCTTCCAGTCTTTTTTTTATACTTAAATCGCCACTTATGCTAATAAAAGCTTCTTGATATGTTAAAGGACGTAATTTATTCTCATGTAAAAAAATCATAGAATCGAAATAATTTGCTGGTCTGTCGTATATGTGAATAGTCGTGGCATTTAAATTTGCTAACTTGGTTTTGTTTCTTTGTTTTAATCCTAGCATTTTTAACACAGCATATTTATACACTTCTTCATATAAGAACTCTTCTTTCTAGAGTATTTTATAAATTAATATTTCAATTGATAATTTTGTATTTGAATGATAAATTTTATTTTAAGTTAGTAATCGTGACATCATACCACCGATGAATGGCGTGGAATTTTAGATCATATTGTTAATAAGCTTCCAATACAGATAACAAAATCTATATTTTTATTAGTTAATAAATTAAAATCTACTTTAATTAGTAAAGTATAGTTTAAAATAGCAAAGTATTATATATATGAATGAATAAGTATATGATTAACGGTGTTAATATGAACAACAATATGGAAACTAAAGAACTAGAAACATACAAGTGTCAGATTTGTGGCAAGGATTCTAAAGACTCGATAGATGCTATGACGCATTATCTACATCATGGATCAACCGCATTGGCTGCAGTAACTGCAATGATAGAAGAACAAAGGACAGGAAGTGTAACAGCAGAGGATAAGACAAGAATAACTGAGGAGAACAGAGTAATAGCACAGAATAAAGGGAGAACATAACTACAGATAACCACAGTATTCAAAGAATATAAAGATAACTATGGGAATAGTATCAACTTCCCATAGTTAATATTTTAGTAATTATTTAGGTTGAAATTTTATGGTAAAATATAAATCATTAGCTATACTTATGACTAGCATAGGCTATTTAGTTAGCGGTCTGCTTTTCATACCCTTTACCATAGGCGCATTTAGTGCATATCACCCCGGAGTACTTAATTCAAATAATTTAATTCAATTAGGAGCAATATTGCTGGTATTAGTATTAATACCGCTACTCATTTCATATAGTATTTGGAAAGGATATAGACTAGCGTGGGGATTGTCAATAGTTTTTGCTGCATTTAACATAGCTTTGTATCTTATTACCTTTGCAGCGTTGAATATAACATTATCCAATGGAACTTTAATAAGCAGCTCGATAATAGGACCTTTAGGTTATGCAATAGCTTATGGAGTGGTATATATCGGTACATATCTTGTAGTGATAATTGACATAATATTAAATTTAAGCTTAATTTACTTCATGACAAGAAAGAAGACCAAAGCATATTTTGGATTGTAATTTCTACAATGTTTTTATAATTTGAAAAAATCATTTTTTATAGATTCTCATAAATAGGTACTTAGAATTTTATAAACAAAAAATTTGGGGAGTCCGAGATTTGAACTCGGGTCGTCAGGTCCCAAACCTGAAAGCCTACCAAGCTAGCCTAACTCCCCGAAATAAATAGAACTTATTCCTTTGGTTTTCTTCCTCTCTGCTTTGGTATTTTCAATGAAGGATATATTTTTGAGAGCATCTCTTGATTTACATCAAAATCGAAGTTTAAAAGTTGTACTATTTTTCTGAATAAGTATGTTTTTGCTATACTTTCATGCTCTGCTTTTCCCGAACATGCAGCTTCTATAACTTTCTTAGACTCTGCAGTCCCAATCTTTCCTATAGCCTCTGATAAACCAGAATAACTTTTCTTTACGCTTGAGATCAAGCTTTCTGCATACTTATCTAGTGAGGCAGTATCTATTCCTAAAAGCTCAAACGCTTTCTTATCTATAGATTGTCTTATTCCTGCAATTGCAAATACTATCTCTTCGGGATTAGTATCTGGATATATAGATGTTTTTCTTATAACTACCCAGTTCTTATACTTAGCAGAAAACTCTATGCTTTCGGAGTCCATTTAAAAACCAAATTACTATTTTATTATATAATAACCAGATGCCTTTTCTCTTACAACACGTTTTATCGCTCCTTTATTTGACATTGAAACAAGAGCATTGGTAACCATACTTTTTGGCCTATTGCACTTCTTTGCTATATCGTCAGCAGTTTTCTTCTTTTCATCGCTTATAGCGCCTATCTCTTTCATAGCTTCCAAGATCACATTTTCTATAGGTGTTAACTCTACCATTAAATTACCTTAATCAGAATTATTTTTATTTCTTAGCCATCTTCTCCTTTCGCTTAACACGCATATATCTACTTCCGCACTTCCTGCACTTTTCTGCGCCTGCTCTGTTCCTTGCTTTGCACTTTCTGCACAGCCAGATACTTGTTAAAGCTTCATCTGCAAGTGAAAATTTTCCCATACTTAACACGAATTAATTGTTATTATAATATTTGCATGGAAAGATATATAACTCATTCCAATTCAATACATACAAAACATACCTGTTTTGTTAACGTATTTTATAAGCAAAAGTATATATAAGTTTTTTAGCAAATATTAAATACTAATCTTTGGTGTTAGATAATGGTCAATAGCATAGAACTTACCGTTGCAGATGCCCTTGTAACAGACTCTGGGAAGAGCATAGCCAGAATAGATGGTAAATCGCGAAGGCTATTAAATATAAACACAGGAGACATAATAGAACTTAAAGGCAAGATAAAGTCTACTGCCGCCATAGCAGGACCGGCACATCCTAGCGATGAAGGATTAGGATTTATAAGAATAGATGGATACTTAAGGCAGAATCTAGGCGTAGGCATAGGAGATAAGATCTTCACCTCTAAAGCAGAGACCAAAGATGCAGAAAAGGTAGTTCTTGCTCCGCCACCAAGTCAAAGACCTCCACTCTCACCTGATTTTCCAGAGTACGCTAAAAGAAGGCTTGAAGGAAGGCCTCTTGCAAAAGGCGACTCCATACCAATACCAATGTTTGGACTGGTATTCAACTTTTTAGTGGTACAGGTAATACCGCATGGAATTGTAAAGATAACAAGCAACACAAATTTAATAGTAAAAGAAGAACCGGTTTCAGAATCATTGGTAAAAATTGCAGATGTACATTATGAAGATATAGGAGGACTTGACGATGCAAAGCAAAAAATTAGGGAGATGGTAGAGCTGCCTATTAGATATCCTGAACTTTTTGAAAGACTAGGAATAGACCCACCAAAAGGAGTGCTCCTTTATGGACCGCCAGGAACTGGTAAGACATTACTTGCAAAGGCAGTAGCAAATGAAAGCGATGCTAACTTCATAGCTATATCAGGGCCAGAACTAGTAAGCAAATTTGTCGGAGAAAGTGAAGAGAAATTAAGGGAGATCTTTAAAAATGCAAACGAAAAAGCACCCACAATAATTTTCATGGATGAGATAGATGCCATAGCTCCTAAAAGGGAGGACGCAACAAATGAGGTCGAAAGAAGAATGGTTTCGCAATTGCTTACACTTATGGATGGTATGCCGCCTAGAGGACAAGTAATAATATTGGCAGCTACAAATAGACCGGATGCAATAGATCCAGCATTACGAAGACCGGGAAGATTTGATAGAGAAATAGAAATAGGAGTGCCTAACAGAAACTCCAGAAAAACTATACTTCAAATACATACAAGAAACATGCCTGTAGCTAAGGATGTAAACCTTGATGAATTAGCAAATATTACACACGGTTACACAGGAGCAGATATGAATGCATTGGTTAAAGAGGCGGCCATGGCAACACTTAGAGATATACTGCCAAACATAGTAGACAAACAAAGTATACCTGTAGATATACTTTCAAATCTTGTAGTAACACGAGATAACTTTATGGAGGCGCTAAAAAATATTCAACCGAGTGCGCTCAGAGAGGTCTTTGTAGAAAGGCCAAATGTACACTGGAGAGATGTCGGAGGCTTGGAAAGAGTAAAGGAGGAGTTGAAGGAAGCTGTAGAGATGCCGCTAAAAGAGCCGGAGAAGTTTGAAAAGATGGGAATTAGAGCAATAAAGGGAGTTTTATTGGTTGGACCACCAGGAACTGGTAAGACATTACTTGCAAAGGCAGTAGCTACCGAAAGAGAGGCAAACTTTATCTCGATAAAAGGACCTGAGGTGCTTAGTAAGTACGTAGGAGAAAGCGAAAAAACAGTCAGAGAGATCTTTAGAAAGGCAAGACTAGCCGCGCCTTGTATAATATTTATAGATGAAATAGATGCCATAGCTCACTCAAGAGGAAGCGGTTTTGACGATGCAAGAGTCACTGAGCGAGTAGTAGATACATTGCTTACTGAAATGGACGGCCTGCAGGAGCTAAAGAATGTCGTTGTTCTTGGAGCGACAAACAGGCCAGAAGAAGTAGATACAGCTCTTTTAAGACCGGGAAGATTTGACAAGATAGTAGACATACCTATGCCAGGTCCTGAAGCACGTGTTGATATATTAAAGGTGCACACAAAGAAGATGCCTCTCGATAAAGATGTTGACCTTATAAAGGTAGCAAGCCTTACAGATAATTACACAGGAGCAGAACTAGAGAATGTTTGCAGAGAAGCTGGAATGAATGCCATAAGAGGCAATAGGGAAGCGGTTAGAAACGAGGACTTTATAAAGGCGCTTGAAGAGGTAAGGCCTTCGATACCTAAGGAGGTCGCAGAAAGGATAAAGAGATTCAAAGATGAACCGGAAAGTATGTATAGATGAAATTCATATTTATAAAGTGAGTATATGCAGATAGTTTATTCTGACAAGAAAACAGGAAAGACAGGACAGGCACAGGTCCCAAAAGATAGAGAGACGCAGCTTATAGGAAAGCTTATTGGAGAGACAATAGAAGGAGCAGCTGCAGGGCTTGATGGCTTTAAGCTTAAGATAACTGGCATGAGTGATAACGCCGGAGCACCGTCTAGAAAGGAGGTGGACGGAATAAGAAAGACCAAGTCATTGATAAGCTATGGAATAGGTATGAGAGTTAGAGGTAAGGGATATAGAGCTCGAAGACTTGTGCGTGGTAATACAGTAGGACCTGAAACGGCTCAGATAAATACAGTTATAGAGCAGTTTGGTTCAAAGCCTGTGGAAGAGCTTTTCAAGCCTAAGGAGAAGAAGGAATAGTGAAAAAATGAATAAGCAAAGCGAGTTGAATATAGGAACACTTGGGCATGTAGACCATGGAAAGACCACACTGGTATCTGCATTAACACATACATGGACAGATGTACATAGCGAGAGCTTAAAGAGAAGCATGACCATAAAGCTTGGCTATGCAGATATGACAATATTTAAATGCCACGAAAACGGAGTTGAGAAGTTCACTGTAGAGGATAGCTGCAGAGATGGCAAACCATCTACTGCGTATAGAAAGATCTCCCTGCTAGATGCTCCTGGACACGAAACGCTAATGGCAACCGCAATAGCAAGCTCAAGTATTATAGATGGAGCTCTTTTTGTAATCTCAGCGGCAGAACCTTGTCCTATGCCACAGACAAAAGAGCATTTAATGATAATAAATGCGCTTGGAATTAAGAATGTTATTGTGGCTCAAACCAAAATAGATATAGTTGGTAAGGAAAAAGCAAAACAAAGTTATTCACAAATAAAAACATTTCTAAAAGGGAGCGTTGCTGAGGATGCACCAGTAATACCAGTAATGGCAAACAAGGGAATAAATATAGATGCGCTTTTAGAGGAGCTTGCCAAGATAAAAATACCAGACAGGGACAAAAGTTCAGACCCTATAATGTATGTTGCACGATCCTTTGATGTAAACAGGCCAGGTAGCACTATTAATGACATAAAAGGCGGCGTTGTTGGAGGTTCTATTATACGTGGCACATTCAAGATAGGAGATGAGATAGAGATACGACCTGGAGTGAATTTGGAAAGCAATCAGAAAAAAGATGACTATGAGCCTTTGATAACAAGAATAGACTCTCTTTCAGCAGGTAATGAAGAGCTTGAAAGCGCAATAGCAGGAGGACTAATTGCAGTAGGTACAGAGTGCGATCCATCATTTACAAAAGCCGACGGACTTGTGGGACAGATAATAGGAAAGGTTGGAAAACTTCCTGAAGCTGTAAACAATATAACAATAAATTATATTTCTTTAAATAGATCAGACATACCAAAACAAGCATTCAAGGATGGCGAGCAGCTCTTGCTAGGTATAGGAACAGGCACCTTTGTCGGATATATAACACATCTAAAGAAGAATAGAATAGAGATAAAATTGAATAGAACTACCTGCGTTGATAAATCTGCAAAGATCTCTCTTTTAAGAAACTTCAGCCAGAGATGGAAACTCTCAGGCTTTGGAACTATTGTATAAAGAATTAGATGCATTGCATATATCAGAAAAAAGCTTTTTCCTTCCGTTCACTGTTTTAATTTTATATAGAGCTTTGTTTACCTCGAATCCTGATGCATGTGGATGACCACCGCCTCCGAACTGCGTAGCAAGAAGAGAGCAGTCATTTATCTTGCTCCTAAGATGGCATTTAAATGTTTCAGTATTAAGATATACCCCTATATCGCTGTTTGTGTTGTCTAAAATGCATGCACAAGCATCGTTTGTAGAGATATACTTTGAAAAACCAAGAGACACTATAGTGCCGACAAGTATATTTTCCTTTAGTTTTTTAAGCCTGTTGATATTTAATTTCTCAAACTTTTTACCATCAGCTATAACAAAGTTAGGTATTAAAACTTCTTTGCTCATCTGATCTGCAATCATTCCAATTCTTCTTGCATAAGTAGAAAAATTAAAAGACGAATAATACGTTGTACTTAAAACATATGATTTTATAATTTCTGCAATGTTCTTATCTTTTGGTTTTATATTGAAATCAGACATATGTACTATTTTTATTAATTTTTTGGTAAAAGAATCAGTTAGTTTAAGCTCTGCGGCAGTTATCTCTGCGGCGCAGAACAACTTATTTTCTCCTACAACTGCAAGATCGCACTTTGAAGCAACTTTCTCAATAGAGTCATAGCTCCAGGTATGATGATCAAACCAAAAAACCTTACCGCCTGTTTTTTTTATAGACGCTATAATCCTTAAAAATATCTTAATTGTGGAGGTATTTGTTCCTATGTCCGTTATAAAAAGCACAGTATCTTTTTGCAGCTTTTCTTTTACTTGTTTCTCTATTTGAAGAAGCCTTCCTACCGAGTAATCTGCAAACAGCACATTTTCCTTTTTTATTTTATACTTACGCATTATTAGAGCCGCGCTTGAAATGCCATCCATATCAGCTATATGTGAGATTATTATTGCGTTCATAAAACCAACAAATAAAAATAATAATTGTTAATAAATAATACTAATGATAATGTATTTATCGGTTTAAAAAGTATTTTGTTTAAATGGTGGATAAACCTAAAAGCTGTTGAAGAGTATATGTAGTACTTATTCCAGAAAGTGGATTTGGAGCTCCAACGAAAACAGTAGCAACTCCTGCGTTGTTTACATTGGACAGAAGATTTGTGGCTCTTTCTCCAGTCATGCCAAAGGTCCAGTATGAAGGAAAGTTTACCATCTGTCCAGCAGTATTTAGATATTTTAAACTCATTTGAGCATTAAAGTTGCTAAAGGTGCTTTGGGCACCACCATATGGTCCACCGAATACAAATTCAGTGTCCTGAGGAAAACCTACAAAAGAGGTAGTTACGGAGGTAGGAACTGCGTAAGGAGCTATTAATAAAGTGGGGTTTGTAGAACCGACTGGAAGAAAAACAGTAGCATAAGAAACATCATTAGTATGAATAATACCATTGCAATTTGCAAGTTCACATACTACCGAGTCATGATAACTGTTATCATTTATCTTAAATCCAAAAGATATTGCAGTTCTTTCTGTACTGCCAGTACCAATTGGAAGTATTTTTATGTATAATGTAGCGTTAAAAGGCAATATATATGGAGGACTAGAAGAAGCAGGAAGATATGATTTCGCATAATAATTCGTAGTCCCATATGAAATAAGCTGCCCATTGCCTGACAAACCAGTTATAGAATTTAAATTTATTTTTGAATTTTTAGTAGTAAAGTTCCAAATGTTATCCTCTATATGTGTTAAAAGTCCAGTATTAGTATCAAATATGAAAACATTTTGCAACCAAAAAGTTTGAGATTTTCCCATATATTGAAAATTCAAAAATGTATTTAATTGAGCAGATGCTGTAGATTGGATTCCAGTTATGCTCACAGCAGATACACTCATAGAGGTGATATTAAATGTGCCTTCAACTTCTTGAGTACCGATTACATAACCTTTATTGGTATTTGAATTAATTTCATTATAAAGTCCATAACTTGCAAGACCCACAGGTATAGAAATTAAAGGACTAAATGCATAGTTTTCTGAATAAAATGGGTTGAAAAGAGAACCGGTAAAACTTGATGGATCTGTGAAGATACTAGGA
>JAKACG010000061.1 GCA_021821605.1 Microcaldota archaeon | reverse complement strand
ATCCTGACTGCCCAATATGAAATCAGATAGGATATTTGTTGTTGGGTGCTTTTCATGACCTTGTGGAATAAGTATTTTGTCTTTAGCTTTTTTCACGTCCAAAAATAACACCAGTGCACAGTATTGAATTGCTACTTATACATAAATATTTTTCTATATATTTTTTACTTTGAAAGAATGCTGTTATTTTATATTATCTTACTTCTAGTATACATGTCTTTTGTATTAGCTGATATTAGATTATTAGGTCATAGATGACCAGATATTAAAGTGACAATAACAAATTCACAGCACCGTCTTAATAAAATTTATTAAGGTTGTGTAATTAGGGACATCTTTTACAAGATTAGACATCTCTGACAACCACAAATTATTATCAATACTTTTCAATTTTTCTAACAACTTATCATTGGAAAATTTAAAACCATATAATTCAAGTTTTTTGTTTATTAATTTTTTATCTACAAGTATTTGCTTATGCTTAATTAAATAATATATATCGTATACATCCCTTGCTTTGACATTTTTTCTAGTAAGTAATGCTCTTACCTTCTCTGCTAATATTTCTTTAGGATTCATAACCGGAACAATAAACATAGGTATATCAGGATATATGGAAGATAATTCAAGAGTATCGTATTTTATAAGCAGTGATTCACGCATGCTTAAATTTATCTCCAATGCCTGTTCTGTTTTTCTTTTGCTATAAAGAGGACCTTTTATATGTAACTCTATATCCAAAGAAGTTTTAGTGCCTCTTCTTTTAATCTTTCCAAGTTCATAAAGAGCATTTATACGAGTAAATGCTCTATCTAAGGAAGAGATGGTAGTGGTTCTATTTATTTCTCCAATATAAGTAAAATCAAGATCTTCTGAAAATCGATTTAGGCCGTAAAACATGCTTAAAGCTGTACCACCCTTGAATATAAGATTTCCTGAAAAACAGTTACTTAGCTCGTAAAGAGTTAATGTTTGCAAATAATGTTTCTCTAACTGTCTTTCATCCATAAATCTATAATTCCATAAAAGTAATTGACTTTCTTCTATCATTTAATCAACCATCTGTTTTTTTCTGATGAAATACCTGGAATAGTAATGTAACGTTTAGATCTTTTTTTATATAAATCAGACGCATCAAGTCCTTCAGATTCCAGTAAAAAACCAAGTCTGCTTATAAGTGCATTGGAATGCATCATTATACAGTAATGCTTAAGTTTTTTAATATCTATCAGGTGTTTATCCCTAGCTATTTGAAAAGACTCAAGAACATAACTATAAGGAGGCTCACCAAAATATAACGCGTCTATTATCGCTTTTTCTGTTTCTGCTATAAAGATACCATCCTTTTTTAAATAGCCGAAAAATCTGTTTTTGTCCAGTAATCTGAACTCGATGACATTTCCATGTATAGTGAGTTTTTTATGCCTCAAGGTGCTTATTACACTTATTTTTAAAGGAATTTGGGTTGTTAAATTGTAGTATCTAAATGCTGAAAACAAACTCAGATAGGATGGAAATATCACATTAGATGCCACCTCTAAAATATCTGTTCCTTTTAAATAGTACTTCCCGCGTTCTATCCTGTCGATATATTTGTTCTTTGAAAGCATTAGGGACATGTATAAAGTTTTTTTTCCAGTAAGCTTTGAAGCATCATTAACTGTAAATACATTCTTCCCCATGGCAGAAAGACGTTCTATTAAATCGTACATTTTTTGATAAGGCATAAGTATATTTATACAATTAAGTATTTATATCTATACTTTTATATAGATATAAGGTTGTAAATGTATTTTAAAACTACATATTAAAGTTCTCAGTTAAAATTAATGATATCAAAAGACCATGGTCTTCAACAAAATTGATAAAAACTTGACTACACTCCTAGATTTATATGTTAGAGATTAACTTGCATATCAAACAGCGTACAAAGAACAGAGTATGGGAATAAAACTAAAACAATTTAATGAAATTCTTTAGGTATTAAAAAACAACGGATAATTTCTAAAAATTAATAAATATTATAAATATTTTTCTATATATTTTTTACTTTGAAATAACTGTCTTTTTCCTTTTTTCTATCCTTTCAACAACCTCTGCTAGTGATACAAATGAACTGTCATTTCTTTTAGATTCTTGAAGAAGATTTATTGCGCACTGACTTACTCCGCTATCCTTTATAGACTCAAATCTTTCCTTGGAACGCTGCCATATATTTATCCATGAATCAGTATATAGATTTCCAATTTTTATGTCTCTTATCAATGAACAGGGAGTAACTGAACCGTCAACAAAAACAGCGGCTCTAACAAGACCAGCTGTACAGGTTTTAAATGCATATTTGTCAAGAACTGGTGTCTCAAATTTTACAGAAGCAGAGCAGTCCTCAACTATGCCATAAAGTTTTATTTCATTCCTTCCATGAGCTCTAATTACACCATTAACTAGATTAAAGAGCTTTCTCATTTCGGTGCGTTCCTGCTTTAATTCAAAATACTCTACGCCAAGTATAGAGGTTGGCTGAAGAGGCTCTAAATTTAATGAAACCAAATAAGAATATTCTTTTATGAGTTTGGAGGTAGTTGCTACTATATCATTAGAGTTTATATTTGTAAAAACTATCCCAACTGAGAAGGGTATGCCACTTTTTTCAAGTGTATTTATGCCATCCATAGATTCTTTGGTCTTTCCCCTGGTAACATCGTTTACCTTTGGATCAAAACTATCTATAGATACCTGTAATGAAGCCCCATTATTTACGGCAGTCTTTAAACGTAGTAACTGTTTTTTATCAAGCCTTGATAGCAATGTGCCATTAGTGCTTATTTGAACGCCTCTTCTAAATACATTATTTGCAAGCTCAATTAATGAGACCATATCTTTTCTTATAAATGGTTCTCCACCTACAAGAACAGCCTCAAAAGGATCCGCTTCATCTTTTGTTTTTTTGAAGAGATACTCCATTTTTTGAAATGATGGCGTTTTCCAAGTGAATGGTTTTGCATAACAGTACTTACAATCAAGATTGCAAACACTGGTTACTTCAAACTCTACCCTAAATGGAAAATTTGGGTACACCTTTTCCATCTTACGCACTTTTTCTGTATTCGAATAACCTAAGAATATCCGGATCAGAATGAAGTGCTTCGTCAAAGGTCTTATTTAAAATTTTATTTATTCGTTTTGCAACATCTACAGTAGTTAAAAATATCATATTTGTTCTTAGATCTTGTACGAAGGCTTTATCTTTTTCTACTCTTATTTTTATCTGCCTTCCTATCTTGTCTTTGCTTATTTTTAATCTACTGCCCAAATTATTTTCTGTAGAGCTAGATTGGGTCCATGGGTCAGACTGAGACCATGGATCAGATTGATTCCACGAGTCCTGCTTCCATTCCTCTTGATCCCAAACAGGATTATTCAACAAATTGAACCTTGTATGTTTTGAGCTTCTTTGAGTTCTTGTGTTGGTTATCGGCATTGAGTACTCCTGACTTGCGTTGCGCGCATAAGGAATTAACTCTAATGCTCCGCTTCTATTTAACAATTTCAATTCTGCCCCAATGTCCACAGTAGAAACTAACGATTTCGATTTTTCTTTCATCCCCAT
>JAKACG010000006.1 GCA_021821605.1 Microcaldota archaeon | reverse complement strand
AATACTAATAACTGGTGGATCCACAGGAATAGGATTTGCTTTGGCCGAGTACTTTGCAGCTAAAAATAAGGTAATAATATGCAGTAAAAATAAGACAAACATAGAGAACGCAAAAAAGAGGATACCTTCTATACACAGTTATGTTTGTGATCTTTCAAAGAAAGAAGAGCTTGAAAAGTTTGTCGAATGGATTATTAAAAATCATAGCGATTTAAATATTTTAATAAACAACGCAGGGATACAGAAAAGAATTAATATAAAAGAATGGCAAGATTCAATAGATATTGAGGATGAAATAGACATTAACCTTAAAGCTCCGATTTATCTGTCTTTAAAGTTACTTCCCATATTAATTACAAAAGAAAACCCTGCCATAATAAATATTTCTTCGGGATTGGCCTTTATTCCTTCAGCTATATTTCCAATATACTGTGCTACAAAAGCCGCAATTCATTCCTTTACAATGTCATTACGGCATCAGCTAAGAGATACAAAAATAGCCGTAATAGAGTTAATACCACCAATGGTGCACGATACATATCTTAAGGGCAAGTATATTGAACGTACTTGGAACAGCATCTCTACAAAGGAGCTCGTAGAAGAAACGGTAAATGAACTAAAGAAGGATAAATTAGAGATACAAATAGGCATGGCAAAAAATATTATAAAAAACTCTAAAGAGAATATTGAAAAGGCATTCAATGATATGAATAGGGAATAGAAATATAGAGTATTATTTTATATCGCTATCCCTTGCATTTTTTAATGCCTTCGCCATCCATAACAAATCATCTACAAAAGCAGCTAGATGGTCAGGACCCATACTCTTTCTAATAGGGGAGAATAGCTCTGAGTTTGAAATCTCTTTGTTGTTCCATGTCTTTGCTATAAACTCCCAGTTTATGTGTATTGATCTAGGTATAGGTATCATTTTTAATTCTATAGCTACGGTTCTAAGCTGTTCTATAGCTCTAGCTCCGCTTGCGCTTCCATAACTAACAAAGCCCACAGGCTTTCTAGACCATTCAGGAGATAGCCAATCAAGCGCATTCTTCAATACACTTGAGTAACCGTGATTATACTCTGGTGAGACCATTATAAAAGCATCGGCTTCGTTTATTTTGCTTGACCATTTTTGAACCATTTCATTTGAGTACTTCATATTCATCATTGATGGAGAGGTAGGTGAATCAAAAAAAGGCATCGGATAATCCTTTAAATCTAATAACTCAGCTTCTATATCTGTCCAACCTTTTATCTCCTCCTTAATCCAATTAGCTGGTCTTTCTCCAAAACGTCCTGACCTTATACTTCCAATAATTATCTTTACTTTTATTTTTTTGTCCATTATACCATCTATTTACTTTAAGCTTAGCGCTTATGATTATATTACTTATATTATATTGCATAATATATATAATATAGTATGTCCTATATAGGAAAGTTTATAGAAAATAAAATTTAATCAGTAATGATTTTTGATTCAAAAAGAGAAAGATATTTAAAATAATATGGTATTATAATAATTGGGGATTTGTTGAACAAAAAGAAAAGGCAGATTGTTGCTGCGATTCTTATAATAATACCATTTTTGATTTATTTTGATGTTCCTTTATATAATTTCTCTACTCCTGCAATTGGAGGATTGCCTTTCTTTTACTGGTTTCAAATTCTAATGTTACCGATAACTGCCATACTACTTTTCAAAGCAGCAAAATTAATTGATGGTTGATAAAATGCTTGTAGATATACTTGGTATTGTAATATTTTTAATACTTTTTGTAGCTTTTGTATTTTTAGGTTTTTATGGTTCACGGTGGAGAAAAGGAAATCTTAAAAGTTTATCGGAATGGGGTATTGCTGGAAGGAGATTGGGTCCTTATCTTAGTTGGTTTTTAATAGGTGCAGACGTGTTCACAGCTTATACATTTGTTGCTGTACCATCATTAGCTTATGCAAGTGGGTCCATAGCATTTTATGCAGTACCTTATGTAGCAATTGTATTCGCGATAGCTATGCTTACAATGCCAAGATTATGGCAAGTTTCTAAAAATAAGGGATACATTACAGCATCAGATTTTGTGAAGGATAGATTTAACAGTAGATTTTTGTCTGTCATAATTGCACTTACTGCGGTTGTTGCAATACTACCATACATTGCACTTCAAATAGTAGGAATGCAGTCAGTTTTAACGGTAATGTTATACGGAACTGCTAATGCTTCTGTAGTTTCAGAAATAGCCTTAATAATATCATTTATAATACTTGCAGCCTTTACCTTTACAAGCGGACTGCGCGGAGTAACGTTAGGTTCTGTATTCAAAGACATATTGATATTTCTTACAGTAATAGTAATAATAGTTGCAGTTCTTGTATCGTATGGAGGATTTACAAAAGCATTTGCCAATATAGCAAATATAAAGGGAAGCGAGGCTGCCTTGCCTTATTCAACGTTACCGGCCGCAGGAGTATCTGCATTTTTCTCTCTTTTCTTAGGTAGTGCACTCGCCTTGTATTTGTACCCACATATCATAAATGGAAGCCTTGCTGCAAATAATAAGAAAACCCTTAGAAAAAGTCTTTCTGTACTTCCTATATACTCAATAGGTCTTGCCTTTCTTGCTTTGTTTGGAATTGCAATATATGCAATACCTGGTGCATTGCAGATAGTAAAAAGTACAGGGAACGGATTATTAACCGTTCCTGCAATAATAGTAACCATTTTGCCAGGATGGCTTGCAGGAATCTGTCTATTAGGAGTATTTATAGGGGGAATGGTACCGGCGGCGCTTATGGCAATAGCAGCAGCAAATCTTCTATCTAGGAATGTAGTAAAAGAATTTAAACCTAAAATGTCTAGTGCTAATGAGACAAGACTTGCTAAATGGTTATCTGCGGCTATAAAGTTCATAGCACTTGCATTTGTATTTATAGCACCACTAACATATGCAATACAATTGCAGCTTTTAGGAGGCATAATAATACTTCAGCTTTTACCTGCCATTTTCTTAGGACTGTACATGAAAAAACTTGATTGGAAACCATTAACCCTTGGATGGGCTGCTGGACTTATATCTGGAATAGGAATGGTACTAGTAGCTAATAGTTTTGGAGCTCTTGCAACCTCAGATATTAAGACAGGTATAGGGCTTTTGTACATTGGCCTCATAGCACTCGGAATAAATATAGTAGTGTCAGTATTAGGATCATACATAATAGAAATAATTGGTGCTAGAAGAAAAGGTAGCATTAAAGAAAGTGAACTTGTAAAGGAAATGCCTTTAAAAAACTCAAGAAGTACATTATCATAAATATATGAAGATAAAAGGCTAAGAGAGGTTTTGTGCAAATAAGTAGATGTAGCACTAGGCATTAGACTCGACTTAAGTTATCTTTATTTGATGGAAAGCTTTTTTAAAACTAATGCTTATATAATATCGTGATACTTTGAACCTGAATATAGTTTCAAGACTTAGGACCTTCTACTCAAACTCAAAGCATGTTATGAGCGTAAGTTACAAGCCTGACATGGACACATTTAGAAAAACAATGAAGGTGGTTCTTCTTGGAACTTTGCTGCTTGGAGCTATAGGCTTTGTAATCTCATTGATAGTTGGTTTTATAGCTTAATTACCTGTTTCATATGGAAATTGAGATAGAGTTTACTAAAACTGCACAGGATAACGCAAAATCTTATTTTGAAAAATCAAAAAAGGAAAAGTTAAAGGCAGATGGAGCATTAAAAGCTGTAGAGGAACTTAAAAACAAGCTAAAGAACATTGAAAAAGAAGAGATAAAAAGCAAGGAGATCAGAACAATAGAAAAACGAGAGTGGTATGAAAAGTATAACTGGTTTTATACAAGCAGTGGAGAGCTTGTTATAGGAGGCAGAAGCGCGGATCAGAACGAAGAAATTTATGCTAAGCAACTAAATGAAAATGACCTATTTTTCCACAGCGATATTTTTGGAGCATCTGTTGTTGTTTTAAAAGACGGTATTGATTCTAATAATGAAGTAAGACATGAAGTGGCGCAGTTTGCAGCATCATTTTCAAAGGCATGGGAAAACGCGCAAGGAACGGTAGATGTCTATTCGGTCAAAAAGGACCAAGTAAGCAAATCAAAGAATTATGGTTCACTTGGAAAAGGAAGCTTCATGATCTTAGGTGAACGTGAGTGGTATAAGGGAGTTGAGCTCGGATTATATGCATATTTAGAGGAACGAACTGCTGAAAATGGGGTTATCAAAAAATTTAGTATAATACCAAAAGGCACATTCGAGAAGAAAAAACCTCAGCTTTTTGTTTCTATAAATATAGGCAATACTAAAAAATCCGATGCAGCAAAGAAAATAGCAGCAAAATTAAAGTACGACAATATAGATTACATAATGCAACATCTTCCACCTGGTTCATTTTCCATTAAATAAGGTCATAAATTTATACTTTCTTATTTTTATATTAATGATTAGTTATGAAACAAAAACGCTATTTGATTTATAAAAATATCTTAGAAAATTTTTCTATAAAGGTAAAATCATTAATGTGTCTAAGCTTTTTAAGAAAAGATTCATCAAAAGGCCAAAGCGCGATGGAGTATTTGATGACATATGGTTGGTCCATACTTGTAATTGCAATTGCGCTTGTATCTTTGTTTGAACTAGGTTTTTTCAACGCTTCTAGTGGAGCTCCATCGGTTTGTATAGCTGAAACTGGATTTTTATGCACCGAAACAAATCTATATAATACTGGAATAATGTCAATGACCTTTGCACAGAGCCTAAATCCTACAATGGAGATAAATGGAGTTGCGTGTACACAGAATAATACAGCTCCAACAACGTTTCAATATGTAAATATAACTTCTTTTGAAGGAGAAGATACCGCAATTACTTTTCAATGCATCACAACTCCAATAACTGTAGGTTTTAAATTTTCAGGAGATGTTTGGATAAGATATTCATCAAATAATCAAAATTTAATAGATAAATATGCTATAGTAACTGCATCTGCAAAAGCTATGCCATTTAGCGTCTTTGGTTCATTCTATGTTGGCGATCACTGCCGTACGCTTATTATGAATCCAAACGGTGAAGAGTTATACATTGCAGGATGTAATAGCGGCGAGGTGCACATTTTTAGCACTAAAAATAATGCAGTTGTAAATACAATAAGTTATTCTACTGGTTTATCCTCTATAGCTTTAAATCCGCAGGGAACTTTGTTATACGCTACCGAAAGTAGCAGCAATGCCATAGCAGTAATTAGTACTTCATCAAATACAGTTGTAAATAGCATAGTAACAGGGAACAACCCATTATCGATATCATTTTGTAACTCAGGGAGTATAGCTTACGCAATAAATTACAGTAATCAAGCACGAGTATCGGTAATAAATGTATCGTCGAATACAGTAGTAAACTCAATAATTCCTAATGGTATGGAAGGAGATACCTATTTTTATTATCCATCAGGAGTCTTATGCAACCCTAAAAAAGACTTTGCATATGTAACTGACGGACCAGCAAACCCTCATTTTATAGGAATAATAGATACCTCAACAAATAGTATGGTAAATGCTATAACAACAGATCCACAATTAAATAGCATGTCTATAAACCCAGCAGGTAACCTAATGTATACTTATGGAGGATCAGCCATAGAAGTAGTAGATCTTTCAACCAACACAGTAATAAACAGCATTACTGGATTTAATAATGAGTATATTTCTTCAGCGTTAGTATTCAACAACCAAGGAACTATAGCATATATACCTTCATTATATTATAATGAGAATTATGGGAATCCAGGAAATGTGTCAGAGATTGATGTTGGAACAAATACTATGATCTCAATTATAAGTACTGGAACGTCTACTAGTCCAGAAGGAATTGCAATAAACCCAGAAAGTACATTTTTATATGTAATGAATTATTTAAGTGGAACAATAACCGTAATTACAATATAGTTATTTGTATTTATTAGATTGTTTTACTCTTCTGCTTTTTTCATAGCGTTGGTAATGTATTCATGTGCCTTTCCAGCACCTTCCCAACCGCTTACCTCGGCCCACTTTCCTGGTTCTAAACTCTTATAATACTTAAAAAAGTGTGAAATCATGTTTTTAGTATGCTCATCTAGATCTTCTATGTCACTTATCTCTTTAAAATCAGGATCCACTTTTTCAACTGGAACTGCCATTATTTTTGTGTCTATACCTTCCTCATCCTTCATTAAAAGAAGTCCTATCGGTCTTGCCACTACAAATGTAGCTGAAGCAAAAGAAGCATTGCTTATAACCATTATGTCAAGAGGATCACCGTCTTCTCCTTTTGTTCCTGCTATAAAACCATAATTATAAGGATAAAACATAGCTGTGTGTAATATTCTGTCTACCTTCATTACTCCTGATGCTTCATCCAGCTCATACTTTATGTTGCTGCCTTTTGGTATCTCTATAAAAGCATTTACTTTCTTAGGTGCGTCTTTTCCAGTTGTAAGTTTCATAAAATCAACTTTTGGTAAATAGTATTTGGAATGAAAAGTTTATATAAATGAGTTGTTTGTATTTTCTTACTGCTATAGTTTTGATAAATCTAAATACTTATGTGGCAATAAAAAAACATGCCAACTAAGTATATAGTAATTTTAGGTTCATTGATGAGTGGCTTAGGAAAAGGAGTAGTTACATCATCAATATTAAAGACCCTTGATTTTTATGGCTATAATGCCATACCTATAAAGTTTGATGGTTATCTGAATTATGACTGTGGAACAATGAATCCGTATAGGCATGGAGAGGTGTTTGTTCTTGATGATAAGAGCGAGGTCGATATGGACTTTGGAATTTATGAAAGATTTTTGAACAAAGAAATGACTGGAGATCTTTCTATAACCGGAGGAAAACTTTTTGGCTCTGTAATAAATAAAGAAAGGAAAGGAGAGTTCTTAGGAGTTGACGTACAGATAATACCACATTTAACAGATGAAGCAATAACAATGATCGAAAAAGTGGCAAATACAAAAAAACCTGATGTTATCATAATAGAGGTAGGCGGAACTGTAGGAGATATAGAAAATAGCTACTTCATAGAAGCAGTAAGGCAACTCGCATTAAAGGAAAAGACATTGTTTATAAACCTAACTTACTCTCCAGTTATGAATGTGGTAGGAGAACAAAAGACAAAACCAGCACAACTTGGATTTAGAATGCTGCTGCAATCTGGAATACGTCCCAGTTTTATTATATGTAGAAGCAATACTCAGCTTAAGGAAGGCACAATGGAAAAACTTGCACTGTTTTCTAATCTTAACAAAGAAAAAGTAATAGACGATTCTGATCTGAAAAGCATGTATATGTTGCCAACACATTTCATGAAGCAGAATTTTGATAAGATGCTAATAGAGGAACTTGGTCTTGAAACTAAAGAGATAGATAGCAAAAAGCTAGAGTTTTGGAATGATAAACTTTCAAGAATAGAAAACCCAAAAAGATCGGTAATTATAGCAGTTGTAGGAAAATACACTGGATTAAAAGATGCTTATGCAAGCATAAGCGAGGCCTTTGTACATTCAGGAGCTTATAACAACGCTGCGGTGAATATTAAATGGGTAGAGTCAAGTGAGATAGAACTAAATGGAATCTCTATGCTTGATGGAGTAGATGGGATTTTAGTTCCTGGAGGATTCGGTAAAAGAGGCATAGAAGGCATGATAACTGCAATAAGATATGCAAGAGAGAATAAAATACCTTATTTGGGTATATGTTTAGGTATGCAACTAATGGCAGTGGAGTATGCAAGGAATGTTTGCATGCTTGAAGATGCCAACTCTTTTGAGTTTAACGAAAATACAAAAAACGGAGTTATAAGCTTGATGGATTCGCAAAAAAACATAACAGAAAAGGGAGGGACAATGCGATTGGGATTATGGAACTGTAAAATTACTGGAGAAAATACAATAGCATATACTGCCTACAAAAAAACAGAGATAGCTGAAAGGCATAGACATAGATACGAGTTCAATAATGAATTTAGAGAGATTATGGAGCAGAAGGGACTGATAATAAGCGGAACAACAACTGATAATAAATTAGTAGAATTTATAGAGTGGAAAGACCAGTTTGGGATAGGAACACAGGCTCATCCAGAGCTGAAATCACGACTTGAGATGCCTGCCCCTTTATTTATCGAGTTTGTCAAAGCAGCATTAGATAAAAAAAAACTAATTACAAAATTTAATTGTGTATGATGCTATATATGCAATTATCTTTCCAAAGATAGGAACTGCTCCAGAAGCTTTTGTTATTATCTCTACATCTTTTTTTGTTATTGCATTAAGCTTTCCTGCAATTATTGGGTATAGTACAAATGCAAGTATAACTCCAACAAGTAGACCTACCGAAGGTAATGGTATATAATCTAATGGAAGTATAATAGCCGCGAAGATCAGATTGGAAAGTAAAAGCAGTAGGAGTTTATTTTTGTATAGAATCACTCCTTGTTTAGATAGATAATTAAGATAAAGCACGCTTGAAAGTATACTGCCCACATAAACCGTTGCTACTATCATACCAATCACACCAAATAGAGGAGTTAAAATGAAAAGCGAGATTGCTTCTCCTAGCATTGTTATTGCGGTGTACTTTAAAATTTTGTTTTGTTTTGAAGAGCTTATTAAGAAGTTTGTGCCGTAATTTCCAAAGATACCTATCATTATTCCAATACTTATTATCTGCATGTATGGAACGGCATTCAAATAAGAGGTATATAATGAAAGAAGTATTATTTCCTTAGCAAATATTAATACAACAGTTATCATAGGTATTCCAAATAAAAGACTTAGATATATAGAAAAATAAAATAATTTTCCTGGATTTGCTCCTTGATTTTTTCTATATATCGCTTCTGAAAACATCGGAAGTATAGCAAGAGATACCGCACCTACAAAAACATCAATCAGAGAACCTATTTTTGAAGCTATACCATAATAACCTACCAGAGATGAAGATACTATAAGTCCAAGAAAAATGATTGAAAAATTGCTAGTAGCTGTAGATAAAATATTTGAGATAGCCAAATCTTTTGAAAAACTAAGTATTTTTTTAACTCTTTTTGAGAAGTTGTTTAATGAGATCCTTATGCCTATAGAAGTTTTTATTACATATAATTCATAAGCAGAGCCAAATATCAAACCGAATAAAAATCCAGATATTGCTCCTACTATTCCAAAGCCCAAAAATACCAAGGTTATGCCAAATATAGCCTGAGTTGTTGCATGAAGTATTGAACTTATTGCCAATGAACGCCCTTTATTAAGACTTAAAAGATGGTAATTCAAGGTGTAATATAAAAGTAAAAATAAGATAGTAAGCAGCCCTACATCAAGAATTAAGGTATAACTGCTGTTGTGAAGCGCATATGTAGATAATAAGCTTCCAGAAGCTATTGCCACGGCAGTTAGTATTATGCCAAGAAGTAACGTTAATAAAAGAGTGTCTCCGAACACTAATTTTGCTTCTGCAGTTTTTTTAGCCGAGATAAGTTTAGGTACTCTCTCCGAAATAAAACCGCCTAAATTAGGATTTCCAAATCCTGCAAACAAGGACGTTATGCTCATTATTATAGTATATATTCCATAACTTGATGGACCTATGATACGTGCTATTATTACAAATGTTATTAAGTTTATAATTAACGATATGAACTTCCCAGTAACTAAAAATGATGCTACGCGTGTCATTCTAGCACCTAGCTGCTCAGTAACTGTAATGTTATCTGCCATTTTTTATACCTATTAAAATATTAGTGTAAGATAAAATGTAATCAAATGCTTTGCTTAAAAATGGAACCTTAGGTACAAAACTTCTTATTCCAGATATGTCATCAGCACCGATTATATTTAGAAAAGAAAGTATAATAGGATAAAACACTATTGAAAGTATAAAGCCGAGTATAAGCTGCAGTATTATACTACTTGTAATAAATGCTATGCTAAGTGGTATATAAAGAAGCAATGCGCCTACGACACATGCTATTATTCTCTTATAATTTATCTTTGCAGAAACATTGTTCTTCACAGCCATAATTAACAAAATATCATTCATCAAGCCTCCCAGAATAAATACAGGTAATATAACACCCAATACGCCAAAGTATGGAGTAAGAACCATCAAAAGAAGAAGTTGTATTGCTACAGAAACACCGTTGTACTTAAGCATCTTTTTGGTTAAACCGTTTGATGCAAGAATGCTGCCTATGTAATAAGCTATCATGTTTATTGCTACGCCCAAGGTAATTAATGTTAAGAATAATGGTGCAAGATAATATTTATTTGAGAGTAATAGATATACGGCAGGCTGTGCCATTGCACTTACAAATATTATAAATGGAAGAGTCAATACTAATGAATATACCATTACCTTGGTGTAAGAGTTCCCTATTTCTTTTGCCTTTTTACTCGCATTTATTTTTGCGAAAATAGGAAGCACTACCATAGACATTGTACCGTAAGCTATAGTTGCAAAGTTTAATCCTTTTAGTGCGGCCCCGTAGTTGCCTATTATAGCCGAGGTAACATAGAAACCTAGGAATAGTATTGAAAAGTTTTGCATAGCTGTGTTTAAAACGTTGTTGATAGCAAGAGGGAAGGAGAAGTTGAACACCTCGGACAACATTTTCTTCTTTGGCATAAATAATCTGAATCCTTTGTAGGTTTTTGCAATCCTAAGTATAAAAAATATTGAAAGCATTGAACCGATTATGTTTCCCAGTAGTATGCCTAAAACTGCGCCGTTGACTCCTAGACCCAAAAGGAGAAGCGCAACTATAGATATTAATTGAATTATGTCCACGGTTATTGATGTTACTGCTGCTTGTTTTCCTCCAGAAAAACCGGCAAGAGCATGGACATTTACATTTTGAATCATTGAAAAAAATATTATGCACGAAGCTATTGTCAAGGTTATATAAGATATGTTTATTTTTGAGATGAACACGCCAGACACAACACCACTTATAAGTATACCTATCAATGTAAGTATCAAAGCTACAATAAAAAGCAATATATAAGATGAAGAGATGGTTCTGTTTATCCCTTCTATATTTTTCTTATATGAAAACAAAGAAAGATTTTTGCTCATGTACGAGCCTATGCCAAAGTTGCCTACAGCACTAACTAAAGCAGAAAAGCCTATTGCAAATACATATATGCCATAATTCGAAGGTCCTAAAAATCTAGTAACATAAATAAAGGTCAGTATTGTTATTATGGCTCCTAAAATTTGTCCAAGATATAAAAATGAGAGGGTCCTTCCGGCTTCAGAGCCTATACTTTTCTTTTTTACATGCATAAAATCAATTAATAAAGTATACTTGTATAAAATCTGTTTTAATCAATATAATGGCATTACAAAGCATATTTATTCTTTAGCATATACAAATAATAAAGCTTGTTTGCAAAGTATTAAGTAATTTATAATTTTTAAAAATGTTTTCATGGATATTAATTCTATAAAAAATTATAGGCCGGACTGGAAAAGGGCAAAGCCATACATAATAGCCTTGATTATATACGCTATCATCTCCACAGTTATGTTCTGGAACATATCAGGAAATATTAATAATATAGTTGTAAATGGTGGTGGAGACGTATATCAAAGTCTTTGGGGACTGTGGTGGGTGCCTTATGCTATATTCACACTGCATGCTTCTCCATATATTACAAATATGATACTCTACCCTGTAGGAGCTAATCTTGCGACGCAGACAATGACACCGCTTGCAGGAATACTTTTTGCTCCTCTTCAAGCTATAGGTTTAGCCTTTGAATATAACTTCCTCTTCTTTACCAGCTTTATCATAGGAGGCCTGACCATGTTCATGCTTGCTAAGTACCTAGTAAAGGATAATTATGCTGCATTTATAGCGGGGCTTATCTTCGCTTTCAGCCCAGTACATATAGCACAGTCTTACTCACATCTACAATGGACAATTACAGAGTTTATACCATTGTTTGTTCTGTTTTTCATAATCTCTATAAAAAGTAAAAAGACAACAATACTTTACTCTGGTCTTGCAGGAATAAGCTTGTTCTTAGTTACCTTTATGGGAGATATAGAACAAGGAATAATGATGATTTTCTTTGCCATAATTAGCATCATAGTGCTACTGGTTTTGGAAAGAAAAGAGATACTAAAAAAGGTCACTGTTTACAACTTAGGCATAATGGCAATATTTTTCTTAATATTCAGCTCTCCATTCATATACTGGCTTGCAAACGCATATAATAGCTCAACATTAAGCACAGCAAATCAACTTAGCGGAACTGCAAATAACATGTTATACAGTGATACGCTTATCTCGTTCTTTTTGCCAAGCTATTATAATGGAATATTCCATGATGCTTCACTCTCTTATTTCAATCAGACTTATGCATTAAATTATCAGAATGTACAGTATAATTCAGATGTTACAGAAAAAATAGCATATATAGGATTCACAGTTCTTGCACTAGTTCTTTTTGCCCTTTATCACGAACATAAAAAGAATAAGCTTTTAGAGATAAAATACTGGATAATAATAGGAGTAATTTTTGGCCTTCTTGCTCTTGGTCCTATTTTACAAATAACAGATACAAGCACAGGAATACCATCTTTGTATTCTTTGTATAAAGCAATACCTATCTTCAATGTATTAAGAGAGCCTGGCCGTTTTGATTTCGTAGTTACAGTAGCACTTGCGGTGCTTGCTGCATTTGGGATAAAGAACTTAAGAGAAAAACTTCCACAGTTTAACAGCAATATATTGTTGGCAGTAGTAGGAATATCTATTTTGATATTAATAGAGTATAATGGTATGCCATTATCATCTTCGTTTGCTTCTGCAATCACAAACAACGCAACAATACCTAACGCATTTAAGGAGTTAGGAACACAGAATCTTACACATTCATTTTCTATGCTCATACTTCCTGCTTTGCCTAGTCAAAGTACAGGATATTTATATCCAGGATTAGAAATGTACTATGATACAGCTGCAAAGATACCATTAGTAGGAGGATATCCTACCAGGATAAATGCTACACAACAGCAGCTTGATGAGAATATACCTCTAGCAGTATCTGCACTTTATTTACAAAGTGCCAATACAACTCAAAACTATGCAGTGGTATATCCATCTCCAATAATTGAAAATTACTCAGATCTTTCGTTATTATGGCTAAAACAGTATAGAGTAGGTGCAATAGCGGTGCTTAAAAAAGCATATAGTCCAAGTGCATACTACACGTTAGATACATATCTGGGATCTATATTTGGAGCGCCATATCAAGATAACAATATGACATTATTTTATGCAAACAACGCAAATCTTAGCGTTTTTAATAATACAATAGTATCGTACATAATAGGCACATGGATACCAGGATATACACAAGGATATCTTCCATTCTGCAATGCACAAGGTATATGTGTTAATGACACTTATGCAAGCACATGGTGGGGCGGAAATGTAAGAGGAATAGTAATGTTTGCTCCAAAATCAAGTAGTATTTACATGAGTATGCGCATGCTGAATGCTCAGCCTGGAAATCCAGTTTACGTGTTCTTAAATAACTTGAAAACACCCATAACGTTGAACACAAGTGCATCTCTGAAAAATTATACAGTTCAGCTAAATGCAAGTTATGGCTTTAATCAAATAGTGTTTTATCAAAGCAATGCAACTATCTCAAACAATACAGATCCATATGTTACATACGGAATAGAGAATATCTCTTTTTCTTACAAAAATACAAAATAAATTTACTACATTTTATTTTTTTGTAGAAAGCGCTTAAATAGTTTACTATTGTAGTAGTACTTGGGGACAAATATGGGAGTTGAAGAATTAGTTGAAGGGGGAACATATGATGTGCGCTTAAGCGCAAGAAATCCTAGAGGAGAAGGGATAGGAAGAATAGATGATGTCGTAGTCTTTGTTAAAAATGCCGATGCAAGGATAGGAAAGACGCATAAAATAAAGATAACAAAACTTTACAGAACATTTGCATATGCGGAACTTGCAGACACAATAAATAATAGCAAGTATTTTATAGGTAGTGGTAGCTTAATAGTATAGACCTGTTTATTTTATATTTTTTATTTTAATAGTTAGAATAAGTTGATAATTTTATATTTTTCAAGTGGATATTATGATGGATTATGAAAAGTTTGCGGATAAGGTAAGACACGGGACAACAACGCTAGCACTTATATGCAGCGACGGTGTTGCTATGGGCGCTGATGTAAGAGCAACATACTCAACATACATCTCAAGCTCTGAGGCTATAAAGATACATAAAATAGACAATAATCTTGGAATGACAATAGCAGGAGGAGTAGGAGATGCAGAGTATCTTGTAAAGTTGCTTAAGATGCAAAATGAGCTTTATAAAATGGATGAGGGTAAGTCCATGTCGCCTAAAAACGCAACATCCATAATGTCGCTAGTAATGCAGGAAAATAAAATGTATCCATATTATGTAGAGTTGATAATAGGAGGGTTGAACAATGGTGTCCCTGAGATTTACAATATTGACCCAGTAGGAGGACACATAAAAGAATCCAAATTCACCTCAACAGGAAGCGGTTCAATAGCAGCTACAGGTTATATGGAAAGTGTTTATTCCGAAGATATGCAAACACAAGATGCAGCAAAACACATAGCAAAAGCATTGAAGATAGCAATGAAAAGGGATAGCGCAACAGGAGACGGAATTAGGATAGTTTCTATTACTAAAAAAGGGTATAAAGAGTACTCAAAAGAAGAAATAGATAAGATGATAAAGTAAATAAAAAACAGTAGGGGAATAGCTTATAAAACATATTTTTAGATAGAGTGATTAGTTGAACAGTGTTAACCAGGATAATAAAGATATTAAAGAGAAAATCAAAGAATTAATGCCTGAGGAAGCGGAGCTTTCTGAAATAGAGTTCGAAGGACCAGACGTTGCAGTATACGTTAAAAACATACCGTTTGTCTATAATGACGAGAACATAATAAAAAATATCTCAGCAGTGATAAAGAAAAGACTCATAGTTAGAAGTGACTCGAAAGAGCTTTTAGATGAGGATACTTCACTTAAAAAAATACTTGAGATAATACCAAAAGATGCAGGAGTAAAAGAAGATGGAATAAAATTTGACAAGGAGTTTTCACAGGTTTATATAGAAGCTATGAAGCCTGGCTTAGTAATAGGAAAGGGAGGTTCTACTTTAATAAAAATAATTTCAGATACCAGATGGGTTCCAAAGGTGCTTAGAACACCTACAATGAACAGTGACGTAATAAATGGAGTAAGACAGCTAATGCTTAGGGAAAATGATTTCAGAAAGAAGTTTCTTACCGCAGTAGGCAAGAAAATAAACCAACCAATGAGTAAAAGTGAGTGGCTAAAGGCAACTGCTTTGGGGGGCTTTAAAGAGGTAGGAAGGAGCTGCTTATTGCTTGAAACAAATCACTCTAAGATTTTAATAGACTGTGGCATAAGCCCAGATCCTGGAATAAAAGGCTTTGACACAACAAGCACCGAGAATAAGGCCTTCCCATATCTTGATAATGCAAATCTAACTATTAATGATATAGATGCTGTAATAATGACACATGCTCATATGGACCATATGGGCTTTATTCCTTATTTATATAAATTTGGATATACTGGTCCGGTATACTGTACACCGCCTTCTAGAGATCTTGCTGCGCTACTACTTTACGATTACAATAAATTAGTAATGAGAACTGGAGGAACACCGCTCTATGGAGAGAAGGACATCAAAACCATGCTTTCACATATGATAACTAGAGATTACGGCGAGGTAACCAATATAACCGAGGAGATTAAACTTACATACCACAATGCAGGCCATATACTTGGAAGCGGAATAGTACATTTGCACATAGGAGAAGGACTCTACAATATAGTCCATACCGGAGACATTAAGTATGGCTTTACAAGGCTATACGATCAAGCAGACACAAAGTATCCTAGAATAGATGCATTGTTTATAGAGAGTACTTATGGTGGACCTAAGAATATAGGACATGATAGGCAAAGCTCAGAAGTAGAGCTTATGCAGAATATAAAAAGAACAATAGACAATGGTGGAAAGGTATTAATACCGCTCTTTGCAGTTGGGAGAGCACAGGAGCTACAGTTGGTTTTGGAGAATTATATAATGAATAATAAAGAGTTTAAGATGGATGCTCCGGTTTATCTTGACGGAATGCTTTTGGAAGCAAGCGCAATACATACTGCTTATCCAGAGTATCTTAAAGTAGGTTTAAGACATAGAATATTAAACAACAACTCACCTTTTGAGAGCGAGATCTTTGAGGTTGCAAAAGGAGAACGTGGAGATGTATTAGACAAGGGCCCAGGAGTCATACTTGCAAGCGGAGGCATGCTTAATGGAGGTACAGCGCTCGAGTACTTTAAAGCTTTGGCTGAGGATCCTAAAAATCTACTCGTTTTTGTGGGTTTCAACAGCGCCGGATCCTTTGGAAGAAGAGTACAGAACGGATTAAATGATACCGCACTGCCAGGCGCCGATGGAAAAATGGAGCAGATAAAGGTAAATATGCAAGTAAAAACTATAGATGCATTTTCAGGACATAGTGACAGAGTGCAACTTACAAGTTTTGTTGAACACCTACGTCCTGCAGCAAGAAAGATATATACGATGCATGGAGAAGAAAGCAGATGTGAGGATCTAGCTAGATTCCTTGGAAATAGATTTAAGGTTGAGTCACGCTCGCCAATGGATTTAGATACTATAAGATTTAAATAAAAAAAATAAAAATTTAGTTATTTTTCTCCCAAAAACAAAGTATAGTATCTGAGGTTCCTGATTTTTCTGTGTGGCCAAAAACTATAATATACGAAAGTATAGATAATTTTTTGGCGTGCTCCTTTATTTTTTTAACTATTTCTTCGTTGGTTGAGATAGGGATATTTATTCCTCTTAATCCATAGAAAATACCAAATGAACGAAATAGCTCTTCGGAATCTGAAACCGCAATTATACTTGATTCTGGTCTAAGTGAAGAAAGAAGTTTTGCAGTGCCACCGGTTTTTGTGATTATAAATATTGCATCGGTCTTGCATGTGCGACTAATTCCTGCGGCCGCAGCTGCTATACCTTCATGAGTATTTTTTATCGATACGTTGGTATTTGAGTCATTACTCATCATAGTTTCAGTATATGATGCAATGCTGCTCATTGCCTTCAATGCGTCTATAGGAAACTTTCCTACCGCGGTTTCATCACTTAACATTATGCAGTCTGTACCAGATTTAACTGCGTTAGCTATATCTGTCATCTCCGCTCGTGTAGGACTTTGATTCCTAGTCATACTCTCAAGCATCTGAGTAGCAACTATAACAGGCTTGCCATACTTTCTACAGGTATTTATTATCTTATCTTGTACTAGTGGAACCTCATTGAACTCTATATTCAATGCCATATCTCCCCTAGCTATCATTACTCCGTCTGAAACTGCAGCTATATTTCCTATATCATTAATCGCTTCCTGTCTTTCTATTTTTGATATTATAAGCAGGTTACCGGATATTTTTCTTGCCTTTTTTACATCCTCTGCCGATTTAACAAAAGAAAGTGCTATATAATCAAAACCGTGTTTTTTTACAAACTCTATAAGCTTAAGATCATCTGATGTTGGAGGCGATGCGCTCATGTTTATTCCTTTTACATTTATTCCTTTTCTGCTGCCTATTTTACCATCCTGCAAAGATTTACAAAATATGCGCCTGTCCTTTAGTTTTGTTATGATTAACTTTGGATTACCATCACCTATTGAGATCTCACATCCAACCTTCATATCATCGTATATATCCAACTCTATTGGAATTTCATCTCCTTTAGCGTTTGGATGATGTACGAAAACAACCTCCTGACCTGTTTTAATATATATATCGTTTTCAAGTTTAGAGACTCTTATTTTAGGACCTGGAAGATCAGCAAGTAATGAGATATTCCTATTTAATTTTTTGGCTGTCTTTTCTACCAACTCCTTCGCCTGAAGTTTCTCTTCTGGCGTTCCATGCGAAAAATTAAATCTTATTATATCTGCTATTTTCAAAACTTCGCTAAGTACAGATGGTTCAGATATTGCAGGACCAAATGTAGCTATTATTTTTGTTCTTAACATAAAATCAATAATGAATAATGTAGGATAAAGTATTAAAGACTTACTTAAGATAGTAAATATAAAAATTATTCTTGTTAAACTTTTACTCTTTCAATTAAAAGTATTAATTTTGCGGTTACTTACAATTCCTATTTTTTTGTTTTGATATCTTGAGATTTAAGTGAATCTGCGCAGTTTTTTATAGCTTCGGCTTTTTTTCTGCTTATTTCATTGAATATTTTTTTAATATCCTCGTTTATAGACAAAAAAATATCGGGATTTGATATTCGCAACATATATGTGAATATCACAGGTGAGTCTGTTTTTGAAAGATAATCGTGCAACTCTTTTTTCATGTTAACTACATTTGCCTTATTTTCTCTTAATGTTTTTTTAAGTGCTATTGCAGCTATTTGTCGCACTGCATTTTCCATACCTGAGCTTTCAGCTGTTTTCTTTAGCTCCTGTGCCGCAAGAGAAATGGCAATAGGATTTCCAATATGCGAGTACATACAATCGCTAGCTGCAGAAACTGCATCCCTATCGCCTCTAGTTAGAAGTCGCACAGTTTCAAGTGTATTGTTAACCTTACCCCATAACTCACGGCTTTGCCTAATTAGAGCAATGCCATTATTGACATCCTTTAATGTGTTTTCCATAGTTTTTGTTCCCATAAAATAACATATATATGTTAAGTTTTTTGATATTTAAACTTGCGTTTTTAGAATTTTTGATATTTAAACTTAAAAATAATAAATAATTAAATGTAAATATTTAAAGTAAGGATTTGAACGGAAGATTTATATAATAAAATGGTTTAAATTTAAACTATAGTGATTATTTGGATAATTCAAACAGGAAAAAAAGTGAGGAGATTAAAGTTTTTGATATAGAGGTATCATCTTTAATTAAAAATTTTGGTAAGTTTACAGCAGTAGATGGAATATCATTTAAGGTAGCTTCAGGAGAGATATTTGGACTGTTAGGTCCAAATGGAGCTGGAAAAACAACAACCATTAAGATGCTGACAACTCTTTTAGAACCTACAGGAGGCAACGCTAAAATAGCAAGCCATGACATAATTAAAGAAAAAAATAGTGTAAGGCAAAATATAGGAATTGTTTT
>JAKACG010000060.1 GCA_021821605.1 Microcaldota archaeon | reverse complement strand
AAAAATCTGGGAATTTAGGAAATTTGTTTTTAAATAAAATTAAATAGACATAATTAGACTACAAAACTTAAATTTAGAACATCTTTTTTAAAACAAAAATAATTAAAATAGTTAGGAAGTTATAGACAACATTATACTTAAAAATATATCAGACGCATCTTCACATGCATCGAGTATATCATCACACATGTATGCAAGATCAATAAGATGATAAAAAAGCTTGAAATCAGTTTCAGTAGAGTATGCAAAATCAAGCATAGAATCGCGAAGCATGTCTCCTTCGTTTTCTATTTGTTTGATTCTTGACCTAAAAGCCTTTATTTTATTTACAGTGTCTGCTTTGTGCATCTGTGAAAGAAGTTTTATAGAACTAGAAGCATAGCCATTAAAAGATAATGTAGTTACTTTTATGTATTCGGATATTTTTTGGTCTTTTGATCTGTACCTAACAAACTGGCGAGAAATTTTGAAAATAGAATCAAGTATATTTTCTTCTTTATTTAAGAGAAGCAGCATGTCATCTATAATATTTGGGGCTATTGCACCGGATGTTATTGTATGTGAAAGTTCAAGATACTCCGTTGATGCTTTCTTTTGAAGCTTTTTAATGCTATCAATATTATTTTTCCCGTTTATTATATCAGATAACAAAGAATTAGCTCTAAGCGCCATATCGGTTAAAGATTTGGTTTGTATAAAAACCGTTTCTTCGCCGCTCATAAAAAGCTTTTTAAAAAAATTCAATTACTCGCCATTTATGTTCATTTATGTTATATTATTTAGAACTTTATATATTTTTTCTGCTTTTTTGGAGCCTATTTTTTCAATTTCAATTAATTCTTCAGGAGTTGCGTTTGAAATATTACGTATTGAATGGAACTTTGAAATCAGATTTTTTGCAAGCTTTATGCCAACACCAGGTATGGAACTAAGGATAAGCAATTGCCATTCATAATCTGAGTGTGCTTTTTTTATACCTAATAATTTAGGCTCTCTTTTTTCGTCTATTTGTTCTTTCTCTGCGAATTTGCTCAATAGATAAGATGTCTCTGAAGGATTTAACGAATTTATAACAGGCACATTATGTTCTCTATATAATGCAAATATAGTTCCTAGTATAACATTTCGGCTAAGTCTTGTTTCTAACATATCTCCTTCTAAAATCATAATTGGTTTATCAAAGCTCATACTAAGTCGTTTAGCTTGCTCAAATATTCTTGAATCTAGTATCGAACTTTCAAAATCAGAAATTGTCTTGCGTTCTATACACATTCTATCAGAAACAATATAATCTCCAACAGCAAGTTGCTTGAATGATATTTTTATATTGTTTTGTGAGAGACTTTCAAGCAGTTCATAATTTCTCTCCCTGTTATCAATTATTATAGAAAGCTCATCCATCAAATCGCACTTATCACTTCTGATTAATATCTACGTATGGGTATAAAAAACTTCTGAGTTAGATTTGGATTAGATTTGGATATAAAATAGGAAATTTAAAGATTTATTGAATTAAACAAACGTTTATATATATTTAATAAAAAGAGTTTGTGGTGATTTTATAGCATCAAAAGGAATAATAGGAATAGGAGTGATAGTTGTAATAGTTATTATTGCAGGGGCATTTTTGCTTTTAAGCAATAAAGGAAGTTCTAACATTACAACAACAGTTGTTTCAAACAGCAATGGCAGTGCTGCAAAAAGCACGATTATTACAGTTGAACCTACTAATGCAACGACTACTTTAAATACCTCTACGGTAAGTACTTCGTCTAATAGTGTGTATCTTTCACAGAGCCAAGTTATAAGTTTATTTGGTGTTGGTGGAAATTACTCAGTTAAAAGTTATGTAGGAGCAGCATTTACAGCTGAGTTAAATTCGCAAAAAGCCAATACAACATCTACTGTAAATTACACATACTTAGAAAATGGAACAGGCGAATGGGGAGTAGTCTATGAAAACAAAACATTACATGTTGCTTTAATTGAACAGGTTATAGAAAGTACAACACCAAAAATAGCGCTGAAGTTTTTCCAAACGACAGGAGCAAAATTCAACGTTACCAATGCAACAGTAAATGGATTGACTTATAACTTTGTAAGCACAGGAGCACCATTCAACTCAACAGGACTTATAGGTTACAAAGGAGATTATGTAGTGTATGTACTTGGAATTGGAAAACAAATATCCCAAAGCGCAATTGCATCTGCAATAGCAGCTGAAATACCTTCATAAAATCTTGAATAAGGTTATTTTGAAGAAGGATAAATGTTTGGAAGGTTTTTTTCTTTTATTTATTTTATATTGATTTTTTTATCGTACAGCCAAAAAAATAAATGAGAATAAGATAAACTTCAATAACAAAGTTCCATTGCTCTTTCTTTTATCTCTTTTTCTATATTGCTTATAAACTCGCTTAACTCAATATTGAACTTCTGCTTTCCAGAGCGTGAACGAACGGTTACCTTAGACGCTTCTGACTCTTTCTTCCCAAGAACTAATGAGTATGGAACCTTTAATGTTACGGCTTCTCGCACTTTATATTCTAATGTTTTATCAGATATGTCAAGCTCAGATCTTATTTTATGTTTTTTAAGTTCGTCATGTATTTTTTCTGCATACTCATTGCTTTGCTCAGATATTGAAAGAACTCTCACCTGTACTGGAGAAAGCCATGTTGGAAATTTGCCCTGATAATGCTCCACCATAACCGCAGTAAAACGTTCCAATGAACCAAGTATGGCTCTATGTATTATTATAGGAACCTGTGAATGACCATCCTCTGCGGTGTACTCTAGATTGAATCTCAGTGGTAGCTGATAGTCTACTTGTATTGTAGCACATTGCCAGTTTCTCCCCATAGAGTCAATTACATCAAAATCTATTTTAGGACCATAAAATGCTCCGTCTTTGTCCTTTATGCCAAAGTCCATAGCGTTGGCTTCTAGAGCGTTCTTTAAAGCGAAGGTAGCTTTTTCCCATAGCTTTTCATCACCCATATGATCATCTGGCATTGTAGAAAGTTTTGCATTAAATTTCATACCAAAAACATCGTATGTTTCCTTTACCATCTTTAGCAGCTTTACCATCTCCATTTCAAGCTGATCCTCCCTTACAAATATATGACCGTCATCTTGAGTAAGCTCCTGCACACGTAAAAGCCCGCTAACGACTCCTGAAAGCTCTCTTCTGTATATTTTATCAAATGTAGCCGTTCTGAATGGAAGCTCTCTGTAGCTCCATTTTCTTGATTTATATATCATTATTGTAGAAGGACAGTTCATTGGTTTTAATCCATGATCTCCAGACTCGGTTTCAAACATAAACATATTTTCTTTATAATGCTCAAGATGGCCGCTCACCTGCCACAAAGCAAGATTTGAAACTACAGGAGTACTTGTTTCAAGATAATCGTACTGCATCTCTTTTTCACGCATTAACCTTACAAGTTCACGATATATGATATGGCCATGTGGATGCCAATATACCATAGCTGGAGATATTTCCTGAAAGCTATATAAATCAAGTTTTTCTCCTATTGTTCTATGATCAGTATCAGGAAGTCCTGCCCAAGAACTTTTTTTCACTATTGCAGTATTCTTGCTAACCGGCTTTACTTTAGTGTAAGATTTAGCTGTTGCATCAGTACCGTAACTTCTTGACTGCTCTGCCAAAGGATGCGCTTTTATATCAAGAATAA
>JAKACG010000005.1 GCA_021821605.1 Microcaldota archaeon | reverse complement strand
GAGACTGAGTAGTCCCAAAAGAACTTGCGTTGAGCCTTAGCCAAAATGATACTCCGAAGTTGCCTGAAAGAGGAATGTTTGCAGTTATAAATGAGTTTGAGTTGAACTGAGCCGTTTGAAGTTTGCCGCCTATCTCTAAGGGAGCATTACCCAAATAAATACCACTAGAGTTTGAGTTATAACAACCAAAAATATTGGTGCATGAGAGTATTCCAGGTATTTTTTCTAGCGAAGATGAATAAGTACCTAAAGCAGAGTCTCTGGCCGAACCGTTGAATGAACCATAAAGTATATTGTTAGGATAGCTTACTCCAGAGTTAATGCCATAGCCATAATTATTTATATTGCCATTTAATGGCCACCAGCCAAGCGTAGAATTGTATGGTGCAGGGGGAGCTCCAGTTATTCCAGAAGCGTACATAGAAAGTATTTGCTGCTCTGAAAGAGCTGAACTGCGTGCCTGCGCGTCTGCAAGCTCTCCGTTAAAATAAAACCATGCTCCGTTAGAGTCTGGCCAGACACTAGTATATCCAGTACCTAATTGATAATAGTAGGTTGAGGAATATGAAACCTCAGATTGAGACTGTGTGCCTACTTGTTTTCCATCTATATATAATGTTTCCTGACCGTTGTTATAAGTATCTACAAGAAAGTGCCATTTTCCGTTGTTATATGGTGTTGTTGTTACTATTTGATCTGCTGTGGAGCCGTGCCAGAAAAGTGATGCACGAATATCTCCGTTTGTGTCTACATAAATCGATGGTACATAACCAGTTGGTTGCAAAACAGGAGGAGAAGATTCCTGCCCCAATATTACCCCATCTGATGTTGTTTTGAACCATACTGAAAATGATTCGGAATACGTGGTAGTTGTTCCACTGGTTATGAAATTAAAAACTGTCGAAGGTATTTGAATAAATGAACTTGCCCCATTAAACATTGAGACATTTACAGAAGGCACACCGTTTAGATTTGAGGTATATAGAACATTACTTCCAAAAGCGTTGTTGTTTTGACCGCTTAGATCTTTTTGATTTCCATTAAGTGTAAACCAGCCTACAAGCCCATTGTTTGATATTGGTATACCAGAAATTCCTCTTTGAAATAATTGCTTTATTGAGTTTTGAGATAAACTACTGTTGTAAATTTGTACGTTTGATATACTGCCATTAAAGAATCCAGATGATGGATTTGAACCTATAAACAAGTTGCTCCAAGAGGTACCTGTTCCCCATGTACCGGTTGTAGAAAGTATCTGATTTCCATTAACATACAACTTAATATTTGAAGGAGCGCCGTTAGAAACAATTAATGAAAGATCATACCAAACCCCAGGTACAAAGTTATAATTTCCAGAGTATGTATCACCACAATCATCACTTCCTGAAAGTGTATTAGAATTTGATAAAAATATGCTATAACCACACCCAGGTGTTGTTGAGAGTATTCCTGTCCCTGAAGCTTCGGTATTTGATGGTAGAATCCATGTATTTATACTAAGTCCATTGCTGCTTATCGGCACCTGAAGATTTGAGGATGGCGTTATGGAGATATAACTATTATGGCCATTGAATGAACCGGCAAGACGATTAAAACCAGAAAAGGTAAAGATTCCAGAAGTGGAACTTGAAAGATTATTTATGCTTCTTTCAATATATGAAGGAGTAAAAGGAGAGGTAAAGTAGTAATGATTTGATACTGCAGAGATTAAATTTTGTATATTAAACGCTTCTAATGAAGGGCCGTATATAAGTATATTTTGACCGGTCTTGAAAGTTCTAGAAAGTATAGTGTTTTGTGAATAAATAAGATATGGACCTGTGGAAGTAAATCCAGTTATGTTCAAAACGAATCCAGCAAAGTCATTTGTACAGTACTCGCTGTTTGAAAGTGTGTTTGTAACTAAAATAATGCTAGATTCTTGAGATAAAGTATACGTTGGACAAGTAGGATTAACATCATAAAGTATTGTGTCATACGCTATTCCTGTCAAAGAACCAGAAATTGCAGGACCACCAGTTATTATAGAGGTTAAGTTTTGTATATTTCCTGGATGTATATATCTTATAATACCTTGTTGTGCCAATAAAAGATCTGGCATTCCAGTAAGATTTATAGTGGCAGTGATTGGAAAGGAGTATCTTGAGATATCTCCGGTTTGATTTATTACTACGTTTTCAATGTAGCTAAGTGTTAGTGTATAGGGACTGCTCTGTGAGATAGCTATGTTAGTTTCATTTATTGATTGAAGGCCTAACTGCGAGTATAATTTCATCAGTGTTTGATTATAATCATAGAAGGTAAGATTCCCCATTGCTACTTTTAAGTACGATGCTGCAGTAGTGCCTTTCTGTACATTAGGCAATGTTGCATTTTTTAATAGATAAGAGAGATACAAGGTTTGATTTGAGATAAAATTCCCATGCCTTAGGCTGGAGTTATACTCATAAAAGGCTAGAACAGATAATGCCTGCCTTTCTGCTGTTGATCCAAAAACAGTAGAGCTTGCATTCAAAGGCAGAACAAGATTTATAGCTCCAGAGGATAAAGCTATGCTCTGTTGCTGTGAATAATACTGTGTATTAATTATAACAAAAGAAAAAAGAACAGAAAGCATTAATATGAAGAGTATAAGTGTCGTAAGAGTGAATAGCTGACCTTTCATGCTTGTCTTTAGAAGCTTATCCTTTATTATTTTTATTTCCATGTATAAACACCTAATGTATAAATTCTTGGCTGTGTGGACTTGTTTAACGGCTGTGACGCCATTGATTGCGACTCCGATAAAGGAACTAATACAGATTCCTGTGATACCTCTGAAGAACCCGTAATCCCAGAAGGATAATATTGCATAGACACAGTATTTAAGTTAAAAGGATAACCAGTATTGCCCATGTTACTGTAATCATTTGTATCTCCTTCTAAAGGAAGCCACGCAGCAACATTTGAAGTTGATATCGGAGCAGCTGCTATTCCACCATCATAAATTGTAGAGATGCTGCCTGGAGTTAATGCCATAGAGTATATTTGAAGGTTTGTTATTATGCCATTAAATCCATCTGTGCATGGAGAAATTGTTTCGCACCCAAGATACATTAGATTTGTACTTCCTGAGTTTATTGATACTCCATTTAAGTACTCTGATGTAGTTATAGCAGTTGAAGGGTATATCCATTCAAAAATAGAGTAGCTTTGAGTACCTATTGCAGATGAAGAGTAAACTGCCTTGTTATTGACATATGCGGTCAATGTATTTGAACTTTGATTGTTAGTTATACCTACAAAATACCATTGTTTTGGAGTAAATGAGCTACCTAAGGAGACACCACTTCCGCTACTTCCCAGATAAATATTGGTTCCAGAGTTAAAAGAATAATTTAGGTAAACATAAGAATTACCATTAAAGTTGTATAATGTATTTGAAGGAGCATAAATACCATTTATCTGTATGCTATAGTTATAAGAAGGATTTACCAAATTTTCTAGATATGTAGCACAGCTGCCAAAACCTTTAGAATAAAGATATGTAATTGCATAAGCTATGCTTGAAGATAAATTAGAGTAGCAATTTCCAAAAGAGTATATATAATTTCCAGAAGCTACTGAAAGAACACCGCCAGATAAAATCATATTTTCTATTGGAGTTGAGGGTAATTGTGTTGCCCAAACAACGGTTCCAACTTTTGAAATATTACTTGCCAGTATAAAACCATTACTCCATAAGGAGTACATAGTTTTGTTTGATAATATTGGATACCCAACAGTATTACCATACTTTGAATTTGTATATGCCCAAGTTCTTATTCCAGGGCTTACAACCTCACCTATATGATTTGTAGTTTCAAATAATAAAGAGTAATTGTTTACTCCTAAAACGGAGGTTGTTGGAAAAGCCAATGTTCCACAAAAACTATTTGTGCCATCTATATTTAAACCGCATGCTTGATAGTTGCTACCTAAGAAAGCAATACCATCAGAAACAGAGAGATTTGTAGTAGGTTGTGAACCTGGAGTTGACCACAATATAGTGCCATTGCCTCCTATAAGTATTAAGTTCCCGCTTAAATCATTTACAAGTATGGAACCATTTATCGTTGTTAGCCCCTTTGGAATAAATGAGGTTATAGCATTCCACGAAAAGGCTCCGTCGCTTGCATTTATAGCATAAACTTCAGAGGCAGTTCCAGAGGAGGCTCCGATAAATATCTTTCCATTGTAGAAAAGTGGCTGTGAGGTAAAAAGATAAGTATTAGGTAGAGAAAAGTTCCAGTAATAACTACCATTACTTGGATAAATGCTATGAAGTTCAGTTCCGTTAGTATAATAAAGCATTCCAGAATAAGTACCAAAGCCATTTGGATATAATTCTGCATTGGTTGTTACAAAAGGTGTTTTTATCAATGAGGTACTCCCTTTAGTAAGATTTATCGAGTATATTTGATCTCCAGAGCCAAAGTATAAGTTTCCATAATCACTTACAAGAGGAGAGGATATACCGTTTGGAACATAATATGAATAAAGTAAGAATGGATACATAGGACCCGAAGATAGTACTGGATTTCTTGAGGAGTCTGAACCGTATTGTTGCCATGAATAATTAGCCCTAGTATAAAACAGCTTTTGAGCTAAGCTGCCAGCATTAAGCATATTTTTAATGTGAGTTGTGGTTAAAAGGGTCATGGTCGCCTGTATCTTTGATGAACTTAAAAGACCTACACTGTTTGGAGTAAACTCGAAGTATGTTAATAATGTTATTGCAAAAGCGACTATAAGAAGCGAGAAAATCGCATCTGTAGTAAAAAGCACTCCCTTCATTGAACTCACAATATATCTAAAAGCACATTAATAATAAACGTTTTGTTTTTTTATTTTGTTATTGCTTATTTGAGATTTTTGAGTTTTTTATTGTTTTGCTGTTTTTTGAGTCCTTTAGAAGCTTCCAATATACCGCTCCACTGATAGAGATTAGGAAACCTCCAAAAAATAATGGCAATGAAATAAAAGAGGCAATTATACTTGAAAGCGCTCCGGAAAGTCCAACGCTAGCTTGTGGAAGTTGAGCTGAAAGAGACATCATACCTACCGCAGCACCGTAATCTCCTTTAGCTACGCCTGAAACGTTGGATGTTTGTCGTATAGGACCACCCAATCCTAAAAGTGCATTATAAGATACAATAAATATTAAAATTAAGAATATGCCAATAAAATTGAAGGTCTGATTTCCGGTAAATACCAAAGTAATACCAATCAATAGCACAAGAATACCCTGAAGAACTCTTGTCATAGATGCATAAAATACAGTATTTATTTTTAATTTTAGTATTTTACGAGAGATATAAAAAGATGCTAGCGCGGTAGATACGTAACCAAGTCCGAAGATATATCCTATTACCTGAGAGCTTTGCGCAGCATTCAATGAGTATGCTTCAACTATAAGAACTGGAAGTATAGGAAAGGTAAGACCTACTCCCAAACCTGAAAAAATCTGGGATGCCATAACCTTAAGTACATGTGGAGAGGATTGTTTTTTAAGGAATTTATTTTTGGTTTTATTATGCTTTGCCTCTTTTATAAAAATAATACTGAAAAATGAAATTATAATCATCAAATCAGTCAATATAAAAAAATACCTGAATGAAAGTAGTGTTGCCTGAGCCTGTGATACTACTCCATTAGAAAGTAAAAAGGAGGATAACAATCCTTGTAAAATTATTATAAAACTTCCTATTATTGCAGCGACAGAACCTATGAAAATTATAATACCTAAGCGCTTGATTCTCTCGTTATTTTTTTTCCAATTGTTTGCTATTAATGCCATCTGAGGTGCTGAAAATGCGCCACGTATTCCACCAACTCCAGATATTCCAGTAAGCATTGCAAAGAAAATGAAAAGAGTTATATTTATCGGTATGAATGTCGAAAGTATAAAACCGAACATACCTATGAGAGGGAAAAGCTCTGAAAAAAGTAATCCGTTTTTATAACCTATTTTATCGCTTATGACACCGGTAAAGAGTGAAAAAAAAGAGTTAAAACCAAGAATTATCAGGTAGATTATTCCTACAGAAAATAGATTTTGATTGAATATGAATATTAAATAAATAGGTACAGCAAGTGTTGCAAAGCTAAGAGCTATGCTACGAAGTATTCTTGAAATTAAAAGATATTTAAAAGATTTGTTTATCTCTTCCTTAGAAGGAATTTTGTTATCCATTTATACACGAAGATGAATATTCTTCTTCGGTAATATTTATAAACGCGTAGTAAATTCTGATAGCGTTTAAATATCTGAAAATATTAAATATATTTATCTAAAGGTAATATTTTGACAAATAATAAAAGCTATTTTAAAGTATTAAATAAAGATCTTGAACACATGATGGGTTTTGCCACAGCCTTTGCAGTAACAGCAGGCAATGAAATAAAAAAGGACATAAAAATAGGAATGAAAGCAAAACGAAAATCTGATGGCTCACCTATAACGGAAAGCGACGTAAAAATAAATACAATGTTAATAGAGGCGATTAGAAAAGAGTTTCCTACGCATGACATAATGGCAGAGGAAGGAAGTTACTTGAAAAATAAAAGTAAGTATAGATGGATATGCGACCCAATAGATGGAACAATAGTCTTTTCACATGGAGTTCCTACATGTGCATTTTCAATATCCTTAACTAAAGAAGGCGTTCCTATTTTAGGTGTAGTTCGTGATCCATTTATGGATAGAACATATAGAGCAATACTAGGCAATGAATCATACTTAAACTCAGAAAAAATATCAGTATCTAATGATAATGAGCTTAAAGGTGCGGTTATAGGTCTTTCCTACTGGAATGGAGCACAGTATTCGCTTTCAAAACTACACAGCAAGCTTATAGAAGCAGGCGCAGCGGTTCTTATGCTTGGTTCAATAGTTTATATGGGAGCAATGGTGGCGTCTGGAGAACTTGCGGCATCTATACATCCAGCAAGATTCTCTTATGACAGTGCAGCACTTAAGGTAATAGTATCTGAAGCCGGAGGAACGGTAACCGACCTTGACGGAAACGATCAAAGATACGATAAAAAAATCAATGGCGCAGTTATGTCCAATGGAAAGCTACATAAAAGTATAATAGACATGATAAGGAGATATAGCTAATCTCAAAAACCATAATGTTTTTTAATAATAGTTGCAGTTTCTTCTGGAGAAATAGATGTATTGTTTATTTTCAATGATTCTACGAAAGGAATCGATTCGAGTACCTCATTTTTTGATATAAACTCTTCAAACACTTTAACATTTGTTAATTTACCATATTTATTTCTTGACTTTGCCCCTAATCTCTTTTTTATTTCGTTTATGTCACATGTTAACTGTATAAAATAAGTTTTCCCTGAATTTTTTTCATTTATTTTGATTAGATTTTTAATAAATAAATCATCTTGATTTTTAATATTTACTGTAGTTAATATTAAACCATTTATTTTTTTAACTGCCGCTTTTTCTACAAGATCCAACCTGTATGAGTCTATAAGTTCCCAGAACATCTTATCGTTTCTATCAAATATCGAATTGATAAGGTCTATGACTAAATGATTATGTAGTACTTTATAAGAAGTTAACTTTGAAAGTTCATTTGCAACGGTAAGCTTTCCTACAGCAGGAGGACCGTATATTATTATTAGGTTCATGATTATAATATATGCATTAAGTTTATTAATTTTTGTAATTAATAGAGGGGTTAGTATGTCAAACTCAGTTACATATAAAGGTAACTCAAAGTGGCGAGGTTAAGCCGTAACTGCCTTTGCCGAGTTTGTCGTCTTTTTCTAACTTCATCCTAGCACCTTCAAAACACCAAAACAAACATAAACAATTCCAGCTTTCTGAACAGTAGCTTTTCCCAAGCAAGTTATATGAGCAAGCACGGTTCAGTTTCTGGAGAAATCTGAACCTACTAACCTAGCAGGATAAGTTATTGCGAAAGTTGCTCACGGCTTCTTGATAAAATTTCTTCCCAAGAAGTTTTATGGACTTGGCGTTAAGCCCACGCGAAGTGATACGAACTTACCGTATATTTATATACATGAAAATATATGCATACTCATTTCTGTCTTCGCATATCTCATTCTATAACTACAAAATTATTGTATCCCAACTTTTTAATCTCTTTGAAATCTTTGTCATTTGTGACTAGTTTTTCGTTATTTGCTATTGTTATGCCGGCAATTAGAACATCAAATTCATCTATTAGCCTGCCCTTAGTTTTAAGAGCCTTGTATATCTCTGCACTTATTTCTACCTCATCATTGCCAAGCCCATATAAATTAAGGTTATCAAACAGTCTATCCAGCGTGTGTTGTTCTAAGAATTTCTTGCCCCTAAGTAGTTCATATTTGCTCAATATTGTGATACCTGCGCTTTCTTTGCCTTTGTAAGATTCTATTGCATCTGTCGCTTTCTGCTCCCCACTGAGCGCATCTATTAGCAGATTTGTATCAAAAATTACCAAATAATCACGATAATCTAGCCTTACCAAAAGTACGCCTACTACTACTGACTTCTGTCTTCCATGATGAAGCATCTTTTTTATTCAATATGCCAAAAAAGCTTTCGAGCTGCGCTATATCTCCTTTTTGTGTTTTGCCTTTTATCAACGCCTCTATTGCTTTAGAGAAAGACTCCTTCTTTTTTATTTTTTGCAATTCAGTATATACAGTTTCGGATACTACTATTACTCTAGACACCTCTAACACCTATATATATTCCTATATATATTCTTATATAGATATAAATATCTTTGTATTTGGTAAAGCTTACAGCCCACTTCAAATGATGTAGACTTTGTAGAAACAGGATGGACTTGCTGGTTTGTCGCAGAAGATTTTCCCTCAGCTTCTTGATAAAACTTCTTCCCAAGAAGTTTTATGGACTTGGCGGGATTCGCACACGTGATCTTTCCGTTGCGAACTGGTGTGAGTCCCCTAGCTTTTTCGTCTACATTTCTAGCCATTTAGTTCACCGTAGATTTTATTTTAGTTAAATGCGAACATCTGTGTCTTCGCACACAGATTATAGCGCATTTAGAAATATAAACAGATACGGTGCAGTTCTAGCTGTAATCGCACACTGGCGTTTTCGATTAAACCTTTCCGAAAAGGTTTACAGTTCTGCCATACCTCGTTGTTCCGTTTTTAATCTCTTCCAATTGATTTCTCTTACTTTACCATTATTATTTACTAAAAGAACACTAAGATTCATTTTTTTTAGCAAAACAGGAGATAGTCTTCTTATTACTTTATCAGAATAACTTTCTGGTAATCCAATGGCATATTTATAACTTGCTTTATACTGCATTCTTGTTACTATTTGTCCGAGCACATAAATAAAATAGACCTCCATTCTCGAATGATAATTTTTTACTTTTCTAATATCTGGTTCTCCTTTAACTTCTACAATAAAATATCTTGGGTAATTATTATGTCTAACTTTTATATCAATTCCATGTTCGTGCAGATCCTTTTCTTTTAGATTTCTGCTATACCCTTGTCTACTCAACCAACTAATAACGGCCCTTTTTACGAATACTTCATTCAAACTTTTTGGCAACAAATCAACTATCTTCTATAATCTTACGCTCTTCTTTTGTAATTCCATAAATATTATAAACAAGTTCATTTATTTCCTTCTCCACCATCCCATTCTGTTCTTTAATCCTCGCGTATTGCCCTGTGTTCTTACCGCCCCCCTCACTTAGCCTTTCATTCAGTAATAGTATCTTCTCTACAAGTCCTATCATCTCCTCCAATTGTTTACCACCCATCTTTTTTATAGGTAGTTCATCTAGAAACTCTGTTCTATACCTTAGGTATCCACCACCCATATGCATTCCACCAAACAATACTTTGTATACAAATGACAATAATTTAGAATTTAGTAAACCAAGAATATATTTCAAAGAGCCATCGTCATTTATTAACGTTCCAAAATAAACTCCACCTTGCGGTACCATCTTTTGGTTATCTAATGTGGCAGTTATACTTAACGCATCTTCTGCAATCACAATTTTATCTTTTAAGAGGTTAATATATCTGTCTGATTTCTCACTAATTACTTTCTTGAGGTTAGATTCAGATATAGTTCCTGCCTTTCTAATCCCACTCCATTTTTCAAATTGAAATTGTTTCAATATCTTAATTTTTTCATCATCCCGTTCATATTTCTCCGGAATCCTTAGACCTTCAGAAATATTTATATACTTACCAAACTTCTCATTTTCTCTCAAAAGTCTAATTACCAAATCAATTTCCTTCTGCCCTGTATTTATTGGAAATACTTTATGCGGTAATAAATCCATATCTTTCTTATTAATAGAATATCTCTGAAAACCATTTCCAAGCAACATTAATTGATCTGTCGCATTTCCAATTTCAATTTCCTTTAATCCTTTTCCCTTTCTAAACAATAAAATAACTGGATAATTCGCCGCATCTCTAAAAACTCCCATGCTACTTACACTTACAATGCTTAAACTTTTTGTGTTATTGATTAGTTTATCTCTAAGCACTTTCGCAGAGCTGGCTGCACAGAATTTATTTGGTATTATAAATCCAAACAAACCTTCCTCTTTCAATAATTCTAGTGAAAGTTCTACAAATAAATAATAAATGTCATATTTGCCAGTCGCTGTCTCAAATTTCTCTTTCCAATAAGATTTTTCTTCCTCTTTTAAACTATCAACTCTTACATATGGTGGATTACCTATAATTACATCAAACCCTCCACCACCCATTGTATCCTTGAATTCTTTCCTCCAATCAAACGCTTCTCCAGCTATTTTTTCCTCAACAATCAGACTGTTCCCAAGCTTTACGTTTTCCTTTAACTCTGGTAATAAAGTATGGTGAGCTCTTATATCAGCTTGCCCTCTCTGCGTTAAAACCTGTAAATATATATTCAACTTCGCTATAGACACAGCTCTTTCATCTAGGTCTACGCCGAAAATATTGTTTTTAATAAGTTTTAATTTTTCATCTCTAGATAGTTCCGCCCAGTTTTTATAATGAACTCTATAATATTGGTCTAAATTTTCTATTGCACTTACAAGAAAACTCCCCGAACCACATGCTGGATCAAGAATTTTAACTTCTTTGACTTTACTCAAGCCCTTATTATTTAGGATTTTTTCAACAGTATTCTTTGTTATAAAATTCACAATATATCGTGGCGTATAGTAAATGCCCTGTCCCTTCCGTTTCTCTTTACCTCCAACAAGCTTTATGCCTCTTTGTATATATGCCAAATAATTTTCGTATATACTTCCTAAAACATCAACATCCATAGCAGCAAAGTTATAAGCCCTCTCACTATCAACAGGATTTGATATAGCTTTCAAAAGTTCTAGTGTAAATTTATCTTCTATATTTAACTTTTCAACTTCTGCCTTCTCATCAGGCAACCCAAATACATCGCTGTCATATTTTTTCCTATAGTAAGTAAAAATCTCTACAACCTTATCAGATATATTAGTCCTTTCCTTCCTTACAACCTGCTCAAGTTTGTTTTCTTCCAAACTTTCCGCTTCGACTTTCTTAATAAAAATTAGTCTATTTATTATTCCCTGTGTTAATTCTTCTCTCTCTTCTTCTTTATACTTTTTCTCATATTCCTTCTTTAAGTAATTATTTATCTTTTGTCTAGATATATTCAGGCTCTCTGTCAAGTCAGCAGTTATGTCAATCTCTTGAAGTTTAATCCCTCTTACCTCCGCTTTTTTATCTAATACTCCATTAAAAATATTTTCTCTAAGGAAGTAAAATAGTTCTTCTACAGTTTGTTCTATATTATCTTCAGCAATGTTAAGTCTGCAAAACATGTTCTTCTTTTTCCTAGTAACATACCACACTCTAAAAGATTTGAAATTAGTAAGAACTGCCCAGTTAACTGCTTTGCTGTAAGCATAGTCTATTACTTGATTGTCAAAATCTCCATTATCAATAGGAACATTAAGTTTCTTCGCCTCAACGATTATTTTCGGTATTTTAGGATAAGAGTAATCAGCACGTTTCATATGTCCTTCTGGAGTTAAAGATTCTATTGACTTCTGTCGGTCAATATCGTGTTCATCCCATTCAAGTACACCTTTAAGTAAAGGATCAATAAACTTAGCTCTAGTATCATCTTCATTCATACCTTCTCTTTCATCTACGCTATAGCTTTGATAATCTTTCAGTAACCTTTCTAGTTTTTCTTTTAATTCTTTTTTAACGACCATTATTTCACTCTTTAGCACCTTATTATAATTCTGCAAGTTACTTTATAAGTTTGGCTTGTTTAGCGTCCCTTCCAGCCGCAATCTCTCCAAAAAATACTTCCAGAATATCCCCCGTATGTTTTTTGAATTTGATTTCAAAGACTCCTCCGCCGTTAGTTTTTCCAAAACCTATTTCAGTAAAGCCTGCCAGTGCATCATCAACCCAGCTCTGTTTTATATGGTTTACATTTGGTTCAAGTGTATATCTGCAAAGTTTATCTCGAACGTCAACTGCTTTAACAGTTACTGAAATTACGGCATTTGCTATTTGTAATAGTCTAAATTGCTCCTCCGTTAAGTAAGTTTTTAAAATATGGTCCCAAATTATTGCCATGGTATAAGGTATGGGTGGGTTTGCATCATAAAACTTTACCTGATTCAATTCGTTTAATATGTTGTATTCAGCTACACCTCTTCCAGAAGCAAGAATCTTTTCTAAGTTGGTGTCAGATATGTCTCCATAATCCTTCTTTATTACTATGAATGTATGAGTTTCAAAAGTTCTTATGCTATGTAATATTGCCAACTTTCTACTTATTTTTAATGTGTTATTTTTAGCTAAATCTTTCATATAATTATTGAAATCAAACGTCCGCAAATCATGAGTTGTTATCATTATGTCGTGCTGTTTTCTAGGATTAAATTTCCATCCACTTAAATCGTCATCATATTTCTTCAATTGTATCGCAACATCCAACCATTGATCTTTCCCATCCTCAGTTTTTTGCTTAGGTAAATCTATCTTTATTTCATTTAATGCGCTATAATCTTTACTTTTGACCTCAACAATTAAATCTGGTGTTATCTCAACATTTTTAGAGATCTCATTATTAGTACTCGTTTTAAGTTTTCTAAATTGTTCACATGTTCCTTTCAAATTAAATTCAATAATATTCCTAAATGCGACTATAGTCTCACATGTGCGCTTGTAACCGTCTATTTCTTTCCGCACTTTCTCCAAATCAAGATTCAGCAGTAATTTCAATTTTTTCATATTTCTCAACATGTCCTTCGTGTATCCTCTCAAAGATATGGTTAACTATTCTACTTAATGAAGCAGAACTGGCACTCAGTTGAGGGATAATTGCCATCCTATCCGATTCCAGCACCCAGATATCATAAGATGATCCGTCAAGGTAATCTAACATTCCTATGTGTATGTAAGGATTAGTGTGGTATTCACTTATAGAGCACGCTTCTAATTCGGCAATGGCATTTATATATTGTCTATTCTTTGAGATTTCACTAAAAATAGATTTATCAAATCTAATCACTACGGGTTCAGGTTGTATATTTTTGGCACTTTCTGAACTAATTTCTAACCTTTCGTTTCTACCAGATGTCAATTGTATAGTCTCCGGAATTATTATCTTTAATAATGGTGTAATGTCGATTTTACTAGAAAAGAAACAAGACCTTGACATTGTACCGATAAACTCAGTTTCTTTTAAATTTATATCTTCTTTTATAACCTTCTCGCCTCTAAATCTTACCCCTTCTAACCATTGGTCCTGAACTAAAATTTTATCAAAAACCTCTCCGTACGGTGCATCCGTATATTTTACTTCTGATTCCTTTTTCTTTTTATTTGGTATTCTTTTTTTACCTACAGCAAACTCGATAATTAAGTCCAATTTAGTTTTATCCTTCATTTTATCAAAAATAACTTTCATCTCACTATTTGAAAGAAACATACGCGAAATTTTAGGATAGTGTTTATTAAGCACTTTAGTTATTATCTCTTTGAATTCGGATGTCCTACAGTCGCTAATAACTAAGTATATCGATGGTGATTCAGAGTATTTTACTATTCTTGCCTTAACAGTTTTCTTTTTTTCATCATTTTCTGGGTCCTTTGTGATATAAAGTGTAAGTAATTCTCCTCCTTCTTTCAATTTTACATCAAAATTAGCAGGTATCCATCGTTCTAGCTCTTCCTTTAAGTCTACTTGTGCCTTTATAAGAAGAACATTAATTCTGATGTTTCGTTTTCTAATTAATGAAGAAACGTAATCTAAAAAAGGACTAAATGTATTATATTTATATTCGTACAACCAATACCTATAATCCTCTGATTTTTTCATACTAAAATACCTATTATCTCTGGTCTAATGTAATTTATAAAAGTTTGTACCATCCTTGAGTCGCCAATCTCTATCGCTTGCTTGCGCAAGCTCACGAGGTGGCTCCCTGACGCTCCAACGAGTTTTAAGCTAGCAACCTAGCAGTTCAAGGAACCTTTACGCCGTTTTACATAGGGATCAAAACGACTTTAGATTGAGAAACCTAGCCCGCCGAGCGTCGCCAAAGGCGACTATTAGGGTGGGCGACGGCTTACTCCACATGCTTTTAACAAAATCATGACAAAATGGTCGTTTCATGACTAATGGGGGGTTTTACGAGGAAAAAAGAAGGCAAGGGAGCCTCTACGACGACAGGTTTACTTTACATGAAAATGCCCAAAACTCTACCTGAAAGGTGTTTTACTCTACCTAAACCTATTTTTAAAGGTTCCAGTATTATGGAGCTACCTAACCGCCAACCTGTTCTTTAGGTTCACGGCTTGGCTCAACGAAAAGGCTCCGTCAATGCCTTCATACAATGCCTTCTTGTTAGTGCTAATGTATATTATTGTGGTGGTCAGCTTCGTATGCCTTGCGAACTTTCTTGTGAGGAACATATTACCATTTGTCTGCTCCGCAAACTTGGTAATTGCATAGTGCCTTAAGCTATGCGTTGTGAGCCTGTGCAGGCTTCTAGGCACTCTATCGTTCAGCTCATCGCTTTGGTCGTATACTTCGCTTAGCCCTGCCTTTTCGGTGTAGTATCTGAATCTGTTCCTTGCGTAACCTTCATCAACGAACGGCACTTTGGTGGTGCTTTTTCCTTCTTCCTTGAAAAAGATGTAACCTTGCGTCTTTTCTATTGCTTCGGTATGGGCTCGTAGATATTCAAGCGTGGCCTTGAATAACGACTCGATAATTAAGAGTTGGTCTATGGTTCCCGCTTTCTACGTCTTCACTACAAGTTCCCTTGTCTCGAACTTTATGTCCTTGACATTCAAGCGCGTGGCTTCGCCTATCCTGAGACCTAACTGGGACTGGTATTGAAAGAGTAACCTGAACTTGTCATTGTCGACAGCACGGAAAAACTTCTGTGTTTCCTGTTCATGGAAACCCTTATTTAGTGCGCCGTATTTTGGTATACGGTTCCTCTGGAAGCGTTTCCTGAACTGCTGCATCACCATCTTTCTTACTTCGACAAGATGGTGTTTTGGCAAGTAAGGTAGTGTGTTGTCCAATTCGCTCCACAAGGATGCGAATTGCTGCTTATTATCGCACATGGGGACTGGTTGCACCAGACTGCTGTTAACCGGATGTGCACACTGGCGTGTGCCCGATATTTTATTATGGACTTGGCGGGATTCGAACCCGCGACCTTCCGCTTTTTTGGTTTTTATAAAACTTTTTCTAAAAGTTTTCTTGCAAAGCGGGCGCGCTGCCGCTGCGCCACAAGCCCGTATAATTTATGAATAAGTATTTAGGTGGTAAGATTATTATTTTTGTTGTTTTTAAGTTTTCCTGCCTTAAATGGTGTATTAGAATATTGTAAACCTTAAAATACCGATACATTTAAATAGTTTCTATATAATACGTATTTGAAAATACTTAAAAAGTGATAAATATGGTAATGAGATACCCTATAACTAGAAAACAGTTAGCTGACGACTCAGATGACGACGAAGATTGGGATGAAGACGACGACTCAGATGACGAAGATTGGGATGAAGACGCAGAGGACGATGAAAGTTAATTATTACTACTTTCATTGAACATTAAATGTGAGCCTTTACCCCTTGGTTTTTAAGGATTTTTTAGCAGTTTTGCTTTTCTGTTTCTTTTTATTTGAGTTTTTATTTGCGTTTTTAGAGACTCTTGAGTTTTTAGATAACTTATATCTTACGACCAATACAGTAGCTACAAATAGCAACAGTATAACAATGCCATATAAGGTTATTGTGCCATATGACAACTCGAATAAGCCTATCTGTATTGCAGAGATAGTTTGATTTGGCATCCATGAGTAGTTATATACGAAGAACTTTATAGATGGCTGATTAGTAGTTGGATCTGCAGAGTATGGTAATAATGATTGCTGCGCCTGTACAGGCTCAGGTGCTGGATAACCATAGTACTTTGCTATTATTTGTTCTTGACCTATGCCGCAAGCAACTGTATTAAATGAAAATGCACCTGTGCTGTTTGTTTTGGCTATGTCCATAAGTCCGAGTTGGCTTGTGCAGAAGCCATCACCGTTGTTATCTATAGGATAACAATATTCATGTTGTCCGTAATTTCCAGTAGGACAAAGCGCGTTTGTGTATATATTACAGTCAGGAGTTTGTACGTTAACTATACTTTGCTGAGGAGTTAGGCACTCACCATTGCTAGAGAACTGAGGAGCATATGTTATTATATTGCCAGATTGAGCCTCGCTTCCATTTAGAGGGTTTGCGACTACGCAGCTTGAAGGATAACCTTTAGCAGAGCTAACGCCATAAGCACATAGCTGTGCATCGAATGCGCCGTTAGTTCCTTGTTGAAGAGGGTTTATTCCGTTGTAATCAAGATTCTGATCATAGTATAGGTATACATAGCCGTTTGACAATGGATAAAAGTTCTCTCCCAGTGCATTGAAAACATAAAAGCCAGCGGTTCCGTTTATCTCAAGTGTAGTCTGATTGGCATTAGAAGGATCTATTATTGGATTTGTTGTTAGATTTATCGTTGTTAATCTTGCTATGTCTGCGTCTATTGGAGCATAGATAGTATTGTTGAATCTATCCTGCAAAACGTATATCAATCTATGATAACCATATGGCAATGTACCGTAGCTGCCATTTATGTAAAACTTCAAAGGACTTTCATATACTATTTGCTGATACCAATTAAACAGGTTTACAGCTCCAATGCCAGGAGGACCTAAAAGCTCAGGAGTATAGCTTATACCAGTAGGTATTGGTTGAGTTTGTGGAGAGCTAAGGCCAACTGCCGCAGATGGACCGGTTTTATCTACAGGAGTTGAGGAGATGGTTTCTATTTGCATATTAGAGCCTATCTTATTGAAGTTTATTATATAATTAAGCTGCTCTGTAGCATTAAGAAGGAACTGCTTATTTGTATTAATGTTTTGAGTTGTATTGACATACACGCTACCGAATAGACGGTTGCTGCTTATATTGAAGAATATCTGAGGACTTAGAAAAACACCTACGTCAGATAGATTAGGTACATAATACCCAGAAGAGTAAGTATTTTCATATGACAAATAACTTTTTCCTCCTTCTATAGGCGCAGACAAGGTAGGAGAAACTTCAGTAGCTGTAGAGACATAACCATAATGTATACTGCTATCTCCATAATAGATTGGTGGCAAAGATTCTGGGCAGAAGTATAATCCTGCTCTTAATTGGAAGTTCTTCCAACTCTCATTCATGCTTACTTGATACGCATACGGGATTATGCTTAAACCACTTATGCTACTTTCTAGTATTGGCACCGAAGGAGCAGTTTGAAGAGAAACTCCTATTGAGCTAATTCCGCTAGCTATATTACTAAGAGGTATTGAGGTAGGGAAAGGACTGTTTATGCAATCGGTAGGCTCAAGACCATTAGTTACTTGATTTATGCAGTTTTGATTATAATTGTTGCTTGCTATGGTAGATGGGCTGCCCTTTCCGCTGCTGTAAGTAGAGTAAAGATTATTAGCGTATTGGAATATTTTCTGCGCACCTAATGATTCGTAATAATTGAATGGATTGTTTGCTAGATATATTGGAGGGCTTAATATAGGAATATTTGGATCCCCACTACTTCCGCTTCCGAAAAGCTGCGGCGTATATTGGCAAGGTCCATTTTTACTTATATAGCTGCTAACATTATATCCTGAGTAGCAGGTGTAAACAACACCACCACCTATCTTTGTATAATTGAAGATATTGAATCTTGAGATGAGCAGCTCACCATAACCAAAAGCAGCTATACCTGCGCTAGGATTTCCTGAGCCTCCATCCATTAACAATGCTATTGTATTGTTGTAATTTACAGAAAATCCTACACCTTCAAGCTGTGGAACTGTGCAGCTATTACCTTTGAATACTGAAGTAAAGCTGTTTAAGAAGTTGCTCCATGCACTGGTTGAATGACCTGTGCACTCAAGATCTGGCATCTGCGGACCTACAGGATAGTAGCCTTCTTCTGAGTTATAGCTTCCAAGATCCCACCTTCCTGAACTTCCAGTAGGTGATTGTGGGTTGTATGCACTGTTTGAGTACTTGGCATTTCCATAAAGATTTAGTGATGTTGAAGACTTACCATTATTAAGACCCTCGACTCTTGCACTTAGTATCCAACCATATGGAGGGTAGGTATTTGTAGGATATAGATTTGCAGATGAGGTTTGATAATAGGTAGAGGATGGAGAAGTTGTAAGAGAGCCTGAAGTAGCGCAGATAAATTGATATGCGTATTGGTTATTATAGACCGTACTTGGAGCACACTCTAACTGTGAAAGAGCCGATGTTACCGGATAAGGAATGCATGATGCACCGGTAGATGCGGAAGGCTGGACGCAGTAATTTGTAGGAGGGTTATTTGTAAAGCACTCAGATGCCTGAGATGGATTTGCTATTTGGCAGGTCTGCTGCTGGAACATGTCATTGAATAGTGTTGGTTGTATAGGAACATCATATCCTGTTGAGTTTATGACACGAAGCATAAGCATATTAAAGTATATACCTTGGTCTGGAGAACCAAAGATACTTGAGGTCTCTGAACTTCCAGTTGTTTGAGCGCCTATTATTCCAGCCCAGTTGTCAAGAACATATAGATAACCATTTATGTCGCGTATTGCAAGAGGTCTGTGAAATGCGTCTTTATCGTAATCGTATGTTGGATTTACATTGAAATTGCTAAGCCCTGAGATACTTTGATTGTAAAGCCCATTGTTAGATAACCAATAATAAATATTAAGAGATGCCAAGGCAGGAGTTCCTATAGGACTTGAGGATAATTGAGATGGCGATGAAGAGGAAACGGCTCCGTCATAAAAACCAAGATTTATAGCACTTGAGTAGGTGAGGTCATTGCCATTGTATATGTATATTTGACCTTGTGAAGGAGTTGCAAGGTAGACCTGTCCACCATTTGGAGAAACGGCTATCTCAGTAAAGGAGTTTGTTGAAATGTCATTTTGATAATTAACTGAAGGTATAAA
>JAKACG010000059.1 GCA_021821605.1 Microcaldota archaeon | reverse complement strand
AGAGTTTGTAAACATTATCGGCGAATCTATGGAAAAGCTAGAAAACAAGGAAGAGAGCTTTACATATTGGTGCTACAAAAACAAGATACCCCTTATATGTACTCCTCTTGCTGACGGGGCTATTGGTGATCACATATACTTCTTTAGAAAGGATCATAAAGATTTTCGAGTTGATCTTACAAAAGAAATAGAGCTACTTTATGATACAGTAATAAATGCTGATAAAACTGGAGCTATAATTCTAGGGGGATCGGTACCTAAGCACCATATAATGAACGCTTTGATGCTGCGTGAAGGAGCAGAATATACAGTATATATAAATACTGGCTATGAACAAGAAGGCAGCAACGCAGGGGCTAATCCAGAAGAAGCAAAAAGTTGGGGCAAGGCATCATTAGACGATAACAACGTAAAGGTATGGGGCGAAGCTACAATAATATTTCCAATAATAGTTGCTGCTGCCTTCAAGCTTTAAAATATTTATTTTAGTCTGAACCGTTTGAACTAATAGTATTTAATATTTATCTACTTATTCTATATCGATTTAAATGGCAGGAAAAAAGGCAGAAAAGAAAAATCCAGAAAAAATCGATGAAAAAATCGATAAATTAGTAAATAGAAAATATCTCAGAAAGCATACTATTCGCGTTCTTATAATAGCATTTGCATCATTTATTTTTTTATATGTAGTGACAAAATACTTTGGTATATCTCCATCAAATAATGGACAAGAGGTAGCCCTGAGCGCAATAATAGGTATACTTGGTATAGAAGTACTAGGCTTTATTTTATATATATCCCTTAAATCTTCGGTAAAAGGCGAAGAAGCAAGTACTCTTAGAAATCTTTTCAGGATAATTGGTTATACTATACTTATAATTTTTCTATTATCACTGTTATCAATAAATGTAACTGGCTTGCTTCTTAGTGCAGGATTTTTAGGTATAGTAGTTGGTCTTGCGGCTCAATCTACGCTGTCTAACTTTATAGCAGGAGTATATTTGCTTTCAAGCAAGGCATTTGAGCCTGGAGATAGGGTAACTATGCATACTTGGCAGTATAATATGGTCCCTCAAAGCTATCCTCATGATAAATTTGTACCTGGTTTTTTTGGAAGAATTAAAAATATAGGCCTGCTTTATACAGAGCTAACAAATGATGAAGGAATACCTGTCTATGTGCCAAACAGCATAGTGGTTCAGGCATTGGTTCTTAATTATGGTAGGGCTCCAGAGAATACTGTAAAACTACAGTTCGATATATCTACAAAAATTCCTTTCAAAAATGTGAAAAATAGGATAATAGAAACGTTAGATGCAAGAAAAATAGAAAATTACTCTATACATATAGAGTATCTTCATAATGATATCTATGTAATTACAGTTCATTTGATTTATGAGTTTCAAGATAGGCGTAGTTTAAGATCTGAGATATACGAAAAAATAATAAAAGACATGCAAGACCAAGAAAATAAAACAAAGCCCAAGAAACGATAATAAATATTTATTATTTTCTTTACTTTTTAACTAATTCCTATCAATATGGTTCCGGTTGCTATAAACAGTATTCCTATCCATCTTAATAAAGTTATTGGCTCATTTATGAATACCAAAGCAAAAATACTTGTAAAAATATAACTAAGTCCTCCAAATCCATAAGTCCAGCTCAGGTGTGCTCTTCCAAGAACATAAAGATATATCACGGTAGATGCTCCATAGCTAACTATTCCTAAAAGTATTAGAAGAGGCAGCATAATGCCGAAGTTTTGGAGACCTAATTTGAAAAGGAGCTGGCCTGTAGCTCCTAATACTGTGCTTATTACGAGCATAATTAAAAATAATTTTTTTCCATTTAGCATACTAAAACCTAATACGTCAAAGCTACCAGTATTATACCTATTATAATCAGCATAAGCCCTACTCCTCTTTTTATTGTTATACTTTCATTAAGTTTGAACTTTGCAATTAAAAATACAAAGATAAAAGTACTTGCAAATGTTGGATATACAAAAGATAGCTCTCCAGATGAAAGTGCAGCTAGATAAAATATTAAACTAAATAAATAAATTCCTATTCCAACTATTAGCATCTTATTTTTAAATAATGAAATCCATCCTTTAATATTAAATGTAAATTTATGTACTGCATTTTTCATTATGTATTGGGATACTGCAGCTATAGCTGCTGCTACTAGTGTAAGACCTATAATAATTACTTCTTCTATCAAGTTCTCAACAGTATTTATCTGAAATGTTAAATATAAATATCCTTTACTCAAAAACAACTTTTTTAAACAACTCTTTTTTGTCTTGAAAACTTAAAAATTCCTCAATGCTTATACATTTAGCATTTTTTATATCTTTATACAGCTTAAGATTTTCTTTTTTACAAAGTATAATTATCCTTCCATAACTTTTGCCCCTATTTAGTATCATTTTTTTAGTTTCTTCAATGTCCTTAATTCCTGTTTCATACTCCATTGCATATTTAATGTCATCTAATTCTGCAATTATGTCAGGACCATAAGCTTTGTTATATATCTTAGAATAAAAACCTAAGTTTTTTAAGTGTAAAGACAAAATGTAAATCGATATATCATGTTCCGGAGTATTTTTTACTTTGAGAGAGTACCAACTACCGTCATATTTGCTATTGGCATTAAAAGTATATTCTATTAAAATTCCTTCTTTATACAATCTTTCAATCATAACTTCAATCTCCAAACGTATAAATCCTCTTTTAACTAGTATGTTTATCAGTTCATCTTTTTTAATCATGCCTCTGCTCATTTCCTCTACAGTATATCTTAATGGCGGTTTTAAAATTTTTGAGATGCCAAATTTTAATATAACTGGTTCATTATTGGAGCAGTCTAGCGCAACTGCTTCTCCAAGTTTTAGACTTCTAAAAGCACCTTTTATCCTAGAACTTCTCTCTCCATCACTACCTCCAGAAATTAGATTAGAGACATAACTTAACTCTTCGGGCTCTCTAGTATAAAAACTTATGAAAAGAGATGAGTTGCATCTTATGTCTTTATCTAGTGATTTTGCACTTTGTGAGACTGCAATTATTCCTACTCCAAATTTTCTGCCCTCAGATACCAATCTACCTAAAATAGGATTGTCTCCTAATTTACCAGCCTCGTCAACAACTATATATACTCTAAATTTATCATTTGAACTTGAAGAAATTGCGTAAGAGTATATTTGTCTAAGTATACCTTCCATGAAGATGCTTTGTGCGTCTGCCGTTCCAAGCTCTCCGAGTACAAAAATACTTCTTGACTTTATTGCTTCTGATATCTTTATTATATTTTTACTTTCAAGATACTCAAGCGAAGAGAATCTATTAATCAAGTACTCTAGCATGGTTTTCTCGGCTTTATTACCTTTAATCTCTGCATTTTTCTTGAATACGTTCATAGTAAAAATAAGTCCAGAAAAGTTAGGCTCCTTCCTTTTTCTTTCACAAATTTCATATGTGTATTTAAGGCATCTATAAAGCAAGTTCCTTTGGACATGGCCTAATCTCAAGTTCTTTTGGAATATATTTGAAAGTTCTGAAACTTTTTCGATAACACTTGCATTCCCTCTTTCAAAAACATTAATTCCATCATATCTTGCATTGAAGATTCTTGCGTTTGTATATTCAGCTATACCTACATAATCATTTTTTGGGTCTAATATTATAAAGTTATATCCCATGTCTGCAAGCTCTTTTATTATTATGCTAGTGGCATTTGATTTTCCAGAACCACTCTGTCCAGTTATGGCAATA
>JAKACG010000058.1 GCA_021821605.1 Microcaldota archaeon | reverse complement strand
ACATAACTATGTTAGAGCTTTTGCTGAGAAGCTTTCCAGAATCGGAGTATATCATCTCTCCTTCATCAAGTTTTATATTTAATGCCTGCATAGAGTTTCCTATAATTTTATATTCCATATTATCATCATTATTTATTGGTTTTATTTTTAAGTAATTTGTTAAGCTCCTCTCCATCAATTGCTAATCTATACTTTGACATTATATTTTGTATGGTTTTTCCATTATCTGACGCTGTATTCTCTGCTATTATCTTTTCAAGATTCTTTCCACTGATCCTTCCTAGTTTTTTACTTTTTATTAGTTCATCTATTTCTTCAGGAGTTTTAGGGGTCAACGATAGAAGCTCTCCTATTGCACCTTTGGTTATCCTTCCATCTTTATAAAGATGGAATAATCGTGTTATGGTCTCCTCGTTTATAGACTCTACATCTATATTATTTCTTTTAAGCTCCTTCATCTTCTCAAGTAAAATTGCTGCAACTACCGCAGGATTTACTCCTGTAGTTTTTATTATTTTTCTATAAAGTGGCAGCTCTTTTGACCAAAGCATTTGCTCTGAAAGCTGTGCATTTTTAATTTCGTCATCTAGCTGTTTTTTTATTTTTTCAACATCTACCTTCTCTATCTTAAACTCCTTAAGTATATTATTGCTATCAATAGGCAATGTGTCCGTTTCAGGATACATCCTTGATCTACCTGGCATTGGTCTTAAAAATCTTGTAGATACTCTTTTGCTGTCTGCAGCTCTAGTTTCAGAAGGTACATTTGAAATTGCAATTTTAGCTCTTTCAATAGCTAGATGAATTGCATACTCTGCCTTTTCCTTTTTTTCAGCTACCAATATAAATGCGTCATTATTATTCATACCTAGTCTTTCTTTTATCTTAGAACTTTCCAGCTCACTTATTTCATATTTATCTAAATTTTCATCGCTGTGTATTATGCCCTTAACACCTGAACTTTTTGCATAATCACTTATCTCGGTACCTAATCTTAAATCATTTCCTATCTCCATTCCTATTAATCCTTTAAAGCCTGAAAGTTTAACTCCTATTACAACTCCACCATTTTTTATCTGCGATGAGATTAATTTGGAGTTTGTCTTTGAAAAGATCTCTGTTAACTCTATTCCTACTCCAACAAAAGCTTTTCTTTTTTTAAGTTCATCTATTATCTCCAATAATTTTACCTGCCTTTCTATTTCTGCGTTTATTATCTCATCCATAGTTTCAAGTTCCTGGAAACCTTTTATTTCAACCCTCGCGCCTCCCTTTATCGATATATTAACATCCTGCCTGATTGAACCTATACCTCTTTGCGCAGTTCCAGTAAGCCTTAGGAGCAGCCCTATTGCCATAGCTACCTGTTTTGCTTCTTTTGGTGTTTCTATTACTGGGTCTGTATCTATTTCTATTAAAGGTATTCCAAGCCTGTCCAATCCATATTCTACATACTCATCTGAATTTTTTATTATACCACTGGATTCTTCTTCAAGAAAAATAGAGGTTATTGGTATGATTTTATCTCCAACATTCATACTTCCGTCATATCCTATCATCATTGTCCTTTGAAATGCGCTAGGGTCGCTTCCATCTACTACGCCCTTTCTCATTATTTCAATTTCGTCAGGAATATCTGCGTTAAATGATTTGCATATATTAATAGCAGATCTTACTGCATCTAAATTAGGTAGGTTTGGAGGTTCTTCATCACAATCTACTAAACAACTACTTCTTCTAAATATATTATAAACAAAAAACTTCTGTTTTTTACTCTCAAAACTGCTTGCTTGATCCACCGCACCTAACTCTCCTGCTACTGCCCGTTGTCTTCTTTCTATACTAAAGATTGGACTTTCGCTTTCAGCGTTTGCTATGCATCTGCAAAATAATTTATGTTTTGTAGATAGTCTTTGGTGTATTTCAAGACCACACTTAAAGCCCAGTTCTTTGTATCTTTGTTTTGTTTCATCGATACCCATTTTATCACTGAACCTCAAAATCTGTTTTTTCAGTTATCTCTCCTGCTATATTTTTTAACAGTAATCTTTTTGCATCTTTTTTACTGTGATTTCCTAATAAGAAACCAAGTTTAACATAAGCTACTTCAGGAAGCATGTCCTCACAATATACTACTCCAGTCTCTTGGATTAGCCTTCCGTTTCTATATACATTTCCATTAACTCTTCCATTTAAGCACTGTGATGTCATTCCAATAACCATACCAGACTCTACACCATTTTTCATAGCTTCAAGCCAGTTATACTCTTTATGCGAGGTTGACACTGGAGCATGACCAAGTCCAGTACCCTCTATTATCAATCCTTTATATCCTTTTTTGCTATAGTACTCTATTATTTGAGGATCTGAGTTTGGATAGCTCATAATAAGTGCAACTTTAGGCTCAAACTCTGTCTTAAGTACCATTTTTTCAGATCTTTTTATTACTGCGTTCTCATCAATTTCTATTTTTCCATCAGTATAAACTTTTGCCAGCTCTCTTGAGTTTATAGCTTTAAAAGCATCTCTGCTTGATGTGTGCATTTTTCTTGCTTTACTTCCTCTTATAAACGAACAGTAATTATCCGAGTGTGTTCCATGCATACATATGCCTACCTCCTTTATGTTTCCTTTAGAGGCCAACTGTGTTGAACAGATCAAGTTCATGAAAGCATCACTTGAGCCTCTATCGCTGCTTCTTTGTGCACCTGTTAATACTATTGGACCTTTAGGATTTTCAATCATGAAGCTTAATGCCGCAGAGGTATAATGCATAGTATCAGTTCCATGTGTTATTACTACTCCAACTGCATTATTATTAAGCGCATCAGCAGCTTTCTTAGCCATTATTTGCCACTCCTTATAAGATATGTCCTCACTAGCAACACTCATAAGGTGTTCTACTTCTATATTTGCTATGTTTTTTAACTCAGGAACTTCATGCAACAACTCTTCAGGCTTTGTAAGCATGTAGACTCCACCTGTCATATAATCTATCTTGCTTCCTATAGTGCCTCCTGTATAAAGCAACGCAACTTTATTTAGTGAATTAGCCGTCTCTATTTTAGATTTTGGAAATAGGAACTCCTCCTTTTTATGTTGTGAAAGTTTTTCTATTATTTGTCCATCTTTATATTCAAGTCCTATATTGTAGCCATTGTCTAACTTTACCACTATTATATTTGGATTGCCACTATCTGGTCTTGGCATCAATACTCCTTCTATTTCCTTCTTATTAACTGTAAATTTTATGCGGTCTCCTATCTCTATCTTTTGCTTTTTAAATATTGTTTCAAGTTGCTCTGAGTACATGCTTTTAGATTTATGCCTTTGTATTTAAATCTCTTTTGTGCCTAATTTTGCAATAATATCCTACTCTAAAAAAATGAAAAAGCATATAAACCTTTTTTACTAATATATACTGCCAAACGGTCATAGGTGCAGGGTAACGCCCGAACCCATTCCGAACTCGGAAGCTAAGCTTGCACACGATATGAAATACTGCTGTAACAGTGGGAAAGCATATTGCTGTTTGGCACTTATTTTTATTTTCAAATCAATATTTTATGATTTTAATAATTGTTAATCTTTAGTAACTATGTTTCAATTTATTACTTATTTAATTTACTTATTTTATTTACCACTATTTTTTAATATATTAATTTTAATATATTATAGTATGAGAAATTAATTCTCGGATAATAATATATATCTTTCTTGTTCAATATATCATTGTGAATGGTATGTTGGCAGGAAAAGGCGATAGCTTTTTGAGTGGAATATCTACTGAG
>JAKACG010000057.1 GCA_021821605.1 Microcaldota archaeon | reverse complement strand
ATAATTTTTAGAAGGTAAAATTGAATCATTTAAGTCACTATAACTGCTTTTTCCAGAGACATAGCACGTCATTGAGTTGATTTTAAAGGTTTGGTTTAAATTATTATGTAAGTTCAATGTTATTCCATTTACTCCAAAAGACGCAGAGCTACAACCTAAACTTGCATTAAATATGCAACTATTTGATATTCCTGATGTGAATGATTCGGAGCTGGCGTTTAATTTAAGCTCGTTAAGTATTCCTATGCTCTGTTCTACTTGCTGTGTAACTGCCGAAGTGTTTATTAAAGAAATAATAGAAAGATTATATTGTCCTATGTATGCCTTGGTATCTATAAGGGAAATTGGTCCTAATTTATTTGATTTAGAGAACAAATAACTACTACAATAACTAACATTGTTTACTACATTAACAAGACCGTAACATATTGTACTTCCTCCAAAATTAGGTTGTTCTGATTCAAATACAAAAGATTTATTCAACACAAAAAGTTTTCCATATCCATTTCCTAATCTTGATATTGTAGTTATGTTGGCTATCATATCATTACTTCCTAAATATAACAATGGATTTTTGGATGATAGATTTATAGTGTTGTTTTTTGTATTGTTATATATTATGTTCTTGCAATTACTCGTTCCCATAACTCCTAAAATCTTTGTCCAACCGCCTGAATACCAGCTACATAATGTTGTGTTGGTGTCTAATTTTACATACACTGAACTCAAATTTTTAAAGGTGTAATTATACGTTGAAAGGTTAGCTCCTTTTGCAGCTTCAAAAAATATGTTTTGAGTTATAGGTCCTTGTAGCCACAATGAATATACTGTATTATTTTTATATACTCCTTCTGCTGAGTTTGCACTTTGCAAATATGAATAAGTTAGATTCAGTACTGGGGCCAAAAAAGCATTAATTGCAGGTATATCTGAAACTCTAAATAAGCTTAAGCCATATTCTTGATTTAGATAAGTGGTAGCTACATAAGCTCCTCCATCCATAAAGTAAAGTTTTTCTATTGTATTATTATTTGATATTTCATTGTACGGTCTTGGCAATTGTGCCGGAAGAACCTCAAAAGTAACTGAGCTTTTTGAAGATGTTCTATTGATATTGAAAGTATTTGTTGGGTCGGCAGCTATACTTAATTGATAACTTCCAGGAGTTATAGCCTCTTTACTGAAATTAATTAATGTACTTTTTCCAGCTGGCAAAGAGATATTATATATATTTACAAGACTACCATTGTATGTAACTCCAAAATCTACCCCTCTAAATTCTGTAGCTCCTGTATTTGTAATATTTATTTTAGCATAAATTAATTGATATGGGTATACATCTAACTGAACAGGTGTTATTTTTATAGAAAGATTTATTTGCGGCAAAGGCAAAAGAAATTCATAGTAAAATATAGCTATCAAAACAACTATTATTATTAAAGCAGCAATGCCCCATAAAAGATTATTTTTCATAGTTTCACATTATTTTTTCTTTTTCTTTAAGATCATTTATTACGTCTCCTAATTTCTTTGAAATATTTTTGTAAAATAAATCAAACATGCTTGTACTCCATACATATGGATCAAACCTATCTCCAAATCCAGGTGGTCTGAAATAAAATTTACTTTGTTCATTATCTATAAAACCCATCTTTTTCATACGTAACAAATGGTATCTAAGTGTTTTTTCATTTATGGGCTCCCAAGATGTAGTTATGTATTCTACAAGATCCTTAACTGTCGGATCTTGTTTTTTAATAAACTGAAAGTAAATAACTGCGTCTAAAACTGCAACGGCGCTAAGTCTTGACTCACCAGGATTTATTATTCCAAGTGTCAAGGCAAGCCATCTTGCGGCAGATCTTCTGGTCTCAAGAACCTCTTTACTAACTCTTAAGTCTCTTACCGTTAGCTCTCTTTCTATTAATTCTGCCTCATTGAGTTCCACAAAAATCATTATACTTAAACTATTGTTTAATTTAAATCTTTCTGAAAAGTATTATTCTTATTTTATCAGTGCTTCAAGAAGCTTACGATTGTCATCTTCTGCAGCAGAAACAACACTTTTTCTATTGCATTTTTCGCACAAATAATAAATTTTATAACTTCCATTTTTATAAGATGTTGAGATAGGTTTCATAATCCCTTTACACTGAGAACTTCTATCTCCTGGCATTATATCTACGTGCTTACTATAAAGGCAGTTACTGCAATGATCGGTATATCCATTACCTTTAATTATTTTTCCGCAATTATAACAAACGAAATCTTCAATTTTTCTTGCAAAGTTCTTGTTTTCCAGTTAATCTCCATCAACGAATAAGATTATTTATATTATCATACATTATTTTCTCTTTATTTTCTCGAGAAACATTCAATTCATCTAGTATATCTTGTTGTTGTTTTAATATATGATATCTATAACCATCAGGAAATATTCTTGTATCAGAGCCATAAATCATTTTTTCTGGGCCAAAAATCTCAAGAGACTTTTTAAAAATATCTTTTAATGTAAGAAAGTTATCCTGATGTGGCAACCAGTTGTTTGTACCTGATGTTTCTATATATAAATTATCTCTTTTATACTTTAACATAAGTACTTCTCTGAAAAATCCTGCACCAAAATGGGCTATTATAAATGTTAAGTTTGGGAACTCTCCTAAAATTCTTGAAAGATGTATTGGGTTTCCCGTGTATAGGTCTGCGGTTCTTCCAATAGTGACCCCAAAATGTATGGTTATTGGTATCTTATTCTTTTCACAGTACTCATAAAACGGATAAGCGCTTTGCGAACCTACATTAAATTCTCCACTTGTGGCGTAGAGCTTTACTCCCTTCATACCCATACTAAGTTCTTTTTTAAGTGTTTCTATTGCATCTGGAGACTCGGGATTTATTTTTGCAAATCCTATAAATCTGTTGCTAGAGTTTATGAATGAGCTAAACTCTTCATTTAATGATACTGTAGACATAAAGATTGTTTTTTCAATGCCTGCTTTATCCATGGCTTCTATCCATGCTTTTTTGTTTTCTTCTAAAGTATGTTTTACGGAGTCTATCATGCTTTGAGGGACTTTGTATTTTGGCATCTGCATTCCTAAAAACATCTTTTCGGTAAACATATGTGCGTGCGCATCTATTATCATAAAATCAATATACATTATTTATTTTAAAATAAATACTGTTCCTATAACTTTAAATATTTTAGTAATAGAAAACTTATTTTTTTGCAAACTTTTTATGGAATATAAAACCAGAACCTAAAGTAACTGCTGTAGCTATTACAAATGTTGACTGGTATCCAAAGCTTAATGTAATTACACCAGAAAGAAGTGCTCCAACAACAGCAGAGCCTCCAAGCAGGCTTGTCCATAATCCTATATAATACCCCTCGTTTTCTCCTCTGACTAAATCATAAAGCAAAACAGATGATGATAAGTTCCATACTGCATATGAAAAACCAGAGAGTGCATAGGCCAGTATATTTGCAGAAAAAAAGAACATAGGCATAAAAGAAGCTAAAGCAGCAGTAATATATCCTATAGATCTATATGTTATACCAATCATGTAGCTTCTTCCTAACTTCAAGTTTTTTCTAATTCTTATTATTGCTACAAAAACTATTATCTGTGCAATTGCGTTTGCTAGGTTTATTATGAATATATTTGAGTAAGAAAGACCGTGCTCGTTTAAGTATGGCACATAAGAGGTATTGAATATATAATACCCTAAATTAAAAAGTATTATTGCACCTAAGAGCTGATAGACGCGCCTTTTTTCTATTTTCAATATGGTTTTTCTTATTCTTATTATGGTGTTGCTGCTTATCATTTGTGTTGGCAGAACTGTTAGAGTATTAAGGAGAGGAAGCAAACGAGTTGCAAGTTTTATCTCTTTATGTTCCTTAACTGGTCTTGGTTGGTCTTTTATCAACAACAAAGCGAGTATTATTGCTGCTATATTAAGATAAACTAACAAA
>JAKACG010000056.1 GCA_021821605.1 Microcaldota archaeon | reverse complement strand
GTTTGAAAATGCAACTAATATATACATGGATATCTATGGACCTTTATATGACGGCAGCAAAGAGACAATCAAAACTCTTATTCTCAATATTAGTTTTAGGGAACGTATACAACTTCCTATTGTAAGATATCCATATTTGCCTAAGTACGATGAGGTGAGACCATTTGATATATTTGCGATGAAAGAAGAGGAGATATTGGCTGAGAAAGTCAGAGCTATCTATACCAGGCAGAAAGCGAGGGATGTATATGATCTTTGGTATCTTCTAGTTAGAAAGATGTTATTGATCGATATCAAATTAATAAATAAACAGTTATCTCGTGCTAGATTAAAGTTCTCCAAAGAGACTTTCTTAACTAGGATAGATCAAATGGAAGGCAGTTGGAAAAAGGACCTATCTTCCCTAATTTCAGGAGAACTACCGATTTTTAACAAAGTTAGAAAAGATATAGAACAGAAAATAAGATAGCATTATTGTATCTACTTCGATGTCATTTGAGGCTGGAACGCCATTGCACATAACGTGGAACACCATGTACCTCCAAATTCGTTCCTATTAGGAACGAAAGATATGAATATTCGTTTCTATACTGTACTAATATGCAGATATACTTTTTATATTATTCAAGAAGCAAATTTAGAAAACTTAATGTAAATCTTGCGGTACTGCAACAGTACTGAAACAATTAAGATTGCAACTATTACTAAATAACCATATAATAATGGTGAAGCTACATTACTCTTAATGCTAGAGCCTATACTTACTGTTAAGACAAGACTTAAGAGTCCTAGAAATGCTATTACTAACGCATGCACCGTAAAGATCATGTTAAAAGCAACGCTTTGATTGTCCGTATTTTTCTTTTCTTTAATACGATAAAACAACGAAGGCAGGTTCATAAGGTATGGATACTTCTCAAATAAGGTATATCTATATCTGATTATCAAAAGCAATAACGCCAGAACGCATGTGAATATAAACGGTACTATAAAAACCACAACACCCCTGCTTGCATTCCATAAATAATAAGTTCCAACAATCCAAGAAGAAATAACTAATAATATTCCAATAACAATCAGTATCTTTGCTACTTTTTCTAAACTATACCTCTTAAGTATTTTACTTGCCATAACAATTACCAATCATGATAACCTTTATTCAATATGGCTATTTATGTCTTTATAATACTGAGATTAGCAAGGTTTTCATATTATAGCCTCAAAAACGCATGAATAAATATTTATTCTCATAGTATTACATTAAACTCTACATATTGGTCATTAATTGTCAACAAAAACATTAAAAAAAATAGAAAAAGATGATAATAGCTCTAAAACAACAAAAGTTACCGATGTTGCAGAATCAAAACTCGAGTCTTATACTAATTCTGAATTACTTTTCAAAAACAACAAAAATAAAAATCCTGAAAGTACTAAAAAAACAAAGTTCAAAAACTTTATCAACGGTGTTATATTAGGGGCAATTTTATCTTCTCCCGCTGTTATTTTTTTATCATATTCTAATTATAATAGAGTTCTAAGAGATCTTCCAAAACCTACTTATGATCAACGGGAAGGTGTAGTGTTTAACTGTGGGAAATTTAACTCACTACAAGTCGATGTAAAGGCAGTAGCTCAAACAAACAATCAGATATACCGAACATCCTATCTTTTAAATGGTATTACCAATACTGGGGCATGGTATCAAGTAGGTTTAGATTATGTTCCGAGTAAAGATAATAAAAATCTTTTTAATCTATCGATAGACATATTTTCTAAAAAAGGTTTATCAGAATGGAGTGGAGGAAAAGATAAGGTAAATTTAACTCTAAATTTTTCAAAACCTGTAAAAGAAAATGACACAGTTCAGTTATCATTAATATGTGAAGGGTCAAAGATTATTTTATCGGGAAAAGACTTAGATAATGGCGGAAGCGCTAGTTATTCTTATTTATTAAAAAACTCAAATGAACATTTTATAGGAACAGTTAAAAACGGCGCGTTTACTGGAATAATGACGGAGATCTATCATTATGGTTCATCGCCACAGATAACTGAGGTTCCAGTTCTATACAAATATCTAGGTCAAATAACCTCGATTTCTTTTATAGAAACTGGTTTTGCAAATTACTCAAAAACTTCAGAATACATGTGGAACTCTAGTACTGATTCGTACGAGCTTGGTTTAACACCTAACTCTGTAATGTTCAAGCCAATTTTTGGTGCAGACAAATCTTCAGGTACAGAAGAACATTTTAGGGGCACTTCAGAAATAATAACTTTTGGGAAGGAAGAAACAGTAATAGGTGAATAATTACTCGTTTATTATATCAGAATAAGCAGTAACTAAAAATCTGTACTCTTTTTTACTATATAATTTTTTCTTTATATTTTCAATTTTATTTTTAAAATCTTTATCTTTAGAGCAAAGAAGTATGCTGTTGGCAGTTATAAATCCTGGTGCTATTGAGAAAACAAAAAATTTTTTCTTTAACTTTTCTATATAACTTTTAATACCTCCATCTAGTCTCATAGAATCAATGCAGTTTATTGCCAGAATGCCATTTTTTTTAATTGCTATTTCTGAAATATTAATAAACTCATCGGAAAGGAATTTTTCAGGTATTTTGTCTATATCATACGCATCCAGTATTACTACGTCATAATAAGATTTTTTATACTTTAAATGCTCAAATCCATCGTTATTGTATATATGTGTAAGGGAGTCACATTTAAAAAATTCTTTATAAAGGTTTATCACTTCCTTATTTATCTCAACTACATCTAAAAATACGTCGTTTCCTACTAGATTTCGTATTCCATTAATTATAGTTCCGCCTCCTAATCCTATCATAAGTACTTTAGGTTTTTCAAATGCAAGAACCAAAGGAGGGAAAATATCCCAATAATCTCCCCCAAAAGAAGAAACTTTACTTATTCTAGATTGAACTACGTCATTAAATTTCAAGATTTTATATTTGCTATCTTCACTAATATGTATCTTTTTGTTTACAGGAGCTACTTTTAGGCCATCTGACTTAAATAACTTTTTAAGTATATCCATTAAAATCTTTTAAAAACTATTTCTTTGATGTTTTTGGCAACTGCTTTGCAAATTCATCTATCTCTTCTTGAACTTCATCCAAAGCTTTTAATATTGCAGCTCTTGCATTTTTATTTGATTTTACTACTAGTCTAGGTTGTCCGACATCAGGATGAGTTTTTACTACACTTACGAACTCTATGTCTTTTTTTTCTGCAAGTCTATCTCTTATAAGATCTGCAATGCCTCTGTCTGCATCAATAAGCTCAATTATCATACTTTTTGTTTCATCCTCTATTATGTTAAGTTTCATGTTATCAACAGTATTAAATTCAAATATTAAATTCAAATAGTAATAATATTTACATCAAAAAGTATAAATTAACTATACCTTTGAAATCCAAATGTGATTGATTACTTAAATATATATATGTGAATATTCATATACTTTCTGTTAATTTCCCAACCCTAGTGTGTAAAATGCACAAAAAATATATTTCCCAACCCTCAGAGTCATTATTGCAAAAAAGTATTGACATTACTCCTATTTCGTTAAAAGGCGGAAAAGATCATGCTCAATACTTTAAAGATAACAAAAGCGTTGAAGAAAATAATTTTTTTGCACTCTCAAATAAGAGCTATTTTATAGAAAATCTTTTGACATTTATTGAAAGTGATTGCCAAGATAAAGAAGTACTTGAACTGTTTTCAAAACATCCAAGTACAAAAATAAAAAGAGCTGTAGCTTCTAACATATTTACTCATCCATTAACATTATCAAAGCTGGCTAAATCTGAAGATATACAAACAAAGGTAGATGTAGCATCAAACATTGCTGCAGATTATGAAACACGAATATACTTATCAAATGATAAAAATATACTTGTAAGAAGAGCTGTGGCACGTTGTCATGCTACCGAATCTGATATATTAACAAAACTTTCT
>JAKACG010000055.1 GCA_021821605.1 Microcaldota archaeon | reverse complement strand
GTCTTATCCTGTAGAAAATGAAAATAAATATACTGATCACTTTGGCAATGTTCTTCCAGATGCTATAATCTTAAATGGTGGTGCTACAGCTTTAGATCTTGCATTACATATACATACAGATATAGCTAAAAAAATGTTATATGCTATTGACGCTAGGAGTAAAAATAGAGTTTCTAAAGAATACGTCTTAAAGGATAATGATATAATAAAAATAGTCACCGCGGCAAAATAAGGTATATATTTTCAGCAAACTAATTTAAACTTTAATTAATATATTATTGTGATATAATGCGAGTCAATAAGCAGGGAAATAAATTTTTTGTTTACTTATCAAACGATCTGGTTTCAGCTCTTGGACTAAGTGAAAATGAAGAGATCGAGTTTCTTCCATTCAACCAAAAGTCATTTCTAGTTGCTAAAAAATCTGATTTAGCTTCTTTGCTTATAGATAATGCTCAGCAAAAAAATGATCAACAAAGACAGCAAAATAAGCAAGGTTTTACTCAACAGTCAAGATCTACTACAAAAACAACTCTTTCAGAAGATGAGCTTTTTGTGCTTAAAAAACTCGATGAGTTAAGGTATAATCTTCGCACAGTTGAAAATGTAAATAAAATTCTAGATAATAAGTATAAACCTGTTCTTCAGCAATTATTAAAAATTAAGGCAGTAACTCTTTTTAAAGGTAAAGAGGGAAAGGATCTATATAGCATATCAAAAATTGTATATGATAATTTTCTAATGCGTAAAAAAATACCACAAAGACAAGAAACAAAAGATGTAGCAACTGCACCTATTGAACAAAAAAATACATATGCGCAATTTTTCTATAAAAAAACCCCTTCGATAGAGACTGGAAATGCAGAAGTAGAAGAGTTGGACAAAAATGGATTTATAGTTCTTCAAACAGAGGCTGAAGCAGCTGGTTTATCTCTTCTATTGGAAGATAGCATAAAACATGGTATGGTAATAGGCACAAGAGCATTTAACAGAAAATTTTATATCGTAACAAGAGCATTTTTTGAAAAGCATTCTTCAGACCTAATAAAATTACTCAGAGAAAAACCAATGAAGATCTCTGATTTAGCAGCTAATGAAAAAATAGACGAAGAGGCAGTTAGAGGGATAATGTATCTTCTTGCAGAAGCCGGAGATGCACGTGAGCAAAGAAAGGATCTTTTTGCATTAGCATAGAACTTTCATATTAGCATAAAAAATTCTTGTAAATATATTATTCATACACATGATCTAAAAATCTAAAAAAAACAAAAAACAAAGAAAAAGATAAATTACATAATTATAAATGATTCTTATTTTCTACAAAATATCCTCCTAGGAAAAGATATCTTGTTTTGGTATCTATTGCAGCTTTTATTACATCATCTGGTTCCATTGCTATCGGCATTCCATGTATATTCAAGCTAGTGTTTAAAACAACCCCATATCCTTCTATCTTTTTCAATTTTTTTAAGAGGGATTTATAGCTCTGATTTTCATCTCCTACCATTTGAGGTCTTGCTGTCATATCAACATGGACTACTGATTTCATCTGATCTGCAAACTCCTTTTTGACTCTATACGCCATTGTCATAAATTTATTGTATCTTCCATTTGCATTTTCAAGTATTCTGGTACTTTCTTCTTCAAGCATTGATGGTGCAAAAGGCTGGAACCACTCTCTCTTTTTTACATAAAGATTTAGCTTATCCTTTACATTTTCAGAACCTGCCTTCGCTATTATGCTTCTATTGCCTAATGCCCTAGGTCCATACTCCATTCTTCCTTGGAACCAAAACAAATAGTTATCTTTGCTTATAAGCTCTGCAGCATGCCTAGATTTATCGCTATCTTCTTCAAATTCAAGTTGCTTATACTTCTTAATTGTTTTTTTAATATTATCGTCACTATAAGAAGTTCCTAGATATGCATTGTCAAAGACATAATTTGTAATGCCATTGATTAGGTAATTAGCTTGCATTGCTGCGCCTAAAGCTATGCCTCCATCTCCCATATGTGGGAATATATAAAAATCATTTATACCTGTTTCCTCTCTTATTCGCATATTTGCCTTTACATTAGACATAGTTCCTCCTGACGCTGCTATGCTCTTAAACTCAAACTCCTTTTTAAGGTTTTTAAAAAAGCTAACCGTTATTTCTTCAAGAAGCTGTTGGCTCATATATGCTAATTGTTCCCTAGGGGTAGACCATGCTAGTGAGCTTAGTACTTTATACTGTGTTATTGGACCATACTTTGCCTTTATTTCTGTACCTTCAACTGTGAAAAGATCTTTAAGTTTATTATCTTTGAATGCAAAAGGGTAAGAATAATCGGCCATTGCCATTATCTTTCCTTCGTCTTCAAGTTCGCGCATGCCTAATATATTGGTTATTTGTTCATAAAATATCCCTATCGAGTTACGCGCAGATATTGTCTTTTCTTTTTTAAGTTCTCCATTTTCTAATGTACTAATTGATCCGCTTTTTCCATCCCCCACTCCATCAAGTGTTATAACAATTCCTTTCTTAAGCCCAGATGTAAATGCTGCTGTAGCTGCGTGTGCTTCATGATGATCAATAGCATATAAATTAAAGTCAACAAAACCCATGCTCTTTAGCTTTTTTCTTATCTCATACTTGCTTATGCTTTTGCATAACGGCAACGGTCCTATGCTTGTCATAGCATATTTCTGATAATGCATTAGGTTTTCAAAAACAGGTTTTTTCATTTTTCTTCTTCTAAATTTATAATAAAATTCCTTTTGTCCTGGAAAAACTCTAGATATAGTTTTTGTAAGCTCTAATGTAGGAAATGCGACTGCTTTTATCTCTGAAGGTTCAAGTTTTTCAAATGCAAGTGCAGCCTTTATGGCATTATAAGGAAAGTTTATCTCAAGCTTTCTTTTTGTAAATCTTTCTTCATTAGCCGCGTAAATTATCTTGTCATCTTTTATTAATGCGGCTCCGGAGTCGTGTCCGTCCCATAAACCAAGAATATACATAAACTCAGTAATTAATAATAAGCAAAACTTAAATAGCTTCGCAGCACATAGCCAGATAAAATATTACTATAAAAGAAAGTGGTCAAGTAGCAAAATTATAACTGCAAAAGCAAAAATGCCAATAAGAACAAACTTAGGATTCATTAATGGACCTCTTTCCGGTGCATCATAGAAACTCATTATTCCTGCTTGTTGTTGCGGTGTTGATATTGTTGCCATATTAACCATAACTTTATATCTAATAAACTATAAAAAGCTAATCGTATATTTATTATACTATTATCTTGTAATATTATCTTATAATTATAATATATTTGATGCTTGATTTTATGCTTTTAGGATACGCTACTACCGCTGCTGTAAGTATTTCTTTTGTTCTTTTGATAATATCAATATTTTTATACAAAGAAGAACTTTTTAAAATACTTAAACGACACATCAATAAGAAATCTTTAGTTCTTTTACTTTTGATATGCGTATTTTTTACCATTATTTCATTATTATTTGTTCCAGCAGTAGAGCAGCTCTACTTTGATGAAAATATCTATCAAGGAATAGCTCTTAATATAATTCATAGCGGGAATAGTTTGTGGTGCCAATATGGCACTGGGCATCTTACCTCTTGTTATGCCAATCAGTTATATCATGATCCTGTTGGTTTTGAGCTTTTCCTTGGCATTGCATTAGTTATTTTTGGTTCAGGGCCTTCTACGGCATACGCATTTCAGTTCTTTATAGGCCTTCTTTCTGTAATAGGCATTTTTTTTCTTTCAAGCGTCTTAACCGAAAGAAAAATCCTTCCTGTTGTTTCTTCATTAATATTTGCAACAATACCAGAACTTTTAATCTGGACTAGGACTCAGGCAGCTCCAGATCTTCCATTTATGATGCTAACAATTTATGCATTTTTCTTCTTTGTAATATTCACTAAAAATGAGAATAAAAAATCTCTTTTACTATTTCTTTCTTCGTTATCACTTGTATTCTATACTAGAATAGAGGCATTTATTTTACTTCCTATATTTTTTATAT
>JAKACG010000054.1 GCA_021821605.1 Microcaldota archaeon | reverse complement strand
GGTATTTGTTATTACAAAGTTAATCGGCACCGCCGTTGAACCTGGAGTTAAGGTATAACTACCGTTGCTTATCGAAAAGGTTGACGATGATGCTACGTGCAGAGTTAGATTCTGATCTTTTACAAACGAGTTTTTGTAATTTGATGACAAATATGTTATTCTTGTAGATACACTAGCATTGTTTCTTGTATAATTCGATGCGGAAACAAGAAGCGGCTCATTTATACTCTGACCAGGGTTTATGGTTCCTATAAAGAAATTAGATACTGAACTTAGTATATTTATTCCTTGATTAGGATAGAAGTTCAAACTAACATTATTTGCGCTTCCAGTTCCTATATTACTTACACTTAGTTCAAGAGTTTGATTATATCCTCTATATAATGTTTCTGGCTGTGCAGATATTATGTTAACTATTATGTTAGGGTTATTTATCACAACTCCTACTGTCTGATTAACTGTGCTTTTGTATCCTCTTCCAGTATTTGTATAGTAACTTACATACAACGGTATTGTATATGTCCCGTTTGTAATAAATTTACTTGCCTGATATTGAGCCGTAAGAATAGTTGAGGCGCCTTCTGAAATTGCACCTATATTGAATGTTTTTGCACCTACTGGTGTGAATGCCGTAGTATTTAAAAGTGATATGGAGATATTTTTTGCATTTCCATAACCTGAGTTAAGGACATTTAAAGAAATCGAAAATAACTGTCCAGGGGATATCTGTGAGGGTTCTGAAGTAACCGTTATATTTGGTATTCCGTTAACATAAAAAGTAATTGGTATTACAGAGGATCCTGTTACTGTTTGTGTGCTTCCTCCAACACCGGTTTCTGTAGTTTGGTATGTGGCCAAAACATTTAAGGTATATGTTCCTGCAGGGGTACTTTTAGGTATATTTATATTATATGAAAAATATGAATCTGCTCCTCCATATATTCCTTGCGACATCTCACTTATGAGGTAAGAGTTAACTGGAGAAAAATTAAGTATAGGATAAGCTCCTTGAAGTTGTAGATTTACATTGTTTAGTGTTGAGGAGTACGAATCGTATATCTGAAAGGTAACTACTGCATTAGAACCTGCAGATATTGGATTTGGGCTTATCTGTAAATTAGTTACCGTTAACGCGCCATTTATGCTTTGCGCGTTTATAGCTAACGGCATTATGGCTGCCAAAAACATAGTCAAAAATATTACTCTTATTAGTTTTTCCATTTTATCACTTTAAATATCAATCTATTGTTTTCTTAAATAGCATAAAGCTAAGTATTATTATTATTGCAGAGAAGGCAATCATTATCCCAAAATCCATAACTATATGGCTAATTGGAAAGTATCCAGAAAGCATAACGTCACGTATTCCGCTTGTTGCATAAGTTAATGGATCTCCATAGCTAAATGGCTGTATTAATGCAGGGAATGATGATGCTGGGAAAAATGCACCTGAAAGAAACCATGTAGGGAGCGTTATTGCCTGTGCTACTATTGCGTATAACTCAACTGTTTTAATTCTTGAAGCCACTATCAAAGCAAGCGCGTTAAACGATAAAGAAACAAATAATATCAGTCCTAATATCCAAAACAGACCAACTACGCCCATTGCTATTCCTGCTCCAAAAAGAAAACCAAGGCACAAAGCAAGGAATCCGTATAATAATGACTGAAGTGTTCCTGCAAATAACTTACCTAATAATATAGAATCTTTATTTATAGGTGTTACTAAAAATGATTTTATAGTGCCTAGCTGCCTGTCAACTATTATTGAAAATCCACTTCCAAATATTGAACCGAACGCCGTTGCCATTATTATTACGCTAGCTATTATAAAGTCCCTGTAATTACTTGTTGCTCCAGTAGTAGGATTCGCGCTTACTATTGTGCTAATCTGGCCTCCTTCCTGTTGGAGAGTAGTATCATAATTTGATGCTACGCTTTCTACAAAAGGAAGAACTGCGCTAACCGTACTAAATTGGCTATTAGAGTAATAAATATACACGCTAGGCGTATTACCACTACTTGGAAATGTAGGCGCTATTGTAATTATGGCAGTTATTGTGCCTGATTGAAGAAGTGAAAGGGCAGTTTGCTGATTAGTAACCGAATATATGCTTAAAGTGCCCTGTGCTTCCAAAGAGTTTATGAACTGCATAGATTTGGGAGTATTTGCAAGGTTTACTATTGATACCGGAACATTAGATACGGAGTTACCAAGATTTCCAAAGAAAAGTATTATTATCAAAGGAAACATAAGCGAACGTATTATATTTGTACGAATGTTACTTTTAAAAACTAGCATCTCTCTTTTGAAAATGGTTAAAGAATCTCCTAGCAAGCTCATTTTATCTACCTCTAAACCTTGCTTTTGATGCTGAGTTTTCTGATGAAGTCGTATCTCTAAAACTTGACCCAGTCATTTTTATAAATACATCATCCATCGTAGGAAGATGCATGCTATAAGCGAGTACAGTGATTTTTTCTTTCTCTAAAAGTTGTGCTATTTTCAATGATATGTTCATAGAGTCTTTTTCAATATTACCTTTAATTTTGTCATTATCTATAGTTAAAGCTATATCGAATTTGTTTGATATGAGTTTTTTTGTTTTTTCTATATCTTCTGGTTTTAATGTTATTTCCAATATATTTCCTTGAGAAACTAATCTTTTAAGTTCTGAAGCTGTGCCTATTGCCTTAATTTCACCATGGTCTATTATCGCTATTCTATCGCAAAGTGCATCTGACTCCTCTAAGTACTGCGTAGTAAGTATTATTGTAATACCTTTATTGTTCAGCTCTTTGATATTCTCCCACATACCAAGCCTACTCTGAACATCAAGTCCTGTTGTTGGCTCATCCAAAATTAATATTTTAGGTTCTTGTATCATTGACTTTACCAAATTTAGTCTTCTTTGCATGCCTCCTGAAAAGGTACCTGCAGGTTTTTGCGCAAATTCTACAAGATTGGCTTCTTCAAGAGCATGCATAACTCTTTTTTCAACTTGGTCAGCTGGGACATGATATAACTTTGCAAATATAGTAAGATTGTCCTTTGCGCTTAAGTATCCATCTACAACAGTTTCCTGAGTCATAAAACCTATCATCTGTTTTACCTTTAATCCATCTTTGACATTATCATATCCTTCTATTGTTATACTCCCTGAGGTAGGATTCAATAAACCTAGTATCATATTCAATGTAGTTGTTTTGCCAGCTCCATTAGGGCCCAATAATCCAAATATTTCGCCTTTTTTAATGTTAAACGAAATACCTTTTACCGCTTGGAAGTCGCCAAAACTCTTTTTGATATTTTTAACTTCTACAGCAAAATCATTCATTCAATTCATCTGTCAATTTTTTTAATGCTTTAATATGGTCTATTATTATTGTTTTAGACCTATTTGTTATACTTTTTCCTTTGCTTGTAACTATAAATTTTTTATGGGTTTTCGAAGTATCAAATCCCTTACATTTAATGAGCCCATCTTTTTCCATAGAGGATATTACGTTATAAACATCGTTTTTAGTAACATTTAAATTTATATATTTGTTTGATTTTATCTTTTTAAGTATGGCATATGGATGTGAATTATTTTTTTGAATATTATTTAAAACTATTAGTTTAATCATCCCTTTGATAAACTCTTTATCTATATACTTTTTAAATTCATTATGTTCTACCAGATATATCAACCATTATTAATTAGTTTAAATTTAAACTATATAATTATTCATAAAAAGTATTTAAATCTTTCTGATTTTGAGTTTAATCTCCTTTCCTTAAATTTTGTAAAGTCAATGTGTTAAATTTGATTCAAAGAAAAGTAATTTAAAAACAAACTAACAATATATATCTGTGAACAAATGATAGATTATAATTATATTGAAATTAAATGGCAAAAGGCATGGGATGAAGCTAAGATATTCGAGCCTGAAGTAAATGATAAAAAACAGTTTATGGTAACTGCAGCAATACCTTATCCTAACGGCCCACAACATATTGGCCATTTAAGGACTTATGGAACTGCAGATTCTCTTGCTAGGTATAAACGAATGCAAGGCTTTAATGTTTTATATCCTATGGGTTTCCATTTAACTGGTATACCTCTTTTTGCACAAGCAAAAAAGGTTAAAGAAAAAAATCCTGGTATTTTAGAGGACTTTAAAAGTTTTAATATTTCAGAAGAAGATATACAAAAAATGTCAGATCCATTATACATGGGTTTATACTTTACGAAAGAGGTAGAAGAAGGAATGAAACTTGCAGGTTTCAGC
>JAKACG010000053.1 GCA_021821605.1 Microcaldota archaeon | reverse complement strand
GTAATGCTCCCTTAGAGATAGGCAGCAAACTTCAAACGGCTCAGTTCAACTCAAACTCATTTATAACTGCAAACATTCCTCTTTCAGGCAACTTCGGAGTATCATTTTGGCTAAGGCTCAACGCAAGTTCTTTTGGGACTACTCAGTCTCCTTTAAGTTTTTCAGGCACAAACGGCATAATTATCTCTTCTATTGGAGGTTTACCTACACTGGGACTTACTGATGGGGTAAATACTTTATACGCTAATACCATTCAAGCAGGCAGCTGGGAGTATGTAGCAGCTACAAAATCAGGCAGTACTTATTCCATATATCTCAATAATTATCCGGCAAACATTGAAACTATGGGTCAGATAACAATAAATAATCTAACTCTTGGTAGGCTTTCAAACGGAGCGGAGTTTTTCAATGGTTCTTTGGCAGATTTACAGATATACTCCACTACTTTAACCTCTTCACAAGTAGCACAACTTTATAATGGTGGTATAGTTGGTACTCCTTTAACTGGAAATGTTGTTGCGTGGTTTCCTTTAACTAACAATTGCTATAACTATACCTCAAGCCAATTCAATTGTTATTCATACCACAATGTAACTTATCCTTACTTCTCTGGAAACTATCTAGCTCCTAATTATCCATCTCAAATAGTGCAGAATGCATGGCAAGCTTTAGGATTTGGTACCCAACCGCAATAGTTGATTAAATGCTACCAAAATGGCTCTCAATTAAACCTGCATCAACTGAAAAGTATCAAAAGATAAAACAAATGGTTACTGATAGAAAACTTCATACCGTTTGTACAGAGGCTCACTGTCCTAATCTTTCAGAGTGCTGGAGCGCAGGTACAGCCACCTTTATGGTTTTAGGTAGTCTTTGTACAAGAGGGTGCAGGTTTTGTGCAGTAAGTAAAAGTGCTAAAGGAGAGCTGCCTAATCCTAATGAGCCTTATCTTCTTGCAAAGACCATAAAGGAGTGGAAGTTAGATTATGTAGTTATAACCTCTGTATGTAGAGATGATCTTGCTGATCAGGGTTCAGGCCACTTTGCAGAGTGCATTAATGCTGTTAAAAAAGAAAGTCCAGATACTATAATAGAGGTCTTGATACCCGATTTTACCGGAAATATCTCTCATCTTATGAAAATAATTTCTGCAAAGCCTGATGTGATTGGGCATAATATAGAAACGGTAAAAAGATTAAGCTCTAGCATACGTGATAAACGCGCAAGCTACTCCCAATCACTAGAGATTTTATGCGCCTCGAAGAGTATAGATCCAAAAATATACACAAAATCGGCAATTATGCTTGGAATGGGGGAAACTAAAGATGAGGTGCTTTCTGCAATGGATGATTTAAGGAAGGTAGGGACAGATTTTCTTGCTATTGGGCAGTATCTTAGGCCTAGTTCTTTTCATGCAGAAGTTAAGGAGTATATAACTCCAAAACAGTTCTTAGAGTTAAAGTCATTAGCAGAAGCAAAGGGCTTTTTATACGTTGCATCAGGTCCTTTTGTAAGAAGTTCATATAAAGCAGGAGAGTTTTTCGTAAAAAAACTAAAAAACGAGTCTTATCTATAAAAATTCCACTCTGAACTTTTGTATTTTTCTTCAAGTGGAAAAATCAATTCTTTTTCATTATCTAAGAGCTCTCCAAAGTAATACTCTTTTCCTAAGGTAAATGACTTAAGCAGTTCTTCATATAATTTATCTATAGTTATTTCGTTGTTTTCATTTCTAACACAAGTAACTCTTTCTTCTGCAGTTTTTATTAATTTGTCCGATAGTTTTTCTTTGCTGACATTAAGCAACGAAAACATTTTTTTAAGATCTGTCTGATAAAGTATTGTTCCGTGTTGAAGTAAAACCCCATTTTTTCTTGACTGTGCACTTCCGGATATTTTTTTATTTTTAACAATTATGTCATTAATTGGAGCAAAAACTGCATCTATGCCAACTGCCTTAAGAGCATTTACAACGTATCCGCATATCTCTTTGTAGCTTTCATGTATTCCTTTGTTAAACGAACTTTCAGGTCCTATTATGCTATATGTGATCTCTCCATTAATGTCATGGTATACCGCTCCACCACCAGTTACCCGCCTTATATAATCAACCCCTAAATTTTTACATGCCTCTATGTTGACCTCTTCAAGCATGCTTTGAAATCTGCCTATCGAAACGGCACCAGGTCTCCATTTATAAAATCTTATTGTAGGATCAGAACTTCCTTTTGCTATACTTTCAGATATGGCTTCGTCTATGCTCATATTTTCAAAAGCATTTTTTTCTTCAAGTCCGATAACCCTCCATCTCATCTTCAATCACTTTGCGCTTCAGCTTCACATATGGAAATTGCTATAGACCTTGGATCTATGCCTATCATCTCAATATTATTTTTTTTAATTGTGTTATTTATTTTTTCCTCTATTGAATTTAGATTCAATCTTACGCCAACAAGCTCCTTTTCAATAATCTCTAGACCTTCATCAGGATATATAAAAAAATCGCCTAAGATCTTCAACTCTTGTATTTTTTCATCATAAATTATCCTTATCTCAAGCAGTTTGCCGTTTTTTACTTTATGTTTTACTGTTTTTTGCATAACTTATAATTAAGCAAAGCCTTATTTATTTTTTTACCATAAATACTCTGTGATTTAATGATGCCTAATATGGACCCGAGAATGCTTAAGCGTATGATGGACAGCATGGGAATAAAAAACACTCCTGTAGATGCCATAAGGGTAGTTGTAGAATGCCAAGATAAGGATATCATAATAGAAAGTCCTGAAGTTTCAATAATAGAAGCTCAAGGTTCAAAGACCTTTCAAATTTCAGGAGGGAAAATTTCAGAAAAGGACAAATCTTTAGTAGAAGTAAGCGAGGAAGACATAAGCCTTGTAATGGAGCAAACAGGTGTAACTGATCGTGAAAAGGTTATTGCAGCAATAAACGAGTCTAAAGGAGATATAGCCTCTGCTATAATGAAACTTAAAAATAAATAACTTTTATTCAGAGAATTTTGAATATTTGTATAGATGGCACATCGTCTATTTTTTTAATTTCCGATCCAGTGGCAAGTCCCGCCTTTATTACAACACTTACTGCCTCCTCTCCAACAATATTTCCTGAATATAAATATGTACCTTTTAGGATCTCAACACCTTTTTTGGCGCTAAATAACTCTCCTTTATAAAACTCTGAGTACTTTATTAAATCTAAAATCATGCCAGTTTTTTTATCCTTATAAATTTTCCCTAAAACCTTTTCATCGCACATTGCAATCATTGCTCCGTGCTCAGTTTCGTGGATTTTTATATATATCATAAAAACACTAGCCGTACTTGTAAAACATTATTATAGTTGAGGCGTATAATATTCCATACCATAGCAGCCATAAACCTCCAAATGTATTATTTATAATCATTGCTATGGCACTTAACACAACCAAAAAAGAAGCAAAAATAATCTCTGCTATTGAATTTCTAATGGCATAGAATATCCTTCCATACTTCTGAGAAAATTTATTTCTTTCCCAAACTATCTTGTATTTTTTCCTAAATATCGCAGCGAAGGCAGCCTTAGCTCTAATAAATGCAAGTGCAAAGTTAAGTAGGAATATCATAAATCCTTTTTTAATAGAATTGAAGTATATCTTTGTCAATATTACCGGTGCAATTATTGAGACAAAAAGGGCTCCAACTCCAAGTAACTCAAGATCAAAACTCAAGTACTGTGTCGTAAGTATGTTGCTTAAATTAATCTTTGCTAATGGGAGCTGTGAAAAAACTATCAATATTGAGATAATGGTAAAGAGGACAAGCATTACAGATATGTAATTCAATCCAAAGCCGTGTGTCATATAATCAACATTGGACAATGGAGAAAGTTTCTTCATCTTGTCCTTTCTTTTTAATTTATTTATGAAGTATCCTAGAAACTGCGTATCTCCATAATTATATCTCCACTGTTGCTTTACCAACTCTGTGAAGGTTTCTATTGGTTTTCCGTACGCATAAACCTTTGGTATGTACAAACTTTTAAAGCCATGTATGTCTGATTCAAAACTAAAGAAAGTATCCTCTATAACATACTCTGGAAAACCTCCTATTTCCTTTAAATGGGAGGTTTTTATAACTCCGCATGAACCTGCGAAGATTGCTGTATTATTTAATGCTCTTGAGGGCTGGATAAACTTGAAAAAGAACGCATCAAAAAGATCTATAGTATCAGAAAAGAATGTATGTTTTCTATATCTTTTTTCAGTTTGTATATACGCTAATTTTTTATCTTGAAAGTAAGGTAAAAGCTCTAAAAGGAAATTCTTATTTGTTAGGTACTCATCATAATCAAAAACAGCTATGAACTCCTCTTTTGTTATATTCATTAGGTTGTTTAGGGCTCCTGCTTTGTAGCCTTTTCTTTCAGGTCTGTTTATATATTCATAGCCATATCTTTTGCTTGCAGTTCTTATTTCATGGATTTTTTTAACATCATTAGAATCGTCCAACATATAAAACTTTATTCTATCCTTAGGATAATTTAATGTTTTCAACTGCTTCATGTTCTTTATTACTATTTTAGGATCCTCGTTGAATGTCGCAATGGATACTGCTACCG
>JAKACG010000052.1 GCA_021821605.1 Microcaldota archaeon | reverse complement strand
ATATAAACCATTATTTGAACTAATAAAAGAGTCTGGAAGCCCTGAAGCCGCAAAAATAAAAAGCGATATTGATGCCATTCGTGAAAAGCGTCAAGTGTTAATAGAACAAATAAAACGTTTAAAAAAACGTATAAATTACAAAAGCTCGGAGGCAGAAACAATAGCAAAAATGCTACAGATGAACCAGATGGAAAATGATTATAATGAGAAGCTTAGAAAGGTAAGAGAGCTTGGCAAACAAAAGCGCAAGCTTGAATTTAGAATATCAACAGACACATTTTCTTTAGCTGATGAGAAGGGTTTAGTTGTAAAGATCAATGAAATAGATAGGCAAATGGATGAAGCATACAGGGTTGTCAGATTCTTTAGAAAACGCGATTTTATAAAAAAGGACTTAGAAGAATATAATAAAGAGCTCTCAAAGTTAAATGTAGACATAGAGGTCTTTGACAAACAGCTAGATGAGCGATATAGTGAACTAAGAAAAATTTTGAAGATAACACATAGAAGAGAGCATCCAGACAATAATGTTCGAAAGAAGCGTGAGGAGAAGCCAACGCCAATTGAGGTCAATCTTGAGGACATCGTAGTAATTAAAAAAAGACCTAAAGAATAAGTTGGTAATAAAATAAAAAATATAATGTAAATAAGTATATATGTGGGCTCTTGCCCCATATATCAAATAAATTAAGAAGTGATAAATTGAAAGTATCTTTTTTTGGAGGAGCACAGGAAGTAGGAAGAAGCTGTATATTAATAGAAACAGAAAAAACAAAAATATTGTTAGACGCAGGCGTAAAATTAGGCAAAGAAATAGAAATGCCAGATATCGATAATGAGATATTTAAGAGCCTTGATGCGATAGTATTATCGCATGCGCACTTAGATCATATCGGTTATTTGCCGCACATATATTCAAGTGGATATAGGGGCTTTGCATATGCTACAAAGCCAACCACCGAGCTAACTAATGTGTTAATTAGCGATTATATGCACATATCAAACCCCAAGGATGTAACAAAGGAGGGGTTAAAGCAAATGATGTCAAAGTACAAGATAATTGAATATATGGAAGAGTTTAAAATTAATGAACTCACGCTAAAATTCATACCAGCAGGGCATATACTAGGAAGCGCGATGATACATGTTAGCGATGGTAAAAATACGCTACTATATACAGGAGATATCAATACAGCAAAAACAAAGCTATTTGATGGTACATATCTAAAGGATTTGCACGCTGACACATTGATCATTGAGAGCACATATGGTGGTAAGGATAATATTTTTGACAATGAGAAAAACATCGTAAAAGATATGATGAAAAGCATAAAGGAGACAATAAGCAAAAACGGCAAAATAATAATACCAAGTTTTGCTGCCGGACGGGCCCAGGAGGTATTATTGCTTCTTGATGACCACATAAATTCTGGGATTATACCAAAAGTGCCAATATACGTTGATGGTATGATAAATAAGGCCATGCGCATACATAGACACAATGTAATATATTGCAGAAAGGAATTGCAAAGCAGAATACTTATGAGCGATTATGATCCGTTCAAAAGCAAAAATTTTTATCCTGTTGAAAGAAAGGGCACAAGAAATAAAATAATAAAGCAAGATGAGAGCTGCATAATAGTTACAACAAGCGGTATGATAACAGGCGGTCCTGTACTCTTTTACTTATCGCAACTTAGCAATAACAGCCTTAACAAGATTATGATGGTGGGATATCAGGCTAATGGAACACGTGGTAGGGAATTGCAGGATGGAGCAAAAACAATGGACATTAACGACTCTAAAATAGAGATAAAAATGGATGTTGAAACATATCATTTATCAGCACATGCTGATAGAAGAGGACTTGAGAGCGTAATAAATAAGGTTTCTGGGCTTAAAAATGTTTTCATCGTTCATGGTGAAAAGAGTCGCTCAGAATCATTAAAGGAATTTGTCGATAAAAAGGGCTTGAATGGGATAGTCCCACAAATTGATGGCACATATGAAATAGACAGTTAGTGTAGCCATATCTAAATATTTGTATAACTCTTTACTTTTTTGTATAAATATCTACAAAATCCACAGAAAAGGTATTTATATTATGCTCATCATAAAATAATCGGGATTAGATGGTGGGAGAATTGGTAAAGAGAAGAGCGTTGGATAAGGAACTAGAGAAGATAAGGCGAATGCAATCTATAAACAGCGTGCTAAATAAGGGCAATATGGAGAATCTTTTACTCTATACATCCTCAAAAGAGGGGGAGGCTGTTAGCGATACGGTAATGGAGGGCATGCTCAACGAACTTGAAAAGGATAGAAACGTTGATAAGAACATAAGCGTAATTGAAAACCTTGTAGATGAGAACAAAAATGTTATAAAAAAGGAGAAAGATTATAAGGTATCTGGCAAGGCGAAACCAGCAATTAGCAGAAAATTACATATTGCAAAAAAAGGCAATTCAAAAAAAGCGCAGATAGGTAAATCAAAAAGTAAAATGCCGACAAATAAAAAGAGATAAATTTTTTATATATAGCGCTATTTTGCTATTCTTAGTTTAAATTACGTAATTGTTATATATTATTATATCCTAATGTTCTAATATTTTATATTATTTGGGCTCATGGCTCAGCTAGTAGAGCGTCCGCTTTGCAAGCGGAAGGTCGCGGGTGCGAATCCCGCTGAGTCCATAAAACTTCTTGAAAAGAGGTTTTATCAAAAAAACCGATAACAAAGTCTGGGGGAATTGCTATTTCAAAGTAAAATTTTATCGAGCCTTCGGATGCAGTCCAAAGCAGAATTTCGCACTCGTAAAGTGCGAGTTTGAACGTACCTTACCAAACTTGCCGAAACATCATCTCGTAGAGATACGAAAGATGGTAATGCAGCAGTTCAGAAAACGCTTCCAGTTGAGCTGAATACCAAAGTATAACTCGCTAAATAAGGGGTTTACTGAACAAGAAGTACAGAGGTTCCTTCAAGGATAGTATATCCGCCACTTAATTGCAATCTTAAAGCCGTGGTGGCGTCCCCCTCCCCTTGTGAGCTAAGCTCAAAGAGATTAATAATAGAATTAGAGTTTTTAAAGGGCTAGGGTTTCTTTACCATAAAACTGATATTTCTTTGCTGCGAAGTATAAATATATGAATATAAAATAGTCAGATAGAGTACGGACTGCTGTGAGGTATATGGTAAACAAAGATAGGATATTAACTAAACCATTAAATTTTACAATTAGTAAAAAGGTAGAGTTCCCGATATCCAATGAGAATCTAATACCAATAGCTAAAAGTTTGAGAAAGTTAAGTAGGATGGAGCATTATTTGGGGATATGTGGCGGAGGAACCCAGAATCTGTACCTCTTGCAACTATTAACCAAGAAAAACAGATTCAAATGGAAAAGGCTCATAGATAGTAATAAAGAGCAACTATTGAATTTTGTGGATATAACAAATGTGTTGGCGTATTCAAAAGGAGACTTAAATTATATGTCAAATCTCGCTAAGCGCCCGCATCTTACCTATGGTCGCTGTGGACAATATGTCAGATATTTTTATTCCCTTTTCAGAGATAAATCACATGGATTTGAAGAAACAAACTTGAAGATGCCGAATCTAAGAAACGTGGAAATCGAATTAGTCTTTAGCGAATTTACTAGGTATATGAAAACCGAAACGCTTCCAAAAGGAAAGTATTTCATCTACATCTCCAATATCTTTAGTTATAAAAACATGTCTCTAAAGCTATGGTTATTGAGGTGGTGGAATATAATAAAAGAGATTAAGAATAGTGATTTCAAAAGGCTAGAAGAACGGGCGGACCTGAAGCACACACAGGATGAAATTGGAAAAGTTGTTGCGGAAAATAGAAATATATTAAACGGGTCTGTGGTTTTGGCTTGGCTCGGTGGAATGTGTCTAAAATCGAAAACCAAGAACATCATTTTATTTAAAAAGGTACAAAATAAAATAGAAATACTCGATAAAGTAACTGTACCAGAGTAAGATGATAATATATGAAAGCAAGAGTTTATGGAGATAGTATGCTGCCGACATTAAAATATGGGGCATTAATTGAAATTACTCAGATTAAAAGTTGTATGTATGATGACATTAAGATTGGGGACATAGTCTCTTACTGGTCAAAAGGATTCAACAGAAAGGGCGAACCTCGATTTTGGCACATGGCCAATGTTATACATAGAGTTGTAGGAAAAACACCAACCTACGCATTAATAAAAGGCGATAATCGAGAATATATGGAAAGAGTCTCATACAGTAAGATAAATGGAAAGGTTAAAGTCTTACATTAAACATGAATTTGTTAGCAAATTACGTTGAAGTGTTTGCACCTTTAATCTTAATGGAAATCAGAAGGTGATAATATGGAGGATTATGAATTTGAGGCAAATAAAATTTTAATGGAGAAATTTACTAATGGATTAATTAACATTAATTCTAAAGACCATGGTCTGTATATTTCTTTTATCAACAGTGGTAAGATGACCGGAGTATTCATAGCTCATCAGGAGATGTTTGGAGCATTTAAATATGGACTTGATTTAGCTATGACAGTTTTGTGCGGTGCGACTTTAGAAGCAGAAGTTTATGCTACTGTCCAAGATTTTAGAGGTAGCCGCGGTTTAATTAGCCCAAATTTATTAGACGATAATGTCTACTACAACTGGAAAACATTGCGAAATGATGCCAAGACTATAGGAATAATAAAAGATAGCATGATTAATGATGTAGATGAAAT
>JAKACG010000051.1 GCA_021821605.1 Microcaldota archaeon | reverse complement strand
TTATACTATAGGAAATATTTTTATAAATTTAACTACCGGAGGGAAGATTTATCTATGTAAACATCATGCAGCTGAGGTAGAAAATGAAAAAGCAAAACTTGGCAATTATAATAATTTAATAAAACGCATGGGAAGCTGGTCTGGTAAGAAAGAGGTACCATTAATGATAAGGACTAAAACTGGGACAGATATGCTTCTTAAACGTTGTGATGGCATTACAATTACTGTTTTAAATACTCTTTTAAAAAATACCTCAATATCTAGAAATGAATTATTCTCCATAATATCAAAACAAAATATTGGATCAAGCAGTAGAGTAATAGATGAAAGTATAGGATATCTTAAAGGAATTTCATTAATAGAAGAACATGACGAAGGCTCATTCATAAAAAGAAGAGTATTTTCACTTTCTCAAAATGGCAAAGAAGTAGCAGAAGCACTTGGATAAAAATCATGGTATTATCTTTTTCTTATAAAGAACAAGAACCTCCTCAATAGCTTCTTGATTATCTTCTTCTCCCATAGCTAACGAAACATTTCTTATATTTTCTGAGGTTACTTCCTTCCCTAATATTATTAAAAAGTATACTGCATACATATATGGTATCCGGCTTTTAATCCCTGTGCTAAGCAAATCATCAATATGTTCTTCAGAAGGCTTTATTCCTGTTGCAGAAAGAAGTTTTTTCAGGCTTTCTTCATTTATTGGTTTACCTAAAAGACTCAAAAATCCGGCAGCGTATATGTATGGCGCCATTAATGGAAAGTTATCTGATATTTTTTTATCTAATAATATCTTTCCAAAAGAGTCCAATAAAATAGTATCTATGTTTTTATCTATTCCTTCTACTATTTTCGAGATAATCATTATCTTATAATTTATCTCTGAATCCTTCTTTACATCATTTTTATTAGGTTTTGCATCAAACATAAAAACATTAACAAGTAATATATTAATCTATAAATACTTATGGTTGTTTTCTTGCGCTACTTTGCTTATGGCTCTCCTATATTTCTTAAAAGTAACATATTAGAAATAAAAGAGCTATTTGGAACATTTAATATAGAATCGAGTTTTGTTAACTCTTACATAATATCTGCTCATGCCACAGAACTTAAAAATCGTAATGGCATAGCTCCTATTTTTCTTAATAAAATACTTAAAATAAACTGCACAAAAAAGATCTCAGAAGAGGCATATCTACAAGATATAAAAGAAGCAGTTCTTTTGCTATCTATGCCTAACAAGCGCATAAAAATAGAGTGCGTAGATATTAACTCAAGGCGTGGGTACTCGTCTAAAGATATAGAGGTTTTTTTAGGAGAGAGTCTTGAGAAGCTTGGCGTAAAAATAAATCTTAAAATTCCAGAGCTTTTGCTATATGTAATACTTTTTGATATGCGTTGCCATGTAGGAATGGTATCATATAAGAAAGTACCATTTATCGATTCTGGTAGGCACTATAAATCTCTTTCTTCAAGTATAAGCAGGGCAGAGTTCAAGATAATGGAAGCATTTGATTATTTCAATATTAATTTAAAAAATGGCAAAGTAGCTTTAGATCTTGGAGCTGCTCCTGGAGGATGGAGCACATTTATGGCTAAAAAAGGACTCGGAGTAATAGCCATAGACCAAGGAGAGTTAAATTCAAAAAGAATATCTGAACTTGGAATAACATACTCTACTACTGATAATACTATCCATTCTAAACTTGATTCTAAAGCTATAAAAGTAATGCCATATGAAATTCTTCATATAAAAAAAAGATTTCAGGATGCTTCAGAGTTAATTTCAAAATACAAAAAAATATCGTTAATAACATGTGATATGAATGTAAGCCCTGAAGAATCTGCAAACGCAGTCCTATTGTTCAAAGACAAGCTAATCTCAAAAGGGATACTTATCTTTACTATAAAATGCAAGACAAAGTATGCAAAAAAATACTCTGAAGAAGCGGTATCTATTCTTTCTAATTACTTTGATATAAAAAAAATAATTGCTCTTCCTAGTAACAGGCAAGAACTTACTCTATTTGCAAGAAAAAAATAAAATAAATAAAAAACATTTTAACTAAAGATTATTGCAATTTTCTTATTCTTTGAAGCATGGCAAGTGCAGTTTCTCTTAAGTTAATTACCGGATCCTTTCGTATAATATCTATTAATACATCTGGATTTTTCTCTATATTTGGATTAAAAATAACTGCAAGTCTTACAAACTCACTATTATGTCTAGCTAATTGCCTTAAAACATTAGTACTTCTTGTTTTAATGGCTCTGTCTTTATCTTTCCATTCTTGCCTGCTGTCTTTTTTGTTATTATGTTTTGTTTCAATAAATCTTTCCAACTTAAAACGCCTGTTTTGAGTTTAGATATTAATTATTAATTTATTATGGCAAATACTCTTTATTCTTTATCTTTTCTCTTACGTAATCTCCTACAAACGTTAGCCTTGGACCTTGAAGCGCATCCTGCTCAAGCTTTATTTTGGATTTTATCATTCTCTGCAGCTCTACCTCCCATTCTTTATGTTTTTTTATCCACTCATAATCTAGCATTTCTTGTGCTCTTTTTAAGTCAACATCTGAAGCCTTTATTGTTAATTTGTTTAAGAACTGATACTTATCAAGATCAGACATTGTAACGCCCAAAAATCTAGCTTCTGGGGTTGCCACATCTCCACCAATATATGCAAGATTTATACTTCCTGTTTTTATTGTCCAGTATATATACCAACCCCACGCATCAGAATCTGTAAATACATAAATTGGCAAGCCTTTGTCGGCAAGTTTTCTTATCAATCTTCTTGTTCCTCTTGCCGCCTGTCCCTGCGGTGTTATAAGTATAGCATTCTCCTTTTTCCAAAATAAATCTTCATTAAGCCTTTGCCATAATGCATCTTTTTCAACAATCAATACGTACTTTGCCTTTATATCTACGAACTCTATGTCATTATCTACATCGCTTGGTATAGCCCAACCGCTCCTACCTTGTTTTGAGCAATCTATCTCTATCTTTTCGTTTCCAAATGTATCTATTATTCGCATATTTCCTGCAAGTACTCCCTTTCTATTTGCATTAAGATTAAGGTTTTCTCTTTTAAGTTCAAGAGCTACCTCTATATCTTCTATAAGTGGATTAGACTCTGCCTGTTCGCTAAAAACATTTTCATCAACGTCCTCTCCTAATGAAAACTTTAATTGGTAAAAAAGACCTCTTATTGTGGTGTGCAAACCCTCTTTCACGAATTTATGGCACTTTGCAGCTATTGCTATTGTTTGCATAAATCTCTTAGACTGTGCAACGTTAACAAAGCTTCTTTCTTCTTTAGCATTTCCAAGCTTTAAATATCCATTCTTCTGGTCAAATATTATATTTGAACGGGTTCTTGCAGTTGTAGTAAACTTAGGATTTGAACCATTTTTAATATCTCTAACAATAGATAAACCTAACTCCTCTATCTTTTCATCTGATTTTATTTTATTACTCTTTGACATTTTGTCTCCTTTTAAGTTGCTTTATTTTTTTCATCTTGATCAAAAACAAGAGGCTTTCGTTCTCTAGAGTCACTGGTTATGTACTCTTTTAACTCCTTAACCATCGCGTCTCTTCGAGGACTTTTCTTTAGAACATTTTCAAGAACTTCTGCTATATTCTTGGCAGTTATTATCTTTATCTTTTTGATATCCTCTTTATCAAGATTTATATCTTTGGAGTTTGTTTCTGGTATAACTACATACTTCATACCGGCTTCTATTGCGGCTAGTATTTTGTAGCTTATTCCTCCTACTGGCAAGACCTCTCCTCTTACTGACAAAGAGCCTGTCATTGCAAATTCTTGGTTAACTGGTATGCCTTCAAGTGCAGAGATAACAGCGACAGCTACCGATATGCTTGCGCTATCTCCTTCAACTCCTTCATATGTTTGTAAGAACTGCACATGTATATCATAGTTAGCCATGTCTCTTCCTATGTGTTTCTTTATTATTGCACTTATGTTTTTGACAGCTTCTTGAGCTATTTTGCCTAGCTTTCCTGTAGGTATTAATTTTCCTTCAGTTCTTGAGCTGGCCTTTGTAACCTCGGCTACTATTGGCAAAACTATTCCTGCAGAAAGATATGATGATCCTACTACGGCAAGCCCATTTACTCTTCCTATGGCAAAACCTGCGGTTTTAAAGATCTGGTAATCCTTTCTATACTCTAAGCTTTGAGCTACATATTGTGCTTCTATAGGCCTTGAAAGCCCCATTGCAGCAACTACATCTTCTCTTGAAACTACTTTTTTATTTTTTTCTTTAGCTATATCTCCTGCAGCTCTTATAAGTCCACCTAAATCTCTAAGTATTAATGTAAGCCTATTTTTTCTTCCACTTCTTCTTTTAGCTTCATCCATTATTGCCATGCATGCTTCGTAGCTGAAAGGAGGTATCTTTCCGTCTTTTTTTATCTCCTGAGCAATAAACTTTATTATTTCATATCTATTTTCTTCTGTATCTGGCATTGTTGATTCCATATATACTTCATAACCGTATCCTCTTATTCTAGACCTCAACGCAGGATGCATCTTTTGTATGTCTTGGAGGTTTCCAGCTGCAACTAGCAAGAAGTCGCATGGAACAGGTTCTGTTCTAATTAAGGCACCTGAGCTCATCTCGCTCTGGCCGGTTATCGGATATTTTTTTTCTTGTAATGCAGTAAGCAACTCCTGTTGCGATCTTGGCTCTATATCCGCTACTTCATCTATGAATAAAACGCCTTTGTTTGCACGATGTATCGCACCACTTTCCACTCTTAAATGGGCTGGGGTCCCAAGACCTCCTGACTGTAATGGGTCATGCTTCACATCTCCAAACATAGCTCCTGCTCTTGAACCTGTTGCATCAACAAAAGGAGCATGCGTCATTCCTGTATTATCTATAATTAACTTAGGTTCGTTAGAGTCGAACATTCCTGGCAATATA
>JAKACG010000050.1 GCA_021821605.1 Microcaldota archaeon | reverse complement strand
CTAGCCAGTTGTTTCCATTTGCAGAGTTAAAGTTCTGTCCGCTCTTTACCGTAAAGGTATTTGAGAAGAGCTGAATCTTTGCCCACTTCTGGTATGCATACAAACCTGGGAAGGTCTGTGATACATCTATGTACAACTTTGTACCTGATGCATTTACAACTACATTGTCATTTGATGCAGGACCTGCTGATGTTACATTTGTTAATACACCATTTTTGTATATTGACAAAGCAGCATTTGACAAACCATTTGAGTTAGGATATGACAAGTCAGAAAGGACCACCTTGAATGGACCTGTTGAGATGTTCTGTCCTACGTATACGGTTTGTACTGGTGTAGATGACTGTGCAAAGGTTGCGCTGCCTCCTATAATAAAGTTGCTTGATGAAACACCTGCCATGTTAGGAATTGACATATTGTATACAGTCCAGTTTTCTCCTAATAATGAGAACTGAGCAGATATCTTACCTGTTGAGGTTGTGTTCTGTATTGGCTTGCCAAATGTTATTTGGTATGCGCCATTTGTGTCAAGAACAGATAACTGACCTGAGTTCTGATTATATACTGGGAATCCTGCTAGCCACAATGACTCTGATTCCTGATATGTTCCTGCGCTTGAAAGCAATCCAGGTACCTGGGAGCTTGTAAGCTGCAAAACGTTATCAAATCCATTGTTTGTAAACCTTGTGAAGGTTACACCGCCTCCGTTGTTTGTTGCTGAAACTGAGGTTGATGGAGAGATTCCGCTGCTTATTCCAGTATATGCTGAAGTAGCTGTAGGTGTGCTTGTTATTGGATATGGAGAGGTTGTTGGATCTGGGAAGTCAAAAGAACCTGCAGTGCTTTGAACTGTTTTTGTGTTTGCAAGGTTTCCAGAGCTTAGTACGCCAGGGTTCAACACTGATCCTATCAATGCACTAAATGAGTAAGATCCTGCCGGAACGACAAGTCCTCTTTCTCCTAGCCAAACCTGCTGGTTTGACAATGTACATGTAGGGGTTGTTACAACACAGCTTACGCCGCTTGTTCCGCTTACATATGCAGTTATATTCTGGCTCGTGTGAGCAAGGCTTCCTATTACTGCAGCTATGTTTGCAGCAACTACGCCGTCGCTAGGTTTTGCCTGCGATCCCAGAACTATCTGAACTACTGGTTGCCCTTGATTGTTTATTATAGGGACTGTTCCAAAGTTCACTCCTTGGCTTGCAAATGCAAGACCAACTAACAAACTTGCTGCAACAGCAGCTATTCGCTTCGCTTTTATGCTTCTCATGATATCACATTAATATTTTGAGATTTAGTTAATATGCAAAGTATTTAAATAGTTCGTTTTGTTTAACATTTTTTTTATATATTAAAGATTAAACTTCGTTTATCGTAGTAGTATAATTCTATGATACACGCATGTCTACGACGGAAGCCAAAGCCTTTAATTTTTGATAATACTTCTTTAGTTTTTGATTTTAAAGATAAAAACATGTTTAATAGTACTTTTAATAATTACTATATAGTATATAATATAAAGCGATTTGATAAAGAGTTATGTTGGACGTTTTATATCTAATCAGAACTTTTCTTAATAGATTTCAAGGCCTCAAGCCACCTTGAAGCGGTCTTTGAGTAGGAAAAGTAATCACATACCGCACTTGCATTTAAGGATATTTTCTCTCTTAGCTCCTTGTTTGATTCTAAGGTAAGTATATGCTTTGCATAAGAAGATATGTCGTCTTCTAAAATTGCATTCTGCATGTTTTTTATTGGATATCCTTCAAAAGCAACGGTTGTTCCAATTACAGGCCTGCATCTTGCAAAATAATCAAGTATCTTTACTTTGATTCCAGATCCATTTCTTAAAGGAGCTATGCACAGATCCGCAGTATCGATTCTTTCGTTCTTTTCCTCTTCTGAAATGAAACCTGTGTACTCGACATTTCTTATCTTTCTCTTTTCGCAACCAGAGCCTATAATAACAAAGTTTTTTTCTTTTAATTTAGGCGCTATCTCAGTCTCTATTAATTTCATAGCTTCAAGATTGGGCTCATGTTTACAGTTTCCTATAAATACTATTTTTTCTATTTTGTTTTTAGCTGGATATGTTGGCTTATTTAATATTTTATTATCGGGAAATGATGCAGTTGGAAGAACAAAGAACTTTTTAGCTATTTTTGGATATCTTCTTATCGACAACTCTTTATCTATTTCGGTTACAAACGCAGTTGCGCTTAATTGTTTAAGCATCTTTTCATATATTTTTAATGAAAATGATAAATGATGTTTACTTATTTCATCGAAAAAGAGAAGTTTTATCATGCGTTTGAATCCTTTGTCTTTTTTAACTATACTTTCTCTTCTTATCTTTATTGAGTTCTCAACTACGCGAAAGTCATCGGTAATTGAAATTGTACATACTGATGGGAGCTCTCTTTGCAGCATTATAACTAAATCTACAAGATTGCGTCCAAGAGTTATTATGAAGTCGGGATTGTATTTTAGTATAGCCATATGAATAGCCTTATTACTATTCATTATTTGATAACTTCTTTGCTTGTTTAAAAAAATTAGTGAGATATAATCAAATACTCTTGATTTTGTATTCCTAGAATCAGAAGATGCCAAGGAGTAAAAGCTTTCTTCTTCTATTCCTAAATCGGTATGGATATGTTGATTTTCTTTTCCTAGAGAAAAAAATTTAATATCATAATAATCAAGTAACATGTTGCCAAGATCTAATAAAGTACGGGTACTTCCAAGCGCTGCTTTAGAGATGCTTTCAGAGTATAATATCGCTATACGTTTTTTACTCGACATATATAACCCTGCTTCCTTGAGTCTCTATCTCAAAACTGTGTTCTTGAAGATTAAGAGCAGAAGCAACCGCCTTCCTTTTCTCAGGAACCACATTAAAGAGCATGAAACCGCTACCTCCTGCACCGATTAATTTTCCGCCCAAAGCACCTGCCGCAAGAGCTTTTGAGTAATAAGTATCTATCACATTATTCGTTATCTCACTAGAAAGCTGTTTCTTTAAAAGCCAATTTTCATGGAAAAGTTTGCCCAACAAAGGCCACTCGCCTTTGGTTATCACATCTGCAGTTTGATAAGCAATTTCACGCATGCGATCGTATTTATCTATATTTTTTCCTATTCCCAATGCTTGCTTTTCATGTATTGCGCTTGAGCTTCTCTCGTTACCGGTATAGAACATAATTAAATTTGACTCTAACTCTTTCCTTAATTTTGTAGATATAGGAATAGGTTTTACACATACCTCTCCATTTTTCATGAACTCCATTAAATTTATACCGCCATAAGCTGCCATATACTGATCTTGCTTGCCTCCTTTCTCTTTGAGAACTTCTCTTTCTATATATACTGCTTCTTCTGCAAGTTGCTTTGGAGATGCAAGCTCGCCTTTCCAAGCATGCAATGCATTTAGCAGGCCAACTAAAAAGCTGCTGCTTGAGCCAAGACCGGTACCTTTTGAAGGTATTTCAGTTATGCTCACTATTTGAATGCCACTTTCTATATCAAGAAGACGAAGTGCCTCTCTTATTGTAGGATGTTTTATGTCATTAATATTTTTAATTGCGTTTTCTGTTAACGAGTAACTTATTCTAAGTTCATCAGGATAAAAATGTTTGCTTACTGAGATATAAATATAACTGTTTATAGCCGCAGATACTACAGCTCCAGGGCCATTTTTTGTGTAATAATCTGGTAAATCGGTACCTCCTCCAGTAAAGGTTATCCTTAAAGGAGTCTTGGTAGTTACAAGATGTTTTTTTGACATAAACGCAACCTTTTATCTTTTATATTGAGTCCTCAACCATCTTTGACCATATATGTCCAACCGCTATATGTACCTCCTGAATTAATGAGGTTCTTTTGCTGTTTGTTTTGAACATATAATCTGAAAGCTCTGTGAGTTTTCCGCCATCCTTTCCCGTCATGCCTACTGTAATGCAGCCTAATGCCTTGGCCTTTGCCATAGCTAAAAGTATATTTTTAGAGTTTCCACTTGTTGAGATCCCTATAACCAAATCTCCGGGCTTTGCAAATGCCTCTATCTGCCGTTCATAAACATGTTCATATCCATAATCATTTGCTATAGCAGTTAGAGAAGAGGTATTTCCATGCAATGCAACAGCAGGTAGTGATCTTCGTTCCTTTTCAAACCGTCCTACTAACTCAGCAGCTATATGTTGAGCATCGGCAGCGCTTCCACCATTACCCATTATTAAGAGTTTTCCGCCTTTTGCCATTACCCTTGAAATTATTACTCCAATATTGTATATATTTTCTATATTTGAATCCAAACGAACATCAGAACCCTCTTTTATGTATAATGCAACTTCATCTTTATTCATATTAATCTCCTGCCATTAAGTTGTTTGACCATCTCTTTATACTGTTCTATATCGTTTACAGTATAAAACTCATCTATTAAATAAGAATAAAGTGTATTGTTTTTTGATTCTTTTTCGAGAAAGTCCTTTTCAAAAGAAAATTTCTCTTCCTTAGGGAATTTATTTAGTATGTTTAAATTAACTAAATACACCCCAGCATTTATTATGCCTCTTTTTTTTATCATAGGTTTTTCAATAAACTCAGTAATTACGGGCCCTGACAATTTTACAGCACCAGAGGCGGATATATCGTCTATAATAGTAACTCCAATAGTAACTAGAGCATTATTTTTTTTATGTGAGTCATACATTTTTTTTAAATCTGCAATGAAAATGCTATCTCCATTAATTACAAGAACATCCTTTTGATCAGTGCATTTTGATAAAGCTAGCCGTATAGCACCACCGGTTCCCAAAGGCGTTTTTTCTATAGAGTACTCTATCTTTGCAGAGAACTCATTCTTTTTCTTATCAAAGTACTCTGTTATCTTGCCTGCTTTGTAGCCTATAGCCAGTATTATTCTTTTAATGCCTTTTTTTTCTAATATGCGTATCATGTGTTCTATCAAAGGCTTGTCAAAAATGTCTATCATTGGTTTTGGAGTATGTTCGGTAAACGGCCTTAATCTTTTACCTTCTCCTCCTGCCAATATTATTACAGTTTCAAGATGTTCTTGCATTTATATCCTCAATTAAGCCAAGAAATGAATATAACTTTTCTTTTATAAATATATACTTTTGCATGATTTCCATTCTCTGATTAGGGTATTTTTAA
>JAKACG010000049.1 GCA_021821605.1 Microcaldota archaeon | reverse complement strand
TAATAAGTTTTTGCTGTGAATTGATAATATGGACTTTAATAAGATTGTTTTGCTTACTGTTATAATCATTGTTGGTATACTTTTAGAGACAGCTATTATATTATCGCACAATAGCCAATCTGTAAACATAAAAAATAATTCTGTAAATACAAATATCTCTTCTTTTAATAATAAAGGTAGCAGTGGAGTTCAGCCAGGTATAAACAATACAAAATCCGCAACGACAACTCCCTCTAATAATAAAACAATAACAAACGACGGAGCTACAACAACAGTAAACAAGCAAAGCTCCAATAATACAAAGGCCACCACAACAGTTTCTTCTAGCAATAACACACAAACAACTACAGTAAATAATTCTGAAAGTAAAACTCAATTCCAAGTTAGAACTGCTTTGTCAATACCAAATATAACCGAGCTTAATAGTATTTTTAGAGGTTCATGGTCATTTTTAAATCAAAGCAATATTACAAACAATCTGCCATATGGTGCAAAAAATTTGAGTGTAATAAACTTTACCAACGCCACAGGATATAGAATAAATATAATAATAATAGCATTTAACAACACCGCTAACGCAAGTGATGCCTATAATATTGAGTCTTCTTCGGTAAATTCAGCAACAAACTTATCGGTAGCTCATGGAGCTTTGAACTTCGGATATGCATATACAACGATAGGAGGAAAGGTCTACAGCGCAAATGGCAAGAAAACAATAATAGCTTCTAGTCCATTCAATAAATATATAGTAAGCATGGATATTTACTCAGAAACAAATGTTACGCTTTCTTTTGAGAACTTCACTGAAAAATTAATAGGTACTTTGAATGAAATAGAAATTCCTAAAAATCTATCATACGTACTTAAACTAACTCCGATAACTAGCAATAATTTAAAGAATGTTTTCGGCAACAACTGGACTTTGACAAAAGAGAGCAACATCATAATAAACAACTCTGGAGGAACGCATCTATTTTTAGAAAACTTTTCTAGCCCGAGTGGATATAATGTTTCTTTTTATGTAGGAGAGCTAAATAGCATAATCAATGCAAGTGAAAGATACAATTATGGATTAAGTTCTTTCAACGGAGCTACAAATATAAGTGTTCTGAATGGTGCATTACTTAATAACTATGCAGTAAGTATAGTAGGTGGAGATATATACAATAACGCAGGAGAAAAAATAGTAACTATATCAGGGCCGTTTGGAAAGCAGGTTTTAGGTATTGGAATATATAAATACAATGGAGTAGTTAACGAGAGCTTAGTCGCTCCTGGATTGATAGATCTTATTGAAATCTCTGAAGGAATTAATACATCATTAATACCTAATTCGACAACAAAACTTGCAACTGCAAGTAATACAATAACAACAATAAATAGCATAAACTATAACTCGCCTCTGTTCATAACCTCAAACCAATTGAATACCACAATTGGAGGTTCATGGTCATTTGAAAAAGTACAGAATATAACAAGCAATATACCACCAGGAGCAAAAAATTTCATATTGGAAAACTTTACAAACGCAGAAGGTCAGACTACCAATATAGGTATAGGAATATTTTATAATAGCTCAGACGCAAGCAGCGCTTACACGCAAGGATTACAGTCATTAAGCTCTGCTAATGATATCAATTTAAGCATAAATTCATTTATAGGAGGAGCTGCTTATTTCAATATTTCAGGAGAGGTGTACGGAGGCATTCAGCCTAAAAATATAATAGAGGGAGTAAGCCTTGATGGAAATTATTTGGTAGAGGTAGGTATTTCTGGAAATGCCAGTACAGCTTCATCATTTATTGGAGATACTCCATCAATTAAAACATTAACATCTCAGTTGCGTAATGAACTAGTTTCGCAAATAGCACCAATAACCCCAGAATATATAACTACGCAAGAACTGAGTTCTGCTCTTGGAGGAAGTTGGAAAAAGATTAATGAGACCAATATAACCGCGCCATCACCAGGAATAAAGTATGGGATTATAGAAAACTTTAGCAACAGTGCCGTTGATTATAATGTAAGCATGATTATACTTTCTATGAATAGCAGCTCTACAGTAAGCAAAGGCTACAATAACGAAATAACCAGCTACATTAAAAATGGAGTGTCAAGCAACGTAACAAACGGTGCTCTTGAAAATGACTATGCGTTTTCCATAATAGGAGGAAATGTAATATCAAATCAAAAAGGCCAGCATGTTATTTTGGCTGAAAGTCCGTATGGAAGTTATATTGTAAGTATTAACATTTATTCTAATGCACAACTTTTAGATGCGCCGTTCTATAATGGACTAGTCTCTTTATTGCAAAATATGGAACCTAATTAGATTGTGACATCCTCCCACCCGTAAACGGCGTGGGCTTCCCAACTGAAAACCAATAATAATATAGACAAAAAGGTATATGTATGTTTGTGACAAAATTACATTATACGGCGGGACACGCCGAAATCCACGCTCAGGAAAATGATGTAAGACCTCAGATTTCCAGTGAGGCAATCGTCCATGAACTGAGAACATACCAACTGAAAACCAAGTATGAAGTCCATGAATCCCTGATGGAAAAATGGGATTCTTCTATTTATCTGCGGTTCGCTTTCATCCCACCGCTAAAGCGTGTGGGATTTCTCGCTCACTTTGTTAAAGTGTGTAGAAAAGATTTAATAAATTTGAATTTCTTATATATCTGATTTTATGGTAGATGAGTTTAAAGTTGAGAAGCTTAAAAAGTTTATAGAGATGGGCATAAATCCATATCCTTATTCTTATAAAAAAACTCATGACTCTGTAGAGATAATAAAAAACTTTGATGAGTTAAAAGATAAAACTGCAAGCGTAGCCGGAAGAATAATAGGAATAAGAAAAATGGGTGGCATATACTTTATTGATCTTTTAGATTACAAAGGAAAGCTACAGATCATAGTAAAAAAGGACTCTATTGAAAATAAGTACTTCGAGATAATTGAGCTTTGCGATGTTGCAGATATAATAGGAGTTAGTGGAAAGGTAACAAAAACCTCAAGAGGTGAGGTAAGCTTAGATGCACAGAGTATAGAGGTATTGGCAAAATCACTGAGAACCTTGCCAGAAAAGTTCCATGGACTAAAGGATACCGAACAAAGATATAGAAAAAGGCATTTGGATTTAATAGTCAATCCAAAGGTTAGGGAGTTTTTCATAATCAGATCTAAAATATTAAAGTATATGAGAGAATTTCTTGATAATAGGGGATATATAGAGTTTGAAACTCCAGTACTGCAAGAGGTATATGGAGGTGCTAATGCAAAACCTTTCATAACAAAACATAACGCCCTTGATGAACAGAGATTCTTAAGAATATCTGACGAGTTATATCTTAAAAGATTGGTAATAGGCGGTTTTGAAAAGGTTTACGAGGTTTCAAAGGACTTTAGAAATGAGGATATAGACTCAACGCACAATCCAGAGTTTACGCAAATAGAATGCTATGAGGCTTATAAAGATTATGAAGAATACATGAAGATGGTAGAGGAGCTGCTTAGCGGAATGGTAAAACTACTTTTTAATAGCTACAAGGTGCAGTATCAAGGCAAAGAGCTTGACTTTACACCACCATTCAAAAGAATCTATTGGGTAGATGAATTGAAGAAAAAGATAGGAGTTGATGTATCTACTCTAACAAATGAAAAAGCAGAAGAAGTGGCTTTAAAAGAAAAACTTGAGGTTAATATAAAAAACAACATGCATATTGCAGATGCATTATTTGATAAGTATATAAAACCTGAGCTTTTCAATCCCTCATTTGTTCTTGACTTCCCATCATATATGTGTCCACTTACAAAAGATAAGAGAGGAAATACACTGCTTAGCGAAAGATTTGAACTATACATTGCGGGACGAGAAGAAGCTAACTGCTACTCAGAACTTACAGATCCGATAGAACAGAGAAAGAAATTTGAGGAGCAAGAGCTTGAACGCAAGATGGGAGATGACGAAGCTCCACCGTCTGATGAAGAGTTTCTTCAAGCAATAGAGTATGGAATGCCGCCTACAGCAGGATTAGGAATCTCAATCGATAGATTAGCAATGATACTTACCGATAATATCTCAATAAAAGAGGTTATGGCCTTCCCAGCTATGAGAAAAGAAAGATAATTTTACCTTTTTAATCTCTTAAGTCTTGCCGAAGATGCTGCTTCTCTTCTTGCAAGATGTTTCCACAACGCATCTTGAAGAGCAGTTACTTCGTTAGGCGTCAACGGTGTTTTTGTTTCTTTTGTCTGCAATCTTGCTATGTCTAGTATTATAGATGTGTGTGATGTTTTAATTTTAGTTTCCATTTTAATTCCTCAAGGAATAGAAATTATCTAAACTCATTATTAAATCTTTCTATTTATTTCGGATTTTATACAACAAAAAGGAAAAATTAAGAGATAAAATACATACAAGAAGATATAAAACAAAGTTAAAGGTAATTATAGGTTGAATATTATTTTAACACTAAATAAACTATTTAAAGCACATATACTGTTAGAATAAGTAAAAGAAAAGTTTTTTGATTTTAGCTTTGGAGGCATCTCACACCTCAATACCCCTGTTAAAAAGCAAGTTTTAAATACTAATACGGATAAAGTATTAGCTAATAATAGTTTTAAGCTTTACTGTATATAATATAAGGAAAATGCCAGGGTGGCAGAATCCGGTAACGCGTACGCCTGGAAATTGAACCTGTCAGCGTATGGCTCTCGAGCCATCTGGGTTCAAAATAAAGGGCTTTTTGTAACTCAAAAAGCATTATGGAAATCCCAGCCCTGGCGTTTTTATGTTTAAAAAATTTAAGATTTAACTGGTGCATGAATGGATCAAAAAGAGCAAAAAAGCAAAGAGCCTAAGGCAAAGGAAAAGGTAGAGGTAAGCATAATAAGAATGGCCGGAAGAGACATTAACGGAAGGTATAATGTCATCAGAGGTTTAATGCAGATAAAAGGCATAGGACATAATATGGCAAGCGCCATGGCCAAAGGATTTAAGGACAAGTTTGGAGTTGACCCAAATACAGAGATAGGCACACTTAGCGACCCACAGCTTGCACAGCTCGAAGGAATAATAAAGGATCCATTAGCATATAATATTCCAAAGTTTATGATTAATAGAAATAAGGACTTGGAAACAGGAGAAAACATGCATGTAGTAGGAACAGACCTT
>JAKACG010000048.1 GCA_021821605.1 Microcaldota archaeon | reverse complement strand
GCGCTCTATGAAAATACAATTATATGGAGTCATGACATGGATTTCGGCGCACAAAAAAGGATAAGGGTTATCTCCACGAAGGAGCTAATGGATATTGTAGGTTCACTAAGTTAATTTATTTAATTTCAAACGACAAACATTATAAAATACCGTTATTTACCATTGTTTGTACATTCTATTCAATGACTAACGTTTGCTGGGTCCAATAAATTTCTTTAGAAAAATTTAATTAAAAGTATTTTAAGAAACTTTTACCTAATTATGATGTTCGGCGACATTTTTGTCATTGGCTTCTTCTTAGCCTTGCCACATCTCTCCAGCCGATATCATCACGGTAGTGCAGATTGTCTCCCTCTATTGATACACGACGAATTGCGGCATATGCCTTTGACCTTGCTTCTAATACATTCTTGCCATCTCCAACAATGTAAAACAGCCTTCCTCCAGTAGCGTAGTATTTTCCATCTTGTATAGATACTCCTGCCCCATATACTTCAACTCCTTCTGTATTAATGACATTATCTAAACCGTAAATTTGCTTTCCTATAACTGCAGAATAGTCAGTAGGGTAGCCTTTCGAGACACCTGCAACTACAACACGGACCTTGCCATCTAATTGTATCATATGATCTTTTATAGTGTGAGTAACAACTGAAAAACCAAGCTCCAAAAGGTCATTCTTTATTCCTGGAACTATAACCTGCGCCTCTGGATCTCCCCAGCGTGCATTCCATTCGATTATGCTAGGCACAAGCTTATTTTGTTGGTGTTGTAGTATGCCCCCAAGATAAAGTATGCCTGTATATTCTCTTCCTTCTGTATTAAGGCTTTTCACCATAGTGTTGAATATATCTTCTACTTTACTTGTTATATAACCATTAATAACAAGAGGTGGAGTGCTACAACCCATGCCTCCAGTATTCGGTCCTTGGTCATTGTTGTAAGCACGTTTGTGATCTTGCGCATTTCCAAGAATCTTCATAGTATTTCCGTCGGTTATAGCAAATGAAGAAAACTCCTCAGCATTAGAACCGTCTTCGTTGCGCAGCCAGTGTTCTATTAGAAAAGTTCTGCCTGCGTTCTCAAAACTTGCCATTGATTTTATCGCATTGACCGCTTCTTTGAAAGTTTTTGCAGGTATGGCGCCTTTGCCTTTTGCAAGACCAGAAGCCTTTACAAATACAGGTGTATTTTTGGGAAGCCTTTGCATATACGCAATACCCTGCTCCTCGCTGTTACATATTTGGTATTTTGGCTGCGGTAGGGAATGTCTAGTGCCAAGTTGTCTAGCATATGCTTTGTTCCATTCTATTTCTCCTGCTGCTTTTGTGGGACCAAGAACACAAAGTGCCACTACTTTCTTTCGCAGTACATCTACAAGACCTTTAGCAACCGCATCGTCCTGCGCTACGTCTACAAAAGATACGTTATTCAATTTGCAGATTTTTACTATTTCTGCTATTGATGTGGTATCGACTGTTGGAAACGTATACACTGGCTTGTCTGTACCTGTCTTCATAAGGTCATTGCCAGGTATTGCTATAATGCTTTCAACATTATGGCTCTTCGCGTATGCTCTGACTAAAGCTGCGCCTCTGCCGCTGCCATCTATTACTGCAACCCTTTCCTTATGTGCCATTGCATCATACCTACACAAAATTTGATATTTATTTTATAAATAATGATATGGGTTAAATTGTAACTATGTCTCTACAAACGACACTAATATAACAAAGACTTTTGCTGACATACTATAAGAGTCGTTTGGGGTGTTTGCACCACAGTCAAACATCAGAAGCGATTCTTTACTAAGAATCTTTATACAGACTCTCGGCATTTCTCTCATATGTGTTTCAGATAAAAATCAGTCTTTTATTGATTCAAGCATACTTAATATATTCCATATTACCGTCCTGGCATAAGGAGGCAGGTTTATGTCGTTGCTTATTTCATCTATCTTATACGTTGCTGCAGAGGATCTCACTGAGTAGCTATCCTCTTTTTTATCGAGAGCTTTTTTAGCTTCATCAACAGCTGCCTTTACATTTCTTGGAACGCTGTTATCATTCAACAGTATATCTATTTGCTGTCTTATCTGTGTTATTGTTTCTTCAAGCTTTTTATCTTCTGCCATATACGTTCACCTTTTTTTAAACGGGTCCGGCGGGATACTCAAAACTGTTATTAATAGTTTTTTTGAACCCGCGGCCATCAGATTAGAAGTCTGCCGCTCTGTCCAAGCTGAGCTACGGACCCTCCTATATTATACACCGAAGTAATCTTTAATAGTTTCTGTTATTTTATCACCTATAAAGGTAATCTCCTTTGATTTTATTTTAGCTATTTTTTCTATAACCCTATTTACATCACAAGGGGTTTTTCCAACTGCAGGAAAATCCGTTTCACAAACCAGACTTTCAATATCTACCGCAGAAATAACTCTTTTAAAGCGAGAAGAATCAAGTGGTGGTATCGATATAAGGTAACCTTTCTTTTCTATTCTTTTTGCATCTATTTCATTACCTTCAAAAAAATGAAACATGGCCTTTTTTATATTCTTTTCATTTAAACTTTTTTCAATCTCATTTAGCATGCCTCTTGAATGTATAACTACTGGCACATTTAGCCTGTCTGCTATCTCAAGCTGTTCTTCAAAAACCTTTGCCTGTTTTTCTAATGGTACACTATCTATTATTTTAATATCGAGCCCTATCTCACCTATGCCTACTGCAGCATTTGTAGCAAGTTTTTCTAGAGCATGAATCTTTTCAATATCAACAATTGAAAAATCAGGCGCTATTCCAAGAATATTATGAACTCCTTTAGACTCAAGTTTTAGTTTGGCACTTTTAAATGAACTGTCATAATCTATAGCCGTATTTAAAAATAAGCCAACGTTACAATCTTGTGAATTTTTCAAGACCTTTTCTATATCTTCTGCCATATATAAATGGCAATGCGCATCGGAGAACATTAATATACCTGTAAATACCTAATCATATAATATAGTTTTATATATTAAATAATCTATAATATCTCTTGGAAATAGGTAATACTTAAAATAAACTTAAAATAAATAAAAATATAAAAAATAAAAAAACGTTTAAAAATGTAATATCAGATTTTATGGCGTCAAAAACAAAAACCATTACATCAAGAACAAATGTTCTTACCTATATGACATTTGTAATAAGCATAGCCGCATTCTTATTAGCGACGCTTGCTTATATTCATGCGCCTCAAAAGATAATATATCAAAATCAAACTAAGATAATATATGTAAATTCTTCAAATACTACGGCGCTTAAAAGTGCAAATATTACTGCATTCAATATAAACTCTTCGTTAATCTCTCCTCAGCAGTTGTTCTTGCCTTCAGATCCGGTAATAACATCCTCTGGTAGTTTTGGGGACAGACTTACAAATATAAACAACCCATTAAACGCTACTGATCTTTCAATAATAAATAATGCGCCTAACTCTTATTTTGAAACCGCAGGAGAGATGTTAATAAATGGAAGTATAGTAAATACAGTTTCGGCAAAGCCAAACAAGGTCCCAATGTTTATTCTTAATGGAAAACCAAGCGTTATATATTTAGGTTCAATAACGTGTATATTCTGTGGAGAAAACAGATGGGCAATGGCGTTGGCGCTTTCAAGATTTGGTAACTTCAGTAATCTTTTTGAAGGATACAGTGCTCTTAAGGACAGCGATGTACCTACTATATATTGGTCTCCTGCCCATTACAACAGCTCTACAGTAGACTTAGGCTCTTATTATACGAGCAATTACATTAACTTCATAGCCATAGAAGATACAGATCCAATAACCGGTGGTTTTGTTGTCCAGCCTATTCCAATTATACAACAAGAGATAAATCAGTCTGGAAATCTTGCGTATATAGATGCCTTTAAACTTATAGAGCAACTAAATAATTTTCAAGGCACTCCTTACACTATATGGGGGAGTGATCAGGTAAGTGGTGCAGATGCTATAGATTTTGGTAATACACCTCCAACATCTAGTGCTGATCTTCAACTTGTAAATATGACTCATGCTCAGGTTTTGCAACAGCTTGCTACATTCAATGATCAGTTCTCACAAAGCGAGTATGCTGCTGCAGATCTTTATGTTGCTATGGTATGCAGTTCAATAAACAATGTCGCACCTGTATGTTCTCTTCCTGCAATAAAAACTATAGAAAGCACGAATGGTTATTAAATTTTACCAGAAATTATTACTGTAAACATAATATTTATAAATAAAATGATGTAATTACAATCTGTCTTAACCATGAAACTTCAATCATCCTACGAACTTTTCGACACTTATACTTGGGTATTTATAGCCTTGTTTATAGCAGGCGCAGTAATACTTACTTTTTTTCTAATAACCTCACATCCAAGTACATACTCTTACTGTTACATAAACTCTCAGTTTCAATGCAGTAATGCTTCTGTATATGTAAATTCGTCAGGTTCTATTTTGATTATAACAGTAAAAAATGAGGTCGGAACAAAAGTAGGTTTTCCAAGCAATGCCATCTCTGTTTTCCCAACTTATAGCAACGCTTCTTATAATGGTTCTTGTAACCCTAAATCTGTCACAGAAAAAAGCACATTTACCTGTACTGTTTATATAAATAATTATTTTCCCTCAGTAGGTTCACAAATAAACTCCAGATATAATATTTTTTATGGACTATGCAGCAACTGTTCTGATAATAATCTTAACTCATACCAGGTCAGTGGAACATTGACCGTTGATGTCTTAGCTCATAAAAACTTTAGTTAATTGCACTTTAATTTGTAATCTATTCTAATATTTGGAAAGGATTAAAATAGTAATTGTATAATCATATTCATGGAAAACAAAAATTTATTTCTAAAAAACTCCTTTCCTTTATCTGTAAGTTTAAGCAGAGTACGTGCTATATTAAAAATACTAAACGAAACCAAAGGTCTTTCACTGAGGGAACTAGCTTCATATACAAAGGAACATATAGACCTACTTTTTCCTTTGATTTCTGCTGCAGGAATAATGGAACTTTTAACCATTAAAGAAGAAAAAGTAATAATTACCAAAAAAGGCTCAGCCTTCTTAAATAATCCAGACAAAAATCTAAGTTCCATACTCAAAAAAATAGAGCCGGCAAAGACCGTTCTAATCTTATTAAAAAACCAAAGCATGACAACTCCAGAGCTTGCAGTTTCTCTTAAGAACAGAAAGCTAATATCTGGTGATACGTTGAAGATGACCGAGGAGCTGCACAATTTTTTAATTACTTGGTGTTTAAAAGCAAACATT
>JAKACG010000047.1 GCA_021821605.1 Microcaldota archaeon | reverse complement strand
GTAGATGCGCTTAAAGCTACATCTGCAAAGCTAATCGGCATACCTTTGCTTGACATCGCCGTTGCAGCAAGCGGAGATCCCATAATGAGAAACACAGTTGCAATAGGAACTGTAATAAACTTAATAGGCATGAAAATGTCTGCATTTGAGGCGGTAATAAACTCAATGTTTGGAAGAAAAGGAGAGCAAATAGTCAAAAGTAACATAGACGCCGCAGGGAAGGGCTTTAACTTCCAAGGTGTAGCCCCTTTCTATAACTTAAAAAGTGATGGTAAGCAGAGATACTCTATGGATGGAAATACTGCTCTTTCAATAGGCGCATACACCAGCGGTTGCAAGTTCTATGCTGCATATCCTATGACCCCTGCAAGTGGTATACTTCACTGGTTTGCTGCTCATGATCATAAGGGTGTATTGTTTAAACAGGCAGAGGATGAGATAGCTGCAATAAACATGGCAATAGGTGCATCATACTCTGGTGTCAGATCAATGTGTGGCACAAGCGGTGGTGGATTTTCGTTAATGGTAGAGGCTTTGGGCTTTGCAGGTATGATAGAGACCCCTCTTGTTGTTGTAGAGTCTCAAAGGACCGGTCCTAGTACTGGTCTTCCTACAAAGACCGAGCAGGCAGATCTACTTTTTGTAATGCATGCTTCTCAAGGAGAGTATCCAAGAATTGTGGTAGCTCCAAGAGATATAAACGAGTGCTTTACTATAGCTACACAAGCATTTAATTTAGCAGATAAGTATCAATGTCCTGTCATAATACTTCTTGATTTGTTCATATCTGAGCATGTAGAGACCGTTGATGGTTTTGATATCTCTTCTGTCAAGATAGAGAGAGGCAAGATAGCAATGTCAAATACCTCCGGTGGAAGATTCAAGCGATATGAGTACAGCGATGATGGTGTATCAACACGCGCTATACCTGGAACGGTAGGTACTGAGTTCATAGCTCCTACTGACGAGCACAATGAGTATGGAGATTTAGTAAGCGATGCGTTTTCTGGTCTTGATGCATATGTAGAAGTAAGGGTAAAGATGCATGAAAAAAGAATGCGCAAGATGGATATGATGCTTAAGAACGAGCCATACTTTGTTCCTAAAATAGAGAATGACTCTGCAGATTATTTCTTTGTGACCTTCGGTTCAACTACCGAAGCAGTAAGGGAAGCCGTTATTATTCTTAAGAAAAAGGGTTTTAACTTCGGTATAATCTCGTTCAATTACATATTGCCTCTTGACAAGGAAAAAACCGCATCTATATTAAAAGGCAAAAAATTATTAGATGTAGAGTGCAACTATACTGCCCAGCTTGCTCAAGTGATAATGATGAATACTGGAATAGAGATAAAAAACAAGATCTTGAAGTACGACGGCGAAGCTATAACTGGAATTGAGATAGCAGAAAAGGCAGAAGCTATACATACAAAACTGTGATTTTATGGTAGAAAATAATACAACTCAGAATATTAAAAATGCGGCTCAAGGAGCACAGACAAAACAAGTATATACCTCGACAAACAAGCCTATTTGGTGCGCAGGTTGTGGGGATTACTCGGTATTTGCCTCTATAAATAAGGCTCTTACTGAACTCAATATAGAAAAGAATAATGTTGCTATAGTATCTGGCATTGGGTGCAGCTCAGCCATGCCTCATTCATTTAGTACATATGGTGTTCATAGTCTTCATGGGCGTTTGCTTCCTGTAGCAACAGGCATAAAACTTGCAAACTCTGCTCTTACAGTAATAGGTACTGGAGGAGATGGAGATGGGTATGGTATAGGCGGTGGACATTTAGTCCATACCGCAAGAAGAAATCTAGATATGACATACATAATTATGGATAACGAAACATATGGGCTTACTACTGGTCAGACCTCTCCAACTGCTTTGTTAGGGCATAAAACCAAATCAACTCCTTTTGGAGTAATAGAGATGCCAATCAATCCCATGGCGCTTGCAATAAGTGCTGGAGCTACTTATGTCGCAAGAGGTTTCTCAGGAGATCCTGCACATTTAACGCAATTAATAAAAGGAGGTATTGAACACAAGGGTTTTGCATTAATAGACATCTTTAGTCCATGCGTTACGTTCAACCATGATAATACTTATGACTGGTTCCGTCCAAGAGTCTATAAACTTGAGTCTCAAGGACACGATCCTTCAAATCTAAATATGGCTATGGAAAGGGCATTTGAAGATGTAGTTACAAAATATGAAAAAATACCTATAGGGCTGTTCTACAAAACACAACGTCCTACATATGAAGAACTAGAGCTTTCTTTTAAGAATGGACCGCTAGTAAAACAAGCAATGCCATCTCAAGAAAATATAAAGGCAATATTAGAAGAAAATATCTAAAACTCCTAGAAAAAGTTTAATTATTCTATATTTACTCTATAAACATTGCTTCCTTCGTCTACCTTATACCTTAGTTTTATTCCTACGGAGTCACCTTCATAAGCGGTTTCTATATCCTGCCTGTCTATTTGCATGCTAGAAACACGCTGCCTTATGGCTTCCTCTTCGGTTCCTATCTCTATAATATCTCCTATTTTTAATGTTCCTTCGAGCTTTATTGCAACGACGTTTATCTTATCAAAGAACTGCTCAACCATTCCTATATATATCTTATTAGATCTTTTATCAATAGCTTCAAAAGTATCTCCGTTCTTTTTCTTTTCAAGTGTATCAAGAACATCCATAGCATTGTCAAGCTCATTCATGTACTTCACAAATAAGAATTAGACCTGAGGTTTTTTATATGTGTGGTGCGCCGTAGCCCCTCTTCTGTTTTAGGTGACATTAGACTAAGCGGCGTATTTTCGCCTTGCATGCTCACTGACCGCGCATCGGCACGTTTCATCCCTACTTCAACGCTCGTAATGTCATAGCTTGTATTGAAAAAGGGTATCGTTTCTGCTCCGAATTAAGCCTTAAGCCATACGGTCTCTGCATGGAGGGAGCTTCCTCAGCCATATAATAGCCGTGAGTCACCCGCGCACCACAATGTATTTATACATTACAAGATATATAAAATCATGCTAAGCATTTTCTTTCCTATGGTTATACTTTCATCTTCCCTTTCGGCTCTAGGGGCATATCTTTTACTTGCAATTCTTGCCGTAGTTCTTATTTATATACTCTTAATTTTAGGAAAGTCAATTGTAAAGTTTATAATCGGTTTTGTGGTAAATATAATACTAGGTGTAATAGCGCTTCTTATTCTTGATTTTGTATTAAATTTTGGAATACCACTTACATTTCCTATACTGGCCGCAACTGCTTTATTTGGCCTTCCTGGCGTTGGAGCTATAGCATTGCTTAAGCTTTTAGGAGCAATATCATTTTTGTAAAAACATAAAAGATAATTTGCACTGTGTTAAATAGAAAAATATTTTTGTTTATAATTTGCTCTAATTATTTTTACTGAGAAAAGTTCTAATCTTTTAATATAAATTAATCTGTTAAATAAACGTTTACTACTTACTTTTACTATTTATTAATACTTATTTTTATGCTACTTTCAGGTATTTCAAGGTTGGCTTTGCCAAACTCAATTTTCTTAATTCTCATTATACCTTTTATATCATTAAGATAAGCTTTGTCTATATCTCCCTCAATAATCACATCACTTATCTGTGCATTGAGTGCTATTTTATTATCATGTTTCCATGACCTAATATACTTTATAACTTTAGAAACAATCTCTCCTTTATTAAAAGAATTTTCATCAAAGCTACTTTCATCAAATTCAGGCCAAGCGCTTAGATGTATTGATTTCACTTCATTATTTTTATATAATTCCTGATAAATCTCTTCGGTTATGTAAGGAAGATAAGGCGCAAAAAGCTTGAGTAAAGAAAAAAATACCTTATTCAATGTATATCCTGGATTGTCAATGTTATTGTAGACTCTATGCTTAATGTACTCTAAATAGTTGTCAGTGAAGTCCCAGAAGAATGACTCTATTTCTCTTTTAGCACCAGCATAATTATACTCTTCAAACATCTCTGTACTCTTTTTAATCAGCAACATGAGTTTTGATAATATCCATTTATCTAATGGGTTAGTAATATTGCTATCATCTGATTTTATGTTATGGCTAAATTTAGCTACATTCCATAGTTTATTTACTATTCTTGCTCCTGTAATTACATCCTTTTCTTGGAAAAGAGACTCTTCGCCCAATTTAGATGAGCTTGCCCAGTATCTAAGTGCATCGGCTCCATACTTTTCTATTATTGGTATTGGTTCTATTATATTTCCTTCTGATTTATGCATAGGCTTTCCTTTAGGATCCAAAGCATGGCCCGATATCATTACATCCTTCCATGGCAGTTTTCCAGTATGCAGAAAACATTTAACTACAGTTGTGAATAACCAAAAAGAGATAATATCATGTGCCTGAGGTCTTAATGACATTGGATATATATCTGAACTTCTTTCGTCTTTAAGGCTCCATTTCTTGTTTATTAACGGTGTTAATGAAGAGGTAGCCCATGTATCCATGACATCTTCTTCAGGTATGCTTTCTATTGATCCGCAGTTGGAGCAAGCTTTTTTGGGTCTGGTGTTTAATGGATTTACTGGAAGCTCATCTTTTTCAGCAAATATTGGTTCATTGCATTTTTTGCAGTACCATACTGGAAAAGGTATTCCATAAAATCTTTGTCTTGATATTGACCAGTCCCATTGTAAGCCCTTTACCCAGTTATCATACCTTACCTTCATATATTCTGGATTCCAGTTAAGCTGACCACCTAGTTCAAGCAACTTTTCTTTGAGATCTAAGTACTTTATGTACCACTGTTTTTTAACTAAAAATTCTATTTCAGTATTACATCTTTCATGAACATTCACGTTATGTTCGATATCTTTTTCTTCTAATATCAAGCCCTTGGCTTTAAGCTCTTCTATTATTGCCTTTCTAGCTTCCTTAATCTTCATACCTTTAAAATGAGGCTCAAGCATATTTGCCTTCTCATCTATTATTATCTTTAATGGAAGATTATAGGCCTTATACCAATCTATGTCTGTAAGATCTCCAAAGGTACAAGACATAACCACTCCAGTTCCTTTATCTGGATTAACTCTTCTATCACTCATTATAGTTATCTCATGTCCGAATATTGGTACTCTTACCTTTTTTCCTATAAGCTTCTTGTTTTTTTCATCTTCTGGACTTACAAAAATTGCAACGCACGCAGAAAGCATCTCCGGACGAGTTGTAGCTATAATCACTCCGTCTCCAAAGTTTATCTTAACAAAACTTGATTTTAACGTTTTATCTTTAAGCTCCATTTGCGATAATGCTGTTTTACATTTAGTGC
>JAKACG010000046.1 GCA_021821605.1 Microcaldota archaeon | reverse complement strand
TATATTCCATTTCATTTTTTAAGTCTGCATATTCATTTTGATATTGAATTTCATTATATTCATTTTCATAATCTTTATTCTGTTCGTATTCATAATCATCTTCGCTCATTTTTTCACCTTTTTGTTTTTTTATTATATTTATATGTTACTCCCCCAAACCAAAACATAAAACCAAGAGTTATGCTGAGAAGTTGAAAAAGAATTACATAACCTAGTATAGGCAATAGTATTGAGTTAAATAAAAAGAGATGAAATTGAGATACTGGAACATGGTAAATGTTGTAAGCAACAGAACCTAACGACATAATAGCTACATCAGAAACAATATAAAAACCTGCAACCATCACAAAATTCAGAAATGCCTTTAGTGGGGTTCCATAAAGTTTGTATACTGTGATAAAATACTCACTTAATATTTTTTTTATATTCATTCAATCTCCCCTATGTTTCTTTTTAACATTATCATATTTCTCTGCACTAAATCCGACTATACTGTATTTCTTTGCTATTTCTAAAGCAACATTCTCGTCTTTAGCTTTAGAGAACTCTTTATAGAACTGCTTTAGTTTATCTGGCTCTATCTGTTGCCTTGCTACTCTTTGAAGCTCTGCAGGTATTAGGTTAGCATGAGCCTTAAAAAGCAATTTTATCTTGTCGTTATGCAGTTTGGAAACCGCTTTGGTTATCCCTACCTTCTCTTCTGGCCAATAAAATTTTTTTATATTTATATTTTTGGGCTTTTCGGGACAATTCTGATAAAAACATTTTTTGTTTTTGTTGTTCATTTTACCGCCTTATCTAGCATATCCTCCAGCTTCACTTTGTATTCCTGTGTGCTCTTTATGTTCTGTTCTAAGATTGGTATTTTGTCTTTGAGGCTAAGAGCTTCGCAGATGGCTTTCTGGACCTCGTAGTTTTTGATTTCCCTGTTGAGCGCCGCTATTCCGTTCTGATAGCCTAAAATCTCCTTCGAGCCGATAGGAATGTTTATGTATGGGTTTGTTTCCGTATTGATTTTGTGCTCCACTCCATAGACTCCTTTCCTTGACATGAACATACCCATAAAAAAAGCTAAAAGCATTAAGCCAAAGAATATTAGCAAATATGTTATGTAGCTTGCTGGCAGAATAAACTTGAGTACCAGCTCATAGATAATAGTAATATAAGCAATGGCACCAAGTTCCCAGGAAATATAATTTCCCCAGCCTAATTTCGTGTAAAAAAATACCCTTGACAGAATCTCTTTAAATTTCATATTTACACTTTATATTAATATACCGATAACTATCCCAATAATAAAACTAATAATAAAATTGATAAATGAGGTAGATATAAGAAAAGCCACTTGTCTAAGTGCTTTTTTTGTATAATGCTTTGACTTATTTGAATGTGTATTTAATACAATAATAATCATGATCACAAATGGAAACGTACCAGCTACTAGAATAACTGCATTCTCGAAGCTATGTATCATTGATACTTGCAAACCTAAGAGAAAACCAAGAAGTGGTAATATCAGAAAGCCACCTTTAATTTTAGTAAGTTTCATTTAAATCTCCTTCCTTTCGGGTAGTATATAATCCTGAAGTGCCTGAGCAGAAATGAAGCCAGCAGGATAGCTGCGGTAAAAGACACAAAGAATGCTGCAACTGCTACTGCTGCGCTTAGCACTATTAGCAGATCAGTAGGTATATAAGTGTAGTAATAAACATAGATAAAGGGGAACGCTATCATATAAATTAGGCCTAAGATAATCCCTATAAGGTAGCGGTTGTGCTTGATGAATGCCGAGATTTTATGCGGGTTTTTATGGTTATAATTTACTATGGAACTTAATACACCGAACAGCAATATAAATCCAGCTACTTCAAAAAGCTCTATTCCTATACCGTAGCTCCTTGAGTATGCAAGTACGCCCCATAGTACTATAAAAAGCAGCATCTCCCATTTATTCCTCTTTATCCAGCTTTTGATTTGTTTTGTGTTCATGGAAACCACCAATCTACTTTATTATGGCAAAGCAGAATTTGATTTGGGGGGATTTTTATTTCTTTACCTTGAGCACTATAAATTGCACCCATATATTGAGGAAATAAATACATAGATGCAGCCTTTGCATATATGCTATCGAGCTGAGCTGAGTTGTTTATGGTTATATTTTCAATATAGATGTGCAAGGTTTGCGTCGTGTAATTGAATGTAGTAATTTTTTTGTTCAATACTGCATATTCTATGCATGAAGTGTTCGAAGAGGCATTGGCTGGATAAAATGTAAAATTATATATAGGCCCATAGTCTAGTCCGCTGTACCATCCAGATAGTGGGAATAGCTTTGAGGATAGATAAGCCGTGTGAGGAACGAAGATGGGCACAAATCCAGTTCTTAGTATACTTAATGTAAACCAAATGAGTATAACAAAGATAGCAATCCATACTATTATTTCTCGCCTTTTTTTCTTTTCATTTGTTTTCATAATTATTCACTTTTTTTAACTACGCTAACAAAAATGCGAATATTCCGAGCTGTAAGGTATTCCCTAATGCGTGCTTCCAGCTGCCTTGGGATTATGTAGTTCAGCCTCTTTGTGTGGGTCTCTATCTGGGCTACTTTCATGTTGCAAGCTTGATGCAAAAGACCTCTGGGCTCGCATGTGGCGTGGTTGTGGTCCAAAGAGATTTTTCCTGTTAGAGGCTTATCGCAGATAGGGCAGATTCCGTTCTGGGCATCGTAGAAGAGCTTGCGGATATATTTCTCGGTTTGGTAGTTCATTTTCTCGCCTTAGCTTTTTTCATGCTTTATATTTCCTGCTAAAGAACAAAGATATAATTTGATAAGTCAAAAATGCATCTAATCCGATTATGCTTAAAAGTAATATTGTTTGGTTGTATTTTCCATAATTTATACCATAAACAATTGAAAGTGCAGGAATAACTACAATGCAATGAAGTATGGCGATAAGCCTTATCCATCTGAAAGCGTATAGAGAAAAAGATTTAGTCATAGCTAACCACCTTATATTTACTTGCAGCATCTTTTATCTCGTCATTATTCGTTACCATTTAATCACTTTCTTCTATTTCTTCGATTATACGCTCAATTAATTGTCTTCCGTATTTGTCGTTTGGTTTTCTCTCTTTAATTAATACCTTGAGATGATCTACTATTCTTGCTCTTTCATCAGCTCTAGCTTTGTTTAGCATATATGTTAAATGTAATTTAACTTTCCTAAAAGAGTTCCAATCTCTCGTTATTTTGTGTATAATTTCTTCAGCTAATATCATCATTGCAGCGATAAAGATGCAAAAGACTATAAATAAAGCCACTGAGGCAAGTTCTGTTGGTATGTTACCAAGTTGTGATATGTGTTGATTAGCTGTGAATTGCATTAATATGAATATAACTAACCATACAACAGAACCTATAGCACCTAACCATCCATATCTGATATTCTCAGTTAACTTCATGCTATTATTTGACATATTTACCACTTATTAATCTCTTCATTATTTTTTCGTTGTTCATTTTCTCGCCTTTCTTTTAATATTTCTTCAGCAAGTTTATTCAGCATCGGTATCTCTGTGTGCAGTCCGAATGTTTTAGCGATTGCAAAAGCTATGCTAAGATCCCATGCCCAAATCATTATGGCTAACTCTTCTGCTGTTGTAGTTTTCCCTGCTTTCTTTATTATGGTTTTTATCTGCTTTTCGCTGAAGCCCAGTTTCCTTAATAGTCTTTCCGATTTAGCTTTCTCTTTTTTGTTCATTTTACCGCCTCTTCCTTGAGCTTCTTCTTCCAGTACGCAACCAGAGCGGTGCAGAATGCTTCAGAGACATTGAGCCTCTTGGCTTTGAGCTTCTTGACGAGCTCTGCGGCTTCGTCGTTCAGGGATATGGAGATTAGTTGCGTCATTCAATCTACCTCAACTTTAGCTATTAACGCCATATATTCATTGTACGCTTTCATAAGTTCGTCGTATGCCTTGCGCTGTTCTGCAGCGGTTTTCTCATAACGGTTTTCAGCATTTATATAGGTTTTAGGACTTACTTTGTAACTTTTTTGAATGCAATATACATATTCCTTGTGTACCTTGTGGCATTTGGCGTCTATCTTTTCAAAGCGTTTCGTTGCCTCCTTATAGCATTTTTGCACGATTTCGAGTTCTTTTATCGTTGGCTGCATGTCAATCTACCTTTATTTTCATCCTTTTTCCTACATCTTTGAGTAGATAAAAGGTTATGAATTGAAATAAATACTCTTTTTCTATTACACCTTTTTTATATTTGTTTAGTAATTCCAGAATTTCTTTCCTTTGACGCTGGTTTATTTTTATTTTAGTTTCTTTTTGATATTTGTCAATTATTTCTTCGTTCGTTGTCATTTCAATCTACCTTCTTTTTTGTTTGATTATTTAATTTAAGAAATTCCGATTCTATTAATCCTAATGCTCTTGCTAATCCCTCTTGGTCTACTGTCCCCCCATTTTCCCCCGAAGTTGAATCTCTATACATACCTCTAACAGAACGCTCTAATTTTCTAAGCACATCAAGTCTGGCATTATTAAGCATCTTGTTAAGGATTATCCTGCCTTCTTCATCAGGCAAAAAGACATCCCATTCCATTTCTTCATTATCTATTATCTCGTCATTCGTTGTCATTCAATCATTTTTTATTTTTAGTAATCATCATCAACTAAATAAACTCTTCTAAAATTAAGTCTTCGTTCATTTAGATTTTCAGCATATTTTGTTAAGCATAGTTCTCTTGAATTTTTTTGATATACACTTTGTTCAAGCGGATCGCATATAAGAGTTCTTTTTCCTTTTATTCCTTTCTTCTGTGGTTCTTCAAAAACAAAGGCAGTTTCGCATTCATAAAAAATTTTGCCACACACTTCACATTTTAAAAATTTTTCTTTTGTTTCTTTTTGTTTTGTCATTTTATCACTTTTATTAAAGCCTGCATACAGATAATACACCGCCTTTGCACATATAAGGGAATATCCACTTGAGAAAAACATATAAGATAATTATAAGCGTTATTGATATTGCCGCTATATTAATATTATTCCTCCTCTTTCTTTCCTCGTCTGTTGCCATTCAATCATTATTTATTATTTATTAAATAAATATTTAAACCTTTCTAAAATTATAATTGTGGTTGTTCATTCAAGATTTTGTGATGCCCCTTGCCGAGATAATAAAAGAAAATTAGAGTAAAGATGAATGCACCGATCCCTGCGAGGTGGAAAAATCCGCCGATTATGACACTCAGTGAAATAATCCAGAAATATATTCCGTATTCTGTATATCCTGTTTTTATATTTTCGTGGATCTTATGCAATCTTTTAATATTTTCCTTATTCAACATTCTCTCGTCCTTGTTTGTATTTTACATTATTATGTTTATCGCAGACATATATAGAATACCCTATTTTA
>JAKACG010000004.1 GCA_021821605.1 Microcaldota archaeon | reverse complement strand
AGTATTATTCATCGTATTATTTATATGTTTTCAATTATTTCCTGCTATAATTTATTATGTCATCTATTATGTCCACATGGCCTATCATCATCCTTCTGCAGCAGTACCTTGAGATTTTCATATCATCAAGTACCTTTCCAGGCTCCTCCTTGTTTTTATTAACTCTTCTATCGTACTCTTCCCATTTATCAGCAATTACCTGGCCACATGAAAAACATCTAACTGGAATCATCATAGTATCACAAATTATCTGTATGATGTCTGGAATCTTGCTCTTGCCTTAGGACCTTTGAACTTCTTAGGCTCTACACGCCTATGGTCGTCAACAAGTATATTCCTATCATACTCCATAAATATATTTTTAAGCTCCTCGCTTCCTGAAGCCTTAACTATAACCTTTGCAAGCGCATTTCTTGCAGCTTGAGCTCTCCCGCTTACTCCTCCTCCATATACATTTATTTTTATATTGGACTTTAAGGATATTTCCTTTGCCATGGGTGCTATATTCAAAGGCTCCATTATTATCTCTTTTATCTCCTTAGGCTGTATGTACTGTATATTTATCCCATTAAGAAGTATCTCTCCTGTGCCATTACCAAAAAGGCTTGCCCTTGCTACTGCCTCCTTTCTTTTTCCTTTTTCAATAAATACCTTTCCTACATTTCTGCTTTTTTTAGTTTTTGGAGCTTTTTTTACTGTGCTCTTTCTAGCGGTTTTTTGAGTGCTTTGCGTTTGCGAAGTTGTTTGGTTAAACTCGCTTAACTCCTTATCTAAATCCTTGACTCCTTTAGGAGCCTTTACTGTTTTTTCTACTATATTTTCAATTGCCATAATGCTCACTTGTTGTATCCTAGCTTCTCTGTAAGAGTCTTTATTGTTATGAGGTTTTCATAAACCTCTTCTCCTTTCTTAAGTTTAAAGTCATTAGTTTCTGTCATACCTTCAGGAACTCCTATGTATATTTTAAGATTTTTATAAGCATTCTTTCCTTTAGGCTGTCTATATGGGAGCATGCCTCTTATTATTCTTTTAACAAATAAATCAGCCCTTCTTGATATATATGGAGAGTGCTCTGGATTTGCCTTATCTTTTAACTCTACCTTTTCCTTATATTTGTCTACTATGAATCTTAAATGACCGCTCATAACTATCTTTTCTGCATTGAATACATTTACGGTATTACCTTCAAGAAGAAGTTTTGCAGCTTTGCTAGCAAGCCTTCCAAGAATAATACCCTCTCCGTCTATTGAATACTCTACCATAACATCACACTAAAATCCTTAAGTTATCCTTTTCGATCATATTTTTTATATCAACAACGTTGCATCCTGCTTCCTTTAGTCTTTCCAAAGAAGATTTAGAGTACTCTATAGCAGAAATATTGAACTTCTTACTAATCTTTTGATTGCCCAAAATCTTTCCTGGAACTATTATATTATCATTATCTTTTGCATACTTTTGCAACTTAAGTAAGGTTACCTTTACACGCTGCCTTCTAGGTTTTGAGGCTTTAAATATTGCACTTTCGGATAGACCAGCATTCTTTCCACTCTCCTTTGCCTTTTCCAAGGTCAATATCCATTTTTTTGTTGTATCTTTTTCTATTTTCATAACTGCACCTTTTTGCATTTTACTGCGGGGGGTGAGATTTGAACTCACGCAAGCTCTAAAGCTACAGGAGCCTCGGTCCTGCGCATTTGACCATACTCTGCCACCCCCGCTTGGGTTAACTTTATTTCTTAAGCTCCTTGCTTATCTCTTTTACATTATTGCTTATTATATCTAATGCTCTAGTGATAATCTCCATTGCGGGGATCTGACCAAATGACTCAACGTAAAACTCAAACTCGTCTCCCTTTTCATTTGCCTTGTAAGTAGCCAATCCTGGTTGAAACTTTGAGCTTCTCGCTCCTATATCATAAACTGCTTTAGCATCTAATCTTAGCTTTTGATTCTGTGCTAGCTTCATTACTGGTATGTTCTCATTTGCGACATGTACATCCTTCTCGGTGCTTTTTATGTCCTTTGAGTATACAGTTATTGGGCCTTCAGCTACAAGCTTAAAAAGTATCTCATCTTTTTTAGTATAGCCTTTTGGGGTTATTATAGGTATTAAGCCTATTCTGTGAGCTAAGTACTCATCAAACATAGCGCTTGAGTTCTCATAGACCGTTACTGAGTCTATTGCAAAACAGCTGACACTATTCATAATTATTCTCCTAAGCGCGTTAGCAAAGTTAAATCCTACTCCTGTAAGCTTAAAGCTGACTGAAGTTGGTGTATTCTCAATAATATTCACATTCATAAAAACCAGCCAAAAATAGGCGTCCAGACTTTATACTTTATGTATGGTAATATATTTAATTCTTTTGTAATTACTACCTATATTAGTTTTACCACACATTTACTTCAAAAAGCTTTTATTTTATGCCTTCATTATACTATTACCTTAAAAAACCTTAAAAAAGTTTTAATGGCTGTGCTTAAATGGATTTATGGAATGTATTAATGCGAGAAAAGCTAAACGCTCCTTTTGGCTCTGAACAACTTTTATTAAATACCGGAGATAGACATAATAGCTCGATAAATAGGTATGTTGATAGATCTATAGAGCTCCTTCCAAATACTCTTTTAAATAAAAACTACTCTGATGAAACTAGGTATATACGAACCTCAAATATAGGCTTTGATATGCTTGTTGTTTTTTTTGATGTTAATTCCTCTCATACAATAGCTTTAAGGACAAGTACTGTACTAACAGAAAATGAGTTATCCTCTATAAATACATTAATCAAAAAACTAAAAAGATCCAACATTGAGATAAGGTTAATAGGAATGCAAAATAATCATGCTGAGCTTGCAAGCTGTTTTAACTCTTTGCATAAAAAAATAATTGGTGTACTATCCGAGGCAGATCTTTTCGGAAAGGAGCAAAGACATATCCTAATCGATACTAAAACCGGCATGACATACAATCTTCTACTCGAAAACAGGATATATAGGCCCGGAGAGCTAATAAACAAAAGTACTTATGAAGAGTTCGAGTCTTCAAGGAAAAGGCTGCTAATCAAAGAGTAATTTCTTTTAGATCTTTATAAACCGGCCCTTCATTTGTAAGTGTACTATTTTTTATCTTAATTGAGCTGACAAAAAACTCACCGAAGTATCTCTCTTTATATACCTCAATTTTATCCCAAATCTCATAACTTTCCTTTACTCTTGCTATGGTAACGTGAGCAAAGAACTTCTCTTTGTTTTTTATCTCAAGACAATCACTGATATTTTCAGATAATCTTTCTACATCAACTTTTCCCTCAAAAATCTGTACAAAAATAATGCCTCTAGTTTTTCCATTTCTAAACGTGTCAACTCCTCTAAGAGACACCTTAAATCCTTTAACATTAATTTTAGATAACCTTTCATACAAAAAAGGCAGATCTTCCTCTTTAAAATCGCCTAAAAAATTCAATGTCAAATGGAGTATATTTTTATCCACCATACGTACGTTGCGTTGTCCTAATGCATCCTGTATTTTTGCAATACTATTTTTTATCTCCTCTGGTATCTCAATACAGATAAAAACTCTCATGATATACTATATCCAAGCTCAATTATTTATAAATAGGTCTGTAATATTATGATGTTGTATTGGTGTGTTGTTGGTAAGCATAGAAGACTTTTCAAAGCTTGAAATTAGGGTAGGCAGGATAAAAACTGTAGAGGAAATAGAAGGTGCAAGAAGTCCTGTATATAAATTAGAGGTTTTTCTTGGGGATGTTGTTGGGACTAGGATCATAGTCGCTGGAATTAAAAACCATTACTCAAAAGAGGAGTTGCTTAATAGGGAAGTTGTATGCATAGTTAATCTTGATCCTAAAAAAATTGCAAATGTATTATCCAACGGTATGCTCCTTGCAGCAGGAGAGGATGAAAAGATAATTCTTCTTGCTCCTGAAAAGGAAGTAAAAGAGGGATCTATAGTAAGGTAATTTAATTGGTAATTTTATGATACTGTGTATAACTGGCAGACCTGGAGCCGGAAAGACCGAGCTTTCGAGGATATTAGAAAAAATGGGATTCCACATAATAGAGATGGGTTCTATAATAAAATTAGAAATGGAAAAGGAAGGAATACCTCAGACCCCAAAAAATACAAAGGAGTTTATGCTTAGGATAAGAGAGTTAAAAGGCGAAGACATAATAGCTCAAAAAATCACCGAAAAAATTCTTTCTCAAAAAGAAGAAAACATTGCAATAATTGGTGTAAGGAGCATAAAAGAGCTAGAATACTTTAAAAAAAATATAAAAGATATAAAGACTTTGGCAGTAATTTCTTCTCAGGAAAAACGTTTTTTACGGCTGAATAAGAGAGGCCGCTCAGATGATCCTAAAACATTATTCGAATTTATTAATTATAGAGAAAACAATGAGACCAAGGTAGGTATAGATTCTGTAATAGAGAACTCTGAGTATACAATAGAAAACTCAGGAACTATAAGTGATTTAGAAAGAAATGTTTTTCTGATATTAAAAGAACTGCAAAATCATTAATGCATTATCTGATAGCGTTTTCATTTATCAATAACCTATGTTTTTTAATCGTTCCTCCATTAGAATACCTTCCTATTTCTCCATTACTTTTTATTACTCTATGACACGGTATTGTTAGCGGAAATGGATTCTTTTTTAATGCGGTGCCTACAGCTCTAAACGCTTTAGGATGTCCTATCTTTTCTGCAAGAGCTTTATATGATATGGTTTTTCCCTTAGGTATCATGAATGTAGCAAGTAGTACCTTCTTTTGAAATGGTGTAACTTTATATTTTTTTAATCTCTTTTTTATATCATTATACTCTGAGTTTTTCATAGTTTGATTTATATATAAAAATATTAAAGCCCTCCTACTGCGGTAATAGGTCTATTGAGTATTTTTGTTTTTTGGATTGCGCTGTTTTGTCTTAAGATGGAAATACCGTTTTCCGTAAGGGAAAGAGGCTTATATGCCTCCCCCTTTTCGGTAAAGTCCACCACCCTCTCTTTTTTAAGTTTTTTAAGAGTATACCAAACTCCGCTAGGAGATGCTCCATAACTTTCAGAGAAGAACTCCACAAAGTTTGTAGCTGCTGGAATTTGATCAAGACCTATTTCAGAAAGCAGAGCTAACTCCTTATCATTAAGCGTTTTGTTTAATTTTCCAGCACTTCTAACTATAGTTTTTGGCAATTGCATAAGAGCACCACAAAAAGATTTTTTAAAAACTCTTACGCAATTTGCACGCACAACTTTATATTGTACATGAACTTTGTTGCTACGGCTACTGGTGATGTGTGTACGAACCTGACTGAAGACCAGATGCCGTTTTCCATATGCAACACTATAATTACATATACCTATTGTTATGGCATTAATATTTAAATCTTTTCTACAAAGTGCTATACATATTTAATCTACAAGTAAGTTTAATTATAGAAAGCAAGGTTATTTTATGGATGGTGAGATAATACGTATAATACTGCTGATTATTATTGCCTCCATATACGCATACTTTGACGTATTTAATAAAAGGGAGATACCTAATATTTTCGCATATATGAGTATTGTTGTAGCGTTGGCAGTAGTTGTTCTTCTAGGAGGCGATCCGTACTACATTCTTTTACTCGCAGCGGCTATTGCTTTCTTTGGATATATCTCTTATGAAAAAGGATTTGTAGGTGGTGGAGATATCTTTGAGTTCGTTGCTATAACTCTTTTAATCCCTCTACAGCCTCTCCCCTACTTTATGGCAACAGTGCCTCAATTAGGGCTCCCATTTATCTTTTCTGTTTTTATAGCATCTGGCTATGCCTCTGTAATAATAATTCTTATTTATTATTTGGGCTTTGCTAAAAGAACAGCTATTGAAAAGAACTTCAAGATTGAAAGACGTAAGTTAATGTCATCACTAATGATGCTTATAACATACGCATTACTTGCAGTTTTAATATACTTTATTTTAAGAATAAGTATTTTTGGTGTTATACTTTTAATGGGCATAGCTATACTATCCTCTTTATTGATGATATTCGAGAAGCTTATAAATTATCGTATGATTATCGAGTTAGAGCCCTCTTCAATTACTCCTGAGGATATGATAGCCATAAATCTTATGCCACAATCTGAACTTGCTTACTTTCAAAAAAGGTCAAAGCATTTCGGCAGGCTTGCTACAAAAGAAATGTTAAAAGAAATAAAGGACATAAAGAAAAAAATACCAGTTTACAGAAATGCTGCTCCTCTTGCAGCTTTTATACTGATAGGTATTATACTTTCTCTTCTTTTTGGAAACATAATTCTTTTAATAATATAATTAAAATATGAAATGATTTAATGGATTATAACACACAAAACAACACACAAAACAACACACAAAATAAAAATTCAAATAATCAATCAGAGCCTTTGTTTCCATGGGAACAAAACGAAAAGGAAAAAGAAGAGCTAAAACAAAGCTTCCTTTCAAAGTACTGGATGCTTCTTGTTCTTATTATACTACTTGCCGCTCTTCCATTCACAATACTTAAAATAAATTTTGGCAAAACGCAGCAATCTTCAAACTCTACAGTAAACTCAAACTCCAAAGTAAGTTCAAATTCTCAACAATTCAGTGGTCCGTACCTTAGCAATCAAGAGTTCGATTCTTTGTTTAATAATACTAATTTCGATGTTCAATATTGGAAAGGTTATTTTTTGATTATTTTTAATAGTTCATTTAGTACAGAAACTAAAATAGCAAATAACACATATGGGTGGCCATTAAATCTTACTACTGGCTATCCCTATAATAATATTACTGAAGAGCTACTTTATCGTTCGCAAGAAAATATAACTACTAGCTCAAATAAACTTGAAGAGATTATTTCATTAGTTGGTGTTACTTATCAAACTCCTAAACCACTTTACATGTATTCTTCGCAATTTTCTCAAAGTTTTACATATCTAGCTCCATTTATCGATAATAAAACTTATAATGGTATGGAGTATTCTATAGGGTCTGCAACTGCACCTCAAACATATTATTCAGGAAAAAATTCAAGTTCATATAATGCCACCACCCTTACATTTTTAGGTGTAAAAAATAACAACGTTTATAGTTTAATTTTTTTAATAAATAATTACAGTAATATAAAAAGTCCAACTCTCAACATTACTAAACTAGTTTCAACTGTCTCAAATTTTAATTAAGTTACCACAAAACATAACTATTTTTACAAGTAAATTATATATAACGTTAACAGTTGTGTTATATGAAAATAGGAATACTCAGCGACTTTCATTTAGGATACGAACGTTTTTTTGAAGATGCCTACACACAAGCGCGTGAAGCTATTGAAAAAGCATTAGAGTTAGCAGACATGCTCATAATTCCCGGAGATATATTTGATTATAGAAGACCTGAACCTGAAGTTATGGCGCAAGCAGTAGAGCTTTTTAGGGATGCCTCAAAAAAAGATTTTGGTGCTAAAGTTGTTGAGTATACTGGAAAAGCCCTCTATACTACAAAACCTATAATTGCAATACCTGGTACACATGAAAGAAGATCTGAAGGTGCTATTGATTCTGTGGATGTGCTTCATTTAGCTGGACTTTTGGTAGAAGTAAATAAATCAAAGGCAGTTATAGAAAAGGATGGAGAAAGAGTTTCTGTATTTGGGATAGGTGGCATTGCAGATGAACGCTTTAGAGACACAATCAAGGAACTCGCTTTTGTTCCGGATAAAAACTCGTTTAACATATTCATGATTCATCAAACACTATACGAGCTTCTTCCATTCAGCAAAGACTTTACACATATAGAAGAGCTTCCGGAAGGTTTTGATTTATATATTGACGGACATATACATAGTAGAGTTGAGATGAAATGTCATGGCAAGGACTTTCTTATACCTGGAAGCACGGTATTAACTCAGTTAAAAGGAGTGGAGCAAGAAGAAAAAGGATTTATTATCTATGACACAAAAACAAAAACTTATACTTTTAATAAAATATCTTCAAGACCATTTTCATTAATTAGATTAGATATTGAAGGCAAGGAACCAAAAACAATAACTGAAAACATACAGCTTGCAATAGAAGCAGAGATAAAGAACAATAAAACAAATAAAAAGCCTATAATAAAGGTAGAGATAACTGGAAAGATGAAAGAGGGTTTCAAGCCTATAGATATAAACTTAGCTAGTATTTCCTCACATAGTGATGATGCTATAATAGAGATTACAAAAAATAATGTAGAGGAAATAAGCAACGGTAAAGAAGCAGAAGAGCTCAGAAGTGGAAATATGGAAAACATTTCTATTAAGGACTATGGACTCTCAATATTTCTTGAAAAGCTTTCAAAGAGTAAATACTCCTTAGCTGCAAGCCCATCAAAATTATTTGATATTTTAAGTTCTGATGATAAAAAGGAAGTTATTATTAAAACCGCAATGGATGAAATATTTTCTTCAGAGTAATCAACTTATGTAATACTTCCAAAGCTAGCACTCGGCATTACTCCGTTCGGCGGGTAGGCACGTGCTCGCATCCAATTTATATAGGTTTGCCAAAAGTCACCACTAGTAACATCTCCAATAAGACCTAAGTATAATGTAGAAGCTGAACTTAATACATTGTTTGAAATGCTTCCAGAATAACCTCCTGTAGTAAAATAAAGTTGTGGTGCAATATATCCACTCCAGCTTGTAGCGGAAGAACCTGTATATATTACTGAAGCATAATTCCAATTAGTATTGGCTGTTCCTTGTGGGTTTTGGTTTACAGTTTGCGAGCCACCAGAAAAATAGTTATTTGAAAAATATGAACCACCGTATCCCATGTCTACGCTAATGGCATCTAAACCTGAAGTTGATGTTCCACTAACAATACTTACCTGTCCATTATCTGCGCCTGTGCCACCAGTTCCTTTTCCGTTTTGTTGCGAACTACTTTCTGCAATGATTGGTTGATTAGACAAAGATTTAGAAGTATATAACATTCCAAAGTTTGATGAATAGCCTGTTAGGCTAAGGACGTTTATAGTCGTGCCTGTTGGTCCTGTAATACTTGCTTGTGAACCAGTATTTCCTTCAAAATTAAAATCACTTAAAGGAGTATCGCCATTAAAGTATAATAAAAATACGTTCGATCCATCGTCATACTGCGCGTATGAGGTCTGGAAGCATCCAGACGCGCAGTACAACTGCGGCGCATATCCTGTGTAACCAGAGGTAACTGGGGAGTTGTTTGGCAAAAAGTTCATGTATATTGTAAGTGTATTTGTTCCAGAACCCGCTGCGCCAAGAGTATTACTTGCAAGATTCACCCATGCGACTGTGTTTGTTGCAGTTGATGAAGCGCCGCTTTCTATCCATGCATATAATGGAACATTTCCAGAGGTTCCTATCGGCGCGCCTGCCGTAAACTCTATGTTGCTAAGATTTGCCATTTCATTTGAGGAGTACGTAGAAGGATTAAAGTATATCATCTGCTGGAATCCGGAGGCTGTGGCGGAGCTTTGCTGATTTGAAAGAGTTATCGGAGTATAGTACACTGGGCTACCACCCGAACCACCACTACTTGATGTAGCTGAAAGAGTTACCTTCAAAGATACAGAACCAATTTTTATTATCTGTCCAGAAGCTGCTGGGGTATTGTATTGCATCCAAAGATTCCCATTGAATGAAGTGCCTATTGCATTACTTGTAATAGGGCAGTAAAATCCTATCTGGAATGTTTCTCCATTATTTATAATAACCGGCGGTGAAACTGAATTGAAGGATGATGATGATGGCTGTGCTGTATTATTGAGGCATGCAGTTCCAGTCAGTGTAATTTGACCTAAAGTTTCACCAATAGTCGCCATAAGTATTCCATTACTTGCAAGAATTGGTTTTGTGCAGAGGAACTGTGTCTGTGCGATGCAGCTTCCATTTCCAGACAACGAACTGCTACCAAAAATTCCAAGTTCAAATAAAGATACGAGAACTATTGCAATAATTAGAATTGACCAGCCATAAGTCATTAAATACTCCATGGCCGACTGCGCTTTTGTTGAGTTTTTTACTAACTGTTTGATACGGTACTTAACTTTGCCATCTTTATTTAGATATTTTTTAAGCATAGTTCTTCCTTAACAATTACTTAATATAAAATATTAAAGCTTAAACATTTATTGGTACCATGTTTATTAGAACTTAAATATAACCTCTCTAATTTAGCAACTTAATAGCTATTAAATATTATGGGATGGGCTCTATAGGATTTCCATAAATTATTTGCTATAACTTGTTATTTTATAATTGCCATAGGGCCTTTCATGGTTCATGTTTACATACTACATAATTTTACATACTATTATCTATAAAATTATGATACGTATATAACGCTGATAATGCATCTATTGCAGAAATCGGTGAGTCATAAACAGGAAGGCCTGCACTTTCCATCATTATCTTATGCATCTCGGTGTATCTTGAACCTATGCTTATAACTATCATGGGTTTTTCTATTCCTTGTTTTATTCTTATAAGCTCTGCGGCTAGTCTTGAGTCTGCTCCAGGAGTTTGGAATAATGCTATAACTACTAAGATGTCTATATTTTTATCATCTTTAAGTGCAAGTATGGCATCACTGTATCGTTTGCTATCTGCATCTCCTGCAAGATCTAATGGATTTCTTATATTTACTAAAACAGGCATTAGTTTTCTTAATTTTTTGGAAACATCATCGCTAAATTCTCCAAGCTTCATGTTTTTAGAAGATCCTATTGCATCTGCCGTAAGAACTCCTGTCCCTCCTCCATCTGTAATTATAGCTATTTTAGGACCTTTTGGCGCAGGTTCAGAAGCGAAAATCTTTGCATAATACAACAACTCACTAAGGTCATTTGCTATTGTAAAGCCGAACTGCCTAAATACAGCTTCATGCGCTTCATAATTTCCAGCAAGAGATGCAGTATGCGATTTTGCTGCTGATGCTCCGGCATCTGTTCTTCCTGCTTTAAGCACTATGACTGGTTTTACCTTAGTTATTTTTTTTGCTATATCTATGAACTCTTTGCCGCGTTTTATTCCTTCTATATACATGACAACTACCTTTGTTTCGGTGTCATGCATAAGATAATTCAATATGTCTACTTCATCAACCTGCGCAGCATTTCCATAAGATATAAACTTCGAAAGACCAAATCCTTCTCCAGAAATTAAATCAAGAACAGTGCTTCCTACTGCGCCGCTCTGTGCTATAAAACTAACCGAACCTATCGAGGCTCTGCTTAACTTATATGTAGGAAGAAAAAGTGTATCAACTCTTGATCTAGGATCCATTACTCCAAGGCAGTTGGGTCCAAGTGTTGGGATATTGTATTTATCAGCTATCTCAACAACCTTATTTTGAAGCTCAACCTCACCAACCTCAGCAAAACCTCCGCTTACAACTATTATACTCTTTACTTTTGCTTTGCCACACTCTTCTATCACTTCAGGAACAAACTGGGCTGGTATTGCAACTACTGCAAGATCTATTGGCTGTTTTATCTGTATGACACTTTTGTATGTTTTTGTTCCATTTATCTCATCAGCATTTTTATTCACTAAATACATCTTTCCAGAATAACCTGCGTTAACATAATTTTGCATAATTATATTACCTACCTTATCAGGATCTCTAGACGCACCTATTATTGCAACACTTTTTGGCTTAAGCATGGGCTCTAAATTTTTGAATTGATTTTTCATATGAATACCTAAATAATCATCCTTATATCTACTATCTCATAACCATCCTTTCTTATAATTGCAGGATTTAAATCCAGTTCTTTTATCTCAGGATGCTCCAAAAGCAGTTTTGAAATACTAAGCAGCAGTTTCTCTAACATACCTGTTGCCTCTCCATTGTAGCTTATTACATTAACTGATCTTAACTGTTTAAGCATCTCAGATGCATCATACTCCTTTATTGGGCAGACTCTCAATGCAAAGTCCTTAAAGGCCTCTACATAAATGCCACCTAAACCTATCAATATTAATCTGCCAAATTGCTGATCAACCCTTCCACCCAAGATAATTTCAATGCCTTTGTCAGACATTTTTTGAGCTATTATTTTATAAGGTTTGACCTTTTCAGCTTTCTTTACAAGTTCATTAAATGCTTTAGAAACAGTTTCCTTATTTAAATCAAGCATCACCAATCCTGCCTTTGATTTATGTACTGCGTTGTCTGATATGGCCTTTAATACTATTCTGTTCTCTCCGCAAAATTTTAATGCTTCTTCTTCTGAATTAACATACGAGCTTTCAATACTTTTTATATTGTATTGGTCTAGTATCTTCTTGGCTTTAAAATATTCCATCTGCATTTATCTCAACTATTTATTACTTTAGTACATACACTGAAAGTACATAAACCACAACCAGTATTATTACTAAGACACCTATTATCATCCATCTTTTATTCTCATTTTTCAGTTCAGGCATCTTTTTTTCTACAGTTGCTGTATTTTGAACGCTCTGTCCAGATACGCTACTATTTTGAGCTGTACTTTGAGATTGTTGCTGCAATATTGTTTGTGTTGTTGGCTGCGCATTACTTTGCATATTTTGTTGCATTGTTTGTACATTTGGCATTGTTGGAATCGCTTGAGTTTGTACATTATGTGGCATAGCTTGCTGTACTCCTTGGGATTGTACTGCTCCTGTAGTATTTGGATTAGATATCGCTTGGTCTCCTTTTGCTTTCAAGAAGCCTTTTTCAGTAAGCATTATTTCTACAGTGCCGTTCTTTATTTCATATGTAACGAAGCCTTGTTTACTTTCTTTATAAATTCTAAGCGCAAGATCCTTTGGCCTTATATTCAATGTACTCTGTAGCTCTGAAGGAAGCCTTTTTCCTCCTGATAAGTGCTGTAGTATGCTTTCATCAAGTTTATCGAAAGGGTCTGCTGACCTTTCATTAGCCTCTCTTATCAAAGCATTTCCTTGCTCTGTTATATTCATGCTATTGGGTCCTGGATAATTTGCTGAAAACTCAATAAGCGACTTCTGTTTTAATGTACCTGCAATGTTAGAAGCATCAAATATGCTCGAGTTAATCAAGCCACCTAACTTCTCTAAAGGAGTGTTTGGTGTAATTCTAGTTATGACCGCTAGGTCTAAAAAATTTATTTCGTCTGCCATGCAACCATTATTAAATACCTGCAAACAAATAAAAAGATTATTACATATTTACTGCTTAATAATTCTGTGATTATTTGGAAATTAGTTTTCTGGGAGGTGCTGGAGAGGTAGGGCGTTCAGGCGTTTTGCTTAACGGAAAGAAAAAAATATTGATGGATTACGGAGTAAAGATAAACGATAAAACAGAGTATCCATTGCCTGCTGGAGATATAGATGCGTTTATACTTAGCCATGCCCATCTTGATCATTGTGGCAATGCCCCTGCTCTTTATCATTCTGGTTACCCTCCAACATTCGGTACTCCTCCTACATTAGAGCTCTCAGAGCTACTGATAGCAGACTCTATAAAAATAAACTTAAAAAATCACACAAAACAGCCATACAATAAAAAAGATGCACAAAGGTTCTCTAACAAGTACTTTTCTCATGGATATAACTCAAAAATAGAGTTCGGAGATTATGATATAACCTTTAGCGATGCTGGACACATATGCGGAAGTGCAATAACAAAATTAGAAGATAGGAAGACTGAAAGGAGCTTAGTATACACTGGAGATTTAAAGGTGTCACCTCAAACATTGCATAAAGGTTCTGATATAGTCTCTGGAAATACTCTTATAATAGAATCAACATATGGGTCAAGAGATCATCCTGAACGATCTGAATTAGAGAAGCTTCTTATAGAAAATATAAGAGAGGTAATAGACAATAAAGGGGTCGCGTTGCTACCTGTTTTTGCTGTTGGTCGATCTCAAGAGATGCTTGCTTTATTGGAAAAGAACGGCCTCGCAGACATTACCTATGTTGATGGCATGTCTAGAAAAGCAACCGGGATAGTTATGGATTATCCTGAGTACATACAAAATTATGATCTCCTTTCAAAAGCAGTAGAGCACGTTACTCAGATAACAAAGCCTTATGAGAGAAACAATGCATTAAAAGGAGGCAACATAATAGTGACAACTGCGGGCATGCTTAACGGCGGTCCTGTTTTAGACTACATAACAAGGTTAAATAGCAAATCAATGATCTTCCTTACCGGTTATCAAGCAGAAACTACCAACGGAAGAAAGCTTATGCAGTATGAGCCTTTATTAATTGATGATAGGAAGTTCCATGTACGTAATCCGTTTGCATTTTATGATTTCTCGGCTCATGCCGGCCAGGCGGATCTTTATAAATACATAAAAGAGTCATCTCCAGAGGAGGTAATATGTGTACATGGGGATAAAGACAGTTCAATTGCACTAAAAGAATGGCTTGAACTTGAAGGATTCAAGGCATATGCACCAAAAACAGGAGAAAAAATAAAGATAAATATGTAAAAATAGTATTGCAGAGCTATAATGTGTTTGAATGGACTCTATTTATGAATTAGAAAAAGACATTAATGCATGTAGAGCATGTTCACTTTATAAAAATGGGAAAGCTGCAATTTCAAGAGAAGGTAGCCATATTAAGTCAAAGGGAGTAAAATTAATGGTTATTGGTGAAGCTCCGGATAAAATAGCCTCAGAAACCGGGATACCGTTTTATTCAGGAGAAATTAGTGATTTATTAAATACATGGTTAAATATTTTATGTCCGGATAAAGATTTTGTTATTGTAAATGCTGTAAAACATTATCCGGTAAAAGAAAATAGGGATTGGAGAAGCCCTACTGAAGAAGAAATAAATAAATGTTGCAAATTTCTCTATAGACAGATAGAATTATATAAACCCCAAAACATACTTTGTTTGGGTGACGTTGCTTACTTTGCTATTACAAATAGGCATGATTTAAAGAAAAATATACTAAATTTTAATACTATTAATTATAAAAATGTTCGTTGTTTATTTTATTATCATCCAGGATATGTTATAAAGAACAAAATTGAATGGAAAGAATATATATTAAAACTTCAAGAAATTTTATAATTGGTTATAAATTATGGAAAATAAACACCCTAACAAAATGTTTATGAAAACGGCAATAGTTACTGCATTAAAAGGTTTTAAAAACAAGCAATATCCTATAGGTGCAGTTGTAGTTGTTGATGACAAGGTTCTTGCGGCTTCATACACTACACTTAACCTAACTGGAGATCCTTCATGTCATGCAGAGGTTAATGCCATACGTTTAGCAAGTAAAAAAATAAATGCAAATAAAAAAATAAATGCGGGGTCGTGGGCACATAATCTTGAAAATGCTTGGCTTTATATAACAATGGAGCCTTGTAGTATGTGTACCTCTTTAGCTATCTGGGCAGGAATGAAAGGCATAGTGTATGGTACAAACTCAAAAACATTTTTCAAAATAAATAATATGAATAAAAATAATTCACGTTATATCTTTATGCACCCTTATGACGTAATAAAAAACTCTAACCCCAAATTGAAATTATATAAAGGTTTTATGGAAAAAGAGTGCGACAAACTATTAGATTTATATAAAAAATAATAAATTAAATAAAAAATAAAAAAAGAATTAGAAAATTACATTTCTTCTTCTTCGTCTTCAGCTTGTTCTTCTTGAGGCTGTGACTCTCCAGATCCCTTTTCTAAAACCTCTATTTTTCCATATTTACCTGTGGAAAGCTGAGGCGTACCTCTAAATTCTCCTACATATCCGTTGGTTATCTTTACTTTATCCCCAACATTTATGCTGTTTATGTCATTTCCCCAAAGAGAAATAGCTATGCTTCCTGTATCATCTTTCAATACTGCATTAGCAACGTTCAGTCTTTTGCCATACTTAGTAACGACCTCCCTAGGTTCATCCTTTTCAGCAACAACTGCTTCTAACTGTACATTTGATGCTCCTGCTTTCAATTCACTTATGTTCATTAATTCACCAATAAAGAATATAGAAAATAGCTTTCTAATATTTTTATTAAGTTTGGTATAAAAAAATATATTAATCTATGTTTTTATTAGAGTTAATGCTCTGTACCTTTTTCGAAAGCACATTTATGGCTCCTGAAGTTAAAAGTGTGTAAAATCCTACCTTTCCTTCCATAACCTTTGAGAAAGCAGATGCTAGGACTACCTGTTTTTCATATCCTCTATTAACTCTAAGAGCAAAGAGATTTTCTGAGTAGGTCTTGATAATCTTTATATTTGCGTTAGAGTAACTGCCAGAACCCATAAATGAACTTATAGAAGAATAAAACATATCCATTATATCCTCACTTAGTCTTTCGGTGCACTCAAACAATATATAACGATTTTTCTTTTTTGTTATCATTTGTAAACATCCCAATTAAATGAGGCTAATAACTTGTCGGTCAGCTTTTCATCTTCACATATAAACATAGCAACGGCCTTTAGCTGCATAGCTGACATAATATGCGCATAATCGTTGGCAAGGCTAACAAAAGCCGTATTTGTTTTATAAATTACTGCGTTCCTTATCAAATTTCTGGCTTTATATACCACTTTGGGAAGATCGTTTTTCCTGGAACTTGTAATTAAAGAGCCATTTATAAAAAGCAATTTTTCAGAGTCATGTAGCTGCTCCAAGCTTTTTTTCATCAGTGTGTTGTCTTTTATTGATACTCCAATACACATATTGTCCTTCATAGCCTTTCTAAGCGAGTTTTCATCACTTGATATAAGTATATATTTATCTTTGGGGTTATTTAACAAAGTCTCACTTACCTTTATTTCACAAGAGCCTATTATCTTCTTGTAGCCTAGCTTACTGGAAAATATGGCACTTACATTATCTATTCTAACAATATCATAGCCTTTCATCAAAACAGTTATTTTTCATATATTAAGGTTATTATGTCTTGGTCTTTAAGCTCGTGCTCTTTGCCTACTCTTTGGTTCTCAAACTTAACGCTTTTGCCTGTAACATAAGCATACTTTAAGCTGGATGCGTGTTTTGAGTGGAGAACTTTGGCAGCTTGCATAACATTACTTTTATTCTTAAGTATCAATGGTTTTTCCATGTCGGGTTTTCCTAGTTTAGGTTTAAGATAGATCCTCATAAGATCAAGTTTATAGAATATGGCATCTTTAGCTTCTTCGAGATTTATGCCCTTTGCAGCACTTATGCTAACAACCTTCATCTTTGAGGTTTTTTCAAGTTCCTTTCTTATCCCTTCAGCATATGTCTTATCTACTGTGTCTATCTTGTTTAGAAGCACTATTGCGTCTATATATGTTATTGTTTCATCAAGAACATCAGAAACATCTTCTGCATTAGCATTTTGATAAAATATAACATTGGCGTTGAAGATTTTGTATTCGTTTAGTATCTCAGCCACGCTCCTTTTGTCAGGTACATTATATTTGTTTGGTTCAAGATTTATGCCTCCAGCTTTAAGTTTTTCTATTCTTATATTGGGTCTTTTCACATTTATTCTTACATCCAGGCTATATAACTCATCAAGAAGTTTGTAAAGTTGTATCGGAGAGTTTATATCTATCATAAAAACAATGAGATCAGCAACTCTAATGACACTTACTATCTTTCTTCCACCTCCTTTTCCTACACTTGCACCTTCTATAAGTCCTGGAACATCAAGAATTTGTATATTTGCTCCATGATGTTCTAACATGCCGGGCACTACAGTTAATGTAGTGAAGGCATAATCAGCCACTTTTGATTCTGCATCAGTAACCATGCCTAAAAACGAAGACTTTCCAGCATTAGGGAATCCCACAAGCGCTACTGTAGCATCCCCATTTTTCTTTACTGCAAAACCTATTCCTCCACCACCTTTTTTTTCGCTTAGTTCCTTTCTTATTTTAGCTATTTTTTTCCTAAGTATACCTAAGTGTTTGTTGGTGGCTTTATTGTATCTTGTTTTTGAGTATTCCTCTCTAAGCTCTTCAAGCTTTTCCTCCAGTCCTGGCATATATCATTATTGTATTGGAAAATTTATAAATGTGCATATCTCTTGAAAAAGTAGATTTTAAACAATATACTCTAATAATTTGGCAAAAAATATCATTTATCTTATAAAAAGATTGTTTATTTCGTATTGTGTAAGAATTTGCCGTATACAAAAGTATAAAAATACCATATCTTTTATTTAGGTAAAAAATATTTATCTTAGTATTAAAAAAGCTTATAAAGTAAATCTACTCTTTAAACTAATTTAAATAAATACTACATGTATTGTATGTCGAGTGAAATAAATGAAAAAAATGACAAAGAAGTCAAAGAAGTCAACAAAAACTTCAAAGGCTTCAAAAAAAGGCAAAAGCAAGAGAAGATAGGTTCTCATTTTCTTTTTTGATTTCTTTTATTTTTAACCTGTTTTCATAAACTTTGAAAGGTTCTTTTTTACATTTCTGTCGTTCTTAAACATCTCGTAAAACTTCTTCATTTTATTGAACTCATTTATCAGCATTCTTACATCCTTTTCCTGTGTGCCGCTTCCTTTAGCTATTCTGGTTATTCTGCTATGGTCTCTTAAAAGCTTGTCATTTTTACGCTCTTCTTTTGTCATAGAGCCTATTATGACCTTATATCTAGCCATCTTTTCCTCTCCTTGTTCCACAAGGTTTTTAGGCACATCTGCCATGCCCATCATACCTAACATGTTCTTAACAGGGCCCATCTTTGACATTGTTTTTAATTGCGAATAGAATGTATCAAAATTAAGCTCTTCAGCATTAATCTCCTCGGGTTTTAAGTTAGCTTCTTTTATAGCCTCATTTACATTTTTTATAAGTGACTCAATATCTGGTATCCCAAGCAGTCTTCCAACAAACTTCTCGGAGTTATATAGTTCAAGGGAGTTCATCTTCTCTCCAGTGCCTATGAATGTTATATTCACTTTAGCTGCGCTTACTGCGCTTAGAGCTCCTCCTCCTCTTCCAGAGCCGTCCATTTTAGTTACTATCACTCCAGTTATTCCTACTGCCTCATTAAACTCAAATGCTTGTTTTCCAGCTACTTGCCCTGTATCTGCATTTATCACAAGGAACTTCTCATCAGGCTTTAGCTCTTCAGAAATGGACTTTATTTCCTTTACTAATATTTCATCAAAGGCGCTTCTACCGCTCGAATCACATATTATTACCTTTCTGTCCTTGAGGGCTTTAAGTCCTTGCTTTAATATTTTTTTTGCATCAAGCTCTCCTTTAACTCCAAAAAATGCTGCATTTACCTGTTTTGCTAATGTCTCAAGCTGTTCATAAGCGGCAGGCCTAGCTACATCACAGCATATTAAACCTACACTTAAGCCGCGATCCTGATAATACTTGGCGAGCTTTGCTGAGCTGGTTGTTTTTCCAGAACCATACATTCCGAGCATAAGTATGCGCTTTGGCTTTATCTGTGGTTCGTAGCTCTTTCCCATAAGCTTTACTAGCTCTTCATAAACCATGTTTGTAATATAATCTTTAGGGCTAACTCCATCTGGTATTTTTTCCTTTATTGCTGCATCCTCTATCTTTTTTGTGAAAGCGGAAACAAGGCTAAGTTCAACGTCAGAAGTAATAAGAACTCTCTGCAGTTCCTTGTTAAACTCCCTTATAGTTTTTAGGTCTATTATCGTAGAACCTTGCAACTTAGCTATTGCCTTCCTTAATCCTTCTCCTAAATCCATATTTTCACGATACTCAAAGTTATATGTAAGTTTTATATATAATAACTCATATTAAAATATACTTGTTTCGGGCTCGTAGCTCAGCATGGTTAGAGCGCTGGTCTTATAACCAAACTTTTAAATAAAGTTTGATCAAAAGTAAGATAGCCAGATGTCGTGAGTTCAAATCTCACCGGGCCCATTTACCAAAAGTTTAGGACAAAATAGTGTTAAAAGAAAGATCAGAATTACTATATATTCTTTTTTGTTCAACTCTCAAAATGTAAAAATTAAAAATTAACCGTTGCAACTTTTAATTATTGCAACGGCGTTTAGGGATTATTATGTCCTCATTATTCTCTTTCCGGCAGGACGATTCTTTACCATTCCCTTTCCTCCTTTTCCTTTTGCTGCGCGTCTTTTGGCTGCAGTCATTCTTCCTCCTCTGCTCTTCTTTGCCATTATTTCACCTTTAACATAATTTTTTCATATTTAAGAGGCTCTTTTTATTGAAATCACAGCCGATGATATATTCGCATAGAACTGTGCCTTTCCAACGCCTAGCTGGTACTTAGCCCATATTGAGCCAGTTATATTTGTGCCAACAGTTATAGGACCTGAAGTTATTGGTATATTTATATACTTGATTGTGTTATTCAACAACCCTCCTGTAACATTCACTGCTTGTGGAGGAGACCATGACAATATCGGAACTCCGCTTTGTGAATAAATAGTATTTGCAGTAACGAATCTTACTGTAACTGATGTCCAATTATATCCACTAATCTGCTTTATTGCAACAGTAAAAACGCCTGAACTTGTGTTCAAGTAAGGATCTAAACATCCAAATATAGCTGAATTAGGATAGCATATTACGCTTATTACTATTGGCGGCGTTGTTGTGGTATTTATTGTTGGATTTATAGTTGATACTAAAGAAGTATTACTATTGTTCACAGCGCCTATAACCCCTAATATTGGGAATACAGAACCCTTATTAACTAGAATCGAAGCACCTAAAATAATAGCAACTATCAATATTACTAATACGCTAGAAAAGACTAGTCTTGCCGATACTGTATAAAATTTTTCTCTTGATTGTCCAGGATGTTTTGTTTGTTCCATTATTTTCATCTATTAAATTCATTAAAATCAAATTGATATACCTATTAATTTAAGAATTATTATTATCGCAACCACTGGGAGTCCAAATATTGCAACTACAATCAAAGTAATTAGATTATATGCAATTCCTAAATTAAAAAAAACATTAACTAAATAAATTGCAATAAGACCTAGCACGCTATTTAATATAAGTCCAAGAATTATATTTCCAAATTTAAAGATAACAAAAAGTACGAGCAGAATTGCCGCAATTATAATTATCTCAGAGACCAATGGTCCTAAAACAATACTTAATAACATATTCAACATACTACCACTATATTCTTTTATTATTCGTTCCTACTCCGAGCAAATTAAGTATTATCAAAACTGCAACAGCGAGAAGTCCGAAAATTGCTACAAAGATCAAAACAAGCAAATCGTATTTTATACCTAATCCAAAAATAGCATTTACTAAAAATATTACAATGAATCCTACAACTGTATTAATCAATAGTGAATATAATAATCCTCCAGAAAGTGGAAGGATAAAGAGAAATATAACCGCTATTAAAATAACCGCCAACAATAATCCTATTCCGTGTCCAGTTTTTACTACCATATTTTTCACATTTTTTTATTTTATTATTTTTTAATCATTTAATTTTTATTATAAAACTCTTAAATCAAATTAATTCTGAGTTCTAGAAGGGTGTTTATACACGATTCTCAGAACCCAAATTACTATTCGCAAATGCATTTATCATTTGCAATTATTTACTGTCCTTTGTCATGTCATTTCTTTGATCCGATTTTATTCTATTCGCTCCGCTTTGACTTTGCTTGCCTTTTGCCCTAAACATACCTCTATCTTTAGACTCAAACAGTCCTATTGCATTGCCTTCCGGATCTGTTCCTATGGCTGTAGAACCATGATCTGGCGTTTCTTTTTTACCAACCGTTATATGGCCTCCTGCTCTTTCTACTTCTGCCATAGACTCGTCGAGATCAGGAGTACTTATATAATTTACAGGAGTCTGATTCTCACTTCCTTTTTTATACATGCCTCCACTTACTCCAGGGATATGTTTAGTTCCTGTATCTATACTCCAGTACTGCATGTTCAGTTCAGCAGAGTTTTTAAATTTCCATCCGAAAACATCAGTATAAAACTTTCTTAATTTTTCTGGATCCTTTGCAGGTATTTCAAAATGTATTAATTCATTTACTTCGTTTTTCATGTTTATCATCTTATGTAATATACTCTACCTACTCATATATATAATACTTTGCTATTTTAAATTATACTTTAGTTAAATATAAAATAATATTATTTGATATAAAACTTTAGAAACTAAACTATTATTTATTATTTCAGTATATAGTTCTATGCAAAAGCTCTATATATCTATATTTTACTATACCTTAACATGGTAATGATAAGAGGAATTCTCGAGATATTGAAAGCAGCAAATGAAGACGGGCCAAAAACGTTTAATGATTTTACTAAGATTAGTGTTAGAAATAAAAGGCTCAGCTCAGCTACGGTATCAAAGAGGCTTGATGAACTTTCAAAGATAAGTGCTATAGAAGAGGTTATAATTAGATCAAAGGCCGGCAGAAGAACAATAGGCTATAAGACAACCGAAAAAGGCAAGCGCATATTTAAGATAGCAACAGAGCTTGAAGCCTTATTTCAAAAATCAAAATAATCATATTAATTTAATTTCAATTTTTAGTCAATTCATTTAATTTATAGTGCCTAAAAACCTTTAAACACGATCTAATTTATCAAGAAGGATTTACTGTAAAGTATCATCTATGTTTTTGGTTTCAAAAGCACCATGCTGTATTTATCACAATCTATATTTTTATTTGAAACCCTTCTAACATCATCAATAGTTATTTTTTCTATCCTTTTAGGGATTATATTAAAAAGATTAGGAATTCCTTTTATAACAGCAGAAGTAGATATTGCAACTGCGCTGTCTAAACTACGCTCCTTTAATGTTTCATACCTTATTTTTATAGATGTCCTCATTCTATCCAACTCTATCGCTGTAAATTCTCCTTTACTCATCTTTTCAAACTCTCCTAATATGATCTTCTTAACTATCTCTACATTTTTTGGTTCGGTACCGGCTTCAGCTGAGATCATTCCTATTGTTTCTCCAGAGGTGTATACTGATTGTGGGTCATATGAAAGTCCACGTTTTTCTCTAACCTCCTCGTATATTCTATACTGCAAAAGCTCATTAGAAAGAATCATAGCAACATAATCATCAAGTTTTTTGCTATCAAAACTAGGGCATGAAAATCCTATTGCAAGTTTTGCTTGTTTTATGTCTCTTTTTTCAACAGTCATAACTCTATGTTTGTTATTTCCATTAAATTTATTTCTTTTAGGCGAATTAAAGTTCATATTATAATTTCCAAAGTACTTTTCTGCTAGTTTTTTTGCCTTTTCCTTTCCAATCCCTCCAGAAATAGTCAGAACCATATTTTGTGGAGTGTAATATTTTTTGTATATCTTAAAGAGATGCTCTCTTGTTATTTTTTTTATAGTTAAATTGTTATTTCCTCCAACGGGCATCTGTGCAGGATGTCCTTTGAAAAGCAGTTTAGGCATATAGTCATAAAAAAGATATTCTGGATTGTCTTCTCTTATAAGATTTTCATTTATTATTGGTCCGCGTTCAAGTTCGAACTCCTTTTGAGGCAGTATCGAATCAGATATCATTTTAGAAAGTATCTCCATACTTTTTTCTATATATGATTTATGTACTTGAAACATATAATTTGTGGCTTCCCTATCTGTGGTCGCATTCGCATAAGCTCCCATCGCCTTTGTTTGATCATTGATCTCTTTCCATGTCATTTTACTTGTTCCTTTGAACATCATATGTTCAAGGAAGTGAGCAGAGCCGTTTATTTCTGGGTTTTCATCTACAGAACCATACTTTATTCCTATAGAAATACCGACAGTTTCAAGCTCTGGGAACGAGTAAATATTAACTGGCATTTTATTTTCTAAAACAGTAGATAACATTTCTTGCATAAAATCACATTAAGTATTTTTATATTTATATAAATGTTTAAAACATTTTTAAATGGTATTGGATTGACTACTTATATCTTAGTGGAGTTAAAAACAAGCTCCTCGAATCTTTTTACTGCGTCTCTTCTACTCATTTTTACTATATGCTCGCTTTTCTTGTTTATTATATTTAATGGAGGTATTTTATATGCGGTATCTGAATCAAAAATGAATCGTTCGTGTTGTTCTGCAGCTTCTTCAGGCTTCATTAACTTTATCTCTAACTCTATTCCGCTGTTTTTTAATTCATTCTTTAAGTCTCTGTATTCTTTGTTGAATGATGAATCAAGCATTTCGTTATAAGTTATTATGGTTATACTCTTAACTTTGTTATTTTCACCAAGAAGTCTATGTAAATTTTCAAGTGCCTGGGAATTGAAATGTTTATCTACAATGCCTATATCTCCAGAAAATGTTGAAAAGAGTTCATCCCTTAACTTTATCATGTTAGAGTACGGTTTTGATGGCACTATATTAATGCTGGTGATTTTTTTCCTGATTCCTATCTCATAAATTTTATAGCCCAAGTATATATCAAATATAAATGATAAAATAATTGCTACATAAGTTATATTCAGTATGCCGCTATACGAGCTAAAATCAAAAGAGGAATAAATTACAAAGAGCAATAAAGCGTATATTATTGTAAGTATTAGATGAATTGGTACATACATTCTCATATATCGTTTATAGCCATTTTGTTTATGCAGCCATAGCACGAATGCCATGACAAAAAGAATGAATCCAAGTGCCGTTATTAAATAAGATTCAAGTATTGCCTGATAGAATAAATTTGTTTGCGAAGAGCTGTACTGTAAGATTGTAGGTATTATCACATTTGCTGCGTTGCTTGTTATTAAAGCTCCTGCGCCTATTCCGTACTGTGTTGAAAAAAATTGTATACTATATATGCCGCTGCCAAGAAGTACAAGCGAAGCAGTTATTAACAATATACTTAATGTTTTGTTTTCATAGATGCTTTCGCTTTCCATATTATACTTAATTAATAAGAAATATAAAAAGCTTCTTAAAAATATACTTCTAAAGCTTTCCTATATCCTTTACGATATCTATATCTAAGGCTCTTTTTCCTAACTTCCAGTTTGCAGGTATTGCACAGATATGGCCTTCTTCCGAAGGAGTATCTCTTACATACTTCAAAGCCATGAATGATGTAAATATATGGTCTACGTCCTTTCCTAATGCATCATTATGTATAGAAACATACTGTACCTTTCCATCAGGATCTATTATTACGCTGCCTCTTCTTGCAGCTCCAGTTTCATTGTTTATAAATCCATAATCTGTTGATATTTTTTTGTTGAAATCCTCAATAAGCGGTATCTTGCTTGTTTTAACTCTTGGTGAACTTTCACTCCAAGCCTTGTGGGAATAAACGCTATCGGTACTTATTGCTACTATCTCTGCACCATTCTTTTTGAACTCATCGTAGCTTTGCATGAATGCTTCTATGTCTGTAGCACATACAAATGTGAAATCGCCTGGATAAAATGCGACTATCACCCATTTTCCTTTTTGTTCGGAAAGCTTAAACTCCTTTATCTTTTCAGCTTCAGGAAACCATGCTTTTGCCTTTATTTCAGGTGCATTTTCTCCAATACTCCACGATGCGTACATAAAATCACTAACTATATGCTATAAAACTATAATAAATTTATCTGTTGCTTAAGGTTATCTTTTGTTTATGATTATCTTATAATTATCTATAGTTATTTCATCCTGAGTTTCCTTTGCTAAACGCCCATGCGCATACTATTATCATTACTATTGATGAAAACAATATAGCTGCAAAATCGGTTAATAATGGAAATGTTGATGTGCCTAACAAAACATATCTAAGCCCATCAACTCCATACGTTAAGGGATTTGCGTATGCTACATACTTTAAAACAGAAGGAAGGCTGCTTACTGGCACAAGGGCTCCTGAAAGAAAGAAAAGAGGAAAAGCTACGAACTGCATAACTATTCCAAAACCTTGGAAATCGCTCATAAAAGCTCCTATGGCAAGACCTAAGCTTATGAAAGTTACGGCTATTAAGAGCATGAATACTATAGCCAAAAGTGAAATTGGAGCAAGGCTTAAGCTAAAACCAATTACCATAGCTACTATTACTACAAGTACTCCTTGTAAAACTGCTGTTGTTGCCCCTCCAGCTATCTTTCCAAGCGCTATAGATATTCTTGAGTTTGGTGTAACCATTATCTCTTTAAGAAATCCAAATTCCTTATCCCAAATTATTGATGCTCCGTTGTTTATACTTGTGAAGAGCAAAGCCATGCCTACTATTCCAGGAACAAGAAACTCGAAGTATGTTACCGAACCGCCAAGCTTGACCAAATTATTTAAGCCATATCCTAATCCTACTAAAAATAGCAATGGCATTATTATCATGCCTACAACTCTTGATTTTGCTCTTATAAATCTTTTTAGCTCTCTTAGCCATATTACATAAATTGCTTTTGATTCTATCATAATTATCGCCTACCTCTGAACATTCTCATTTTATCTTTTGAGTTTCCTCCCTCTTCTCTTATTCCTCTTCCTGTTGCCTTGATAAAGACATCTTCGAGGCTTGGCTTTCTTAGATTTACAGACATCACTGTAATGCCTTTATTTTCAAGAATCTTCAAAAGCTCTGGGATTCTCTTTTCACCATTTTCAACTGTGAGCTCAAAAATATCATTAACAAACGAGGTATGTTTTATCCATTTTATACTATTGAATATGCTTTTTTCTACAGCCCCTTCAATTTTTAACGAGATCATATCTCCTCCCATGGCGCTCTTTAGCTTTTCAGGAGTGTCCAATGCTATTATCTTTCCATGATCTACAAAGGCGACCCTGCTACACAGAAAATCTGCTTCTTCTATATAGTGAGTAGTTAAGACTATTGTTGTGTTATGTTTTTTATTTAACTCTACTATGTAATCCCATATCTTTCTTCTAGTTTGAGGGTCTAAGCCAACAGTAGGTTCATCAAGAAAAAGAACCTTTGGCATATGCATCAATCCTCTTGCTATTTCAAGCCTTCTTTTCATTCCTCCTGAATAATTCTCTACAAGAACGTCTGCTTTTTCTTCAAGCTCTACTAGTTTCAAAACATTTTTTATCCTTTCTTCCATCAGTTCTTTTTTAAGGTTATACAACATGCCGTGGAAAATAAGGTTTTCTTTTCCGGTAAGTTTATCATCTAATGATGGATCTTGGAAAACAATTCCTATATTTTGTCTTACACTATTTTTTTCTTTAATTATGTCATGGCTTGCTATTTTAGCGTTGCCTCCTGTAGGTTCTAAAAGAGTCGTCAGCATCTTAATGGTTGTTGTTTTTC